>NZ_CP016757.1:316250-632500 GCF_001701045.1 Cloacibacillus porcorum
GCGTACCGGAGCAGCTCGTCCTGCGAAACGCCGTCGGCCGGCAGCAGCTCCGTGACCTTAAAGACGCCCCGCGTCAGCGTTCCCGTCTTGTCGAAGGCGATAGTGCCAAGTTTGCTCATCGTCTCAAGATATGTGCTTCCCTTTACGAGAATTCCGTTCCTCGCCGCGCCGCCGATACCGCCGAAAAAGCTGAGCGGGATTGAGAGGACGAGGGCGCAGGGGCACGAGATGATGAGGAAAGAGAGCGCCTTATAGAACCATACCGAATAGCTCCCGTAGCCCGCGAGCGGCGGCAGCAGCGCCACCATCACCGCGAGGGCGACGACGGTCGGCGTATACCAGCGCGCGAACTTTGTGATGAACCTCTCGGTTGCGGACTTTTTGGCCGCCGCGCCGCGCACCAGCTCCAGAATCTTTGAGACGGCGGACTCCGAAAAGGGCTTTGTCACGCGTATCTCCAGCGCTCCGTCGGTGCTGACGGATCCGGAAAGCACCTCGTCATTCGGCGCGGCGCGGCGGGGAACCGATTCGCCGGTGAGCGCCCTTGTGTCAAGAAAAGAGGTGCCGGAGACCACGGTGCCGTCGAGCGGGATCTTCTCCCCCGGGCGGACGGAGACCGTCTCGCCGACCATGACCTCCTCTGGAGCGACCCGTACCAGTTGGCCGCCGCGCAGTACGCTGGCGTAGTCGCTGTGCAGATCCATCAGGCTTTCGATACTGCGCTTTGACTTCGCCACCGCGGAGTCCTGGAGCATCTCGCCGATGCCGTAAAAGATCATTACCGCCACCGCCTCCGCCATGTCTCCGATGGCAAAGGCTCCCAGCGAGGCGACGGACATCAGGAAATTTTCGTCAAATACTTCGCCGCGAGAAATATTGCGCAGCGACGCGAGAAGCACCCGCCATCCCGCGAGCAGATAGGCCGCGGCGAACCCCGCGGCTCTGACATACTGCGGAAGCGGCGCAAAGGCCGCAATCGCCGCTATCGCAAAGGCGGCGCATAACTGTATCAGCGTCCCCTTAACGCCGCCGCCCTCTCCGTGAGAGTGGCCGCAGCCGCAGCCCATCTCTTCGTCTTCATGGCCGTGGTCATGCTCATGTTCGTTCCGGCAGCTATGCCCGTGCTCATGGTTATCACTGTTTTCCCGCTCTATTTTGTGCCGCTCTTTCATATCAAGAACTCCTTTCTGATATACATATACCCGTATAGGTATATGTATATCAGAAAAATAGAGATTGTCAAGACAGCGGAGGGGATTTTTTATGACATGCGTGAAAAATGTTCGAGTGTCTTAATGAAATCGCTGATCGTATTTTCGGCGTCGCCGTTCTCTATGCCGCGGCGCACACAGTGCCTGAGGTGTCCCTCGAGTACTATCTGCCCGATCTTATGCAGCGCGTTCTTCGCCGCGTTGATTTGGATGAGGACATCCTCGCAGGGTACGTCCTCGTCGATCATCCGCTCGACGGCGTTCACCTGTCCGGCGACCTTCCTCAGCCGCAGATGCAGGTTCTTTGACTCCATACATTCCCTCATGACAGCGCCACCTCCCTCTATAATTCCTCAAAAATACCTTCGCGGGGTGCAAAAGTCAAGATAAAAAAGCGCCATCCCGACAAACGCGTCAAGTCTTTTGACGGAAACAGCGGACCGTCAGCGGCGTCGACCGGCGGCGCGCCCGCTACAGCCGCTCGTCGACCTCTCCGATGAATCTCTTCTGCTGCCACAGCCATTGTTCCGGAAACTGCAGTATGCGCCTTTCCAGCTCCCTGTTTATCTGCAGCGTCAAAAAGTCGACCTCGGTCATATCCCCCTGCGCGCCGTCTTCGGGAGGAAAGCCGATATTTATCCTGCATCGGTAGGGAGATATCCGGGTGCAGGTGACGACCAGTACCGCAGCTTCACTCAGCAGCGCGCAGCGGGCGGCAAGCGTACCGGTATTCGCCATTTGCCCGAGAAAGGGCAGTTGGGAGCCGCTGCTCCCTCCGTGCCGGTCTCCCGCGACGCAAATGACGTCGCTCTTCTGAAACTCGAAAGCGAGTAGTTCTGACAGCGATTTGTCATTTAAAGCGGATATTTCATCATGCCTGCCGAAGAGGCACGAAAAACGCATCTGTCCCTCCATCCAGGCGGCGATGAGCGGCCAGTTGCCCAGGCAAGCCGATACGGCAATGACCCGTCTGCCGTTTGAAATAGCCTTCTCAATGTGTTCGAATCCCCTGACCTCAGCGGCGACCCTGTTCACGTAAGCGGGGTCCTTCTGCCATGCGGCGTATTCGAAAAAGCTCCATAAGAGGTTTTTATACGATTCCTTCATTATTTGCTCTCTCTTGAACTTCGGCTTTGAGGGAAAGACGAACTCCAGGTTACGTCTGGCGATGTCTCTGCGCGGTCCCGCGATCCCGGCGAGTATGCAAAAAAATTCCACGGCTAACTTTGCTGTGAGCCCCTCTCTTTTGATAGTTTTGTTGAACAGCGAAAAAAAATTATCCCGGCAAAAAATGTCCGACATGACTATACAGCGACGCCTATTCCCGGCGTCCCGCTATTCCCCCGCCTGGATTCTCATCCTGGTTTCTTCCGATCTGTTCTGCGGGTCGCCGTTCAGCGCTGCGCTGCCGATGGTTACCTCGCCGCAGATAACGCCGCCTCTTTCAATCGCTATCATGTTCGTCGTGACGCTGCCGATGACGAAAGCTCCCTGTCTGAAATAGGCGTCCGCAGACGACGAGATGTTCCCCGATACCTTGCCGTCCACAAATATCTCCTTGGATATCATCGAGCCGACGATCTCCGTGTCTTTGCCTATCTTTATCGTGCCCTCCGCGGCGAGGTCCCCGGTGATCTTGCATGCCTTGAGGTCGATATTTTCTCCCGAGATATTCCCTTCAACGCTGCCTGATATGACGATGTCGCCTTTGGTGATGACATTTCCAATGATGCTGCCGCGTATATCCAAACTTCCTTTCGAAACGACCTCGCCGTTGATGGCAGTATCTTCGGAGATGACAGAGGGATCAGATTTTTTGCGGTCATTCTTCCTTGGCTGTGTAAGTACCAGCTTAGGCGCCGCAGTCTCCGCCTCTGTGACAAGCGCGGCGATGTCCTGTTTCTCCGTCGGTCTCTCTTCCCTATTCTGGTTTTTATGCAACAGGAATATCTCTTTTAAGGCGGTTTTGAAATTCTGGCGATAATCCATGAATTCTTTCTCCCTATCTCTTATTTTATGTGTGTAAACGTGATGGGCCTGTCTTCGTTGCCGAGCGCTTTAAAAATGTAATTCTCTTTTTTTAAGCGCAGAATGATCTGTTCAAGCGAGGTGAGCGAGAGTTCCGAAGTATCATGCATCAGGACGATATTTGGCTGGTCCCGCCTAACGTTGTTCGCCACGTTGTCGATGATGTTCTTTTTTATCGTCTTTTTGACGGCATCTCCCGCGGAGACGTTCCAGTCATAAAATTTGAACCCGCGGCGCAGCATTTCAGCCGTCAGCTCTCCGTATATACGGGAATTGAAGACGTTTATACTGCCTCCGGGAAAGCGGAATATGGCGCACCTGTCGCCTGTTGCGCGGTATATCGCATCCTTGGCCATTGAAAAATCTTTGAGATATGAATCCACATTCATATATATCTGGAGGTATTTATGGCTGTACGTATGGACGCCGATGGCGTGTCCTTCGCTCTTTATCCTTCTTACCACTGAGGGGTATCTTTGTACGTTTGTCCCAACCAGAAAAAATGTCGCCTGAACGCCGTGCTTTTTTAGGAGGTCCAAAAAGGCCGGCGTATATTTCGAGGGACCGTCGTCGAAGGTCAGGTACACGACGCCATCCTGAAGCTCCCTCTCCTGCCCAGCTGCGCCGTAAAGTTCACTGTAGGCGCTCTGATAGCTAAAAGATGGAGGGCGGTTTTGGGGCGTGCCGTCGCTTTCAGAAAGAGATTTTTTATCGTACTGCAAATCGGATACGCGCTCCTTTTTTATTTCTGGCGGTTCTTTCCGTATAAAAACATCTATAAGATATTTGCCGGACAATACAGCCATAAGCAGCAGTGCCAAAATGATTAAATGCCTAAAAAATGCAACGCTTCCAAAATAACGCATCAGCCACCGCCTGAATCCTGTAAACAAAGAGATATTCCATCTGGGCTTTATCTTCTCATGTAGGTGAGTATATCAATAATTCTTGCAGAATGCAATTAAAAATAAGTGCAAAATAATTGTAATAACGGTTGCATGTATACATATTATATGAATTGCAAAATTCAAGACATTCTGTGCGGGAAAACAGATGAAAACGCAGAAAAGATAAAAATATGTTGTGGCAAGTAAGGTTTGGCGCAAAGCGAAGAGTCGGGAAAGCCATTTTAAATGGCGGTCTTTGCCTCGCAGCTCATGGTAAAATAAAGGTCATTGAAAACGGGAAAGGACGCTTCCAATTTTCGCTTCGGTAATTGCCGTGCGGAAGGATAAGAACGTGCGAATGTTTCATGACGGCTATCTAGACGATCAAGAGGTGTATGTTCATGTGGAAAATTCAAAAGGGATCAACCAGCGTGAGCCGTACGTTCAGGCTGCCCGAGGAGATGGTGGAGGTGCTGGAGTCGCTGGCTTCGGAGAACAGGCTGTCCCTGAACCAGCTCGTCATTCAATGTCTAAGGTATTCTCTCGAACATCTCGATCCTCCGGAAGGAACAAACCCTAAAGAAAGATAGACACAGCCGTACTGCGTCTCGTAAACGTCATTAAAAAATGAAAACAGCTGGCCGCAGATGCACAGGACGTCTTTATTTTTCATTTATGCCAGACAGCCAGCCCTCCCTGCTTAATTTTTAAATATCGATCAGCATTGAAACGGCGCAGTAGACGAGCAGCAGCGCCATGATGGCGTTTACCGGTCGGCTGTATCTCTTGAAAAGTATCTCAAAGAGCGCGCCGAAGGCCGCCCAGCAGAGCGTGCAGGCGAAGCCGACGAAGGCGAGGAATACGACGAAGGCCGCGATGACCGGCAGCCCGTGATAGTAGGGCAGGATGAACGAAGACATCGTCGTTATGCAGTACAGGATCACCTTTACGTTGACGAACTGCAGCGCCATCCCCGAGAGAAAAGTATTCGTAACGGCCCGTCCGCCCTTTTCATGAGGCGCGTCGCGCCACACGGTCCAGGCGAGCCACAAGATATAGGCCGCGCCGACATAGAGCATGAGCGGTTTTACGGAAGGGATGACGTCGTATAACAGCGAGCTGAAAAGCGCGCTGAGAGACATCACGACGAGAAAGCCCGCAAAGACGCCGAAATTGAATGGCAGGGACCTTCTGAAGCCATACCGGCTCGCGTTGGACATCGACATGATATTGTTGGGGCCGGGGGTAATGGCGGTAAGAATGACATAGGAGAAAAACGCCGCGAAATTCATAACGATCACTGCCTCGCTTATTTTTTGTATGATATAATGAATACGTTCGGACGTTATACTGTCCTTTGTTGGATATACTATACATATCGTGCGATATATTGTCAATAAGCCAGAGGTGTGTTCTATGGAAAATATCAATTCGGTCGTCGCCGACAACCTGAAACGCCTCCGCGATGAGCGGAAGCTGAGCCTGGAGGCGACGGCGAAGCTCTCCGGCGTCAGCAAAAGCATGTTGGGGCAGATAGAGCGAGGCGAGGCCAACCCCACCGTCTCGACCGTCTGGAAGATCGCGGGCGGCCTGAAGATATCCTTCACCGACCTGATGACGCGCCCCGAAAAAGATTACGAGACGGTCGACATCAGACAGGTCGAGCCGCTGCTTGAGGACGGGGGCCGTTACCGCAACTTCCCCGTTTTTTCCTTCGACGCCGCCCGGCGTTTTGAGATGCTCTACGTCGAGATAGACCCCGGCGGCCGCCTGGAGGCCGAACCGCATCCCGCCGGCACGCAGGAATTCATCACCGCCTTCTCCGGCGAACTCAGCGTCTCCGTCAACGGGGAGACCTTCGCCATCACACGCGGCTCCTCCCTGCGCTTCAAATCCGACGGCCCCCACAGCTACAAAAACACCGGCGAAGAGATCTGCCGGCTGAGCATGGTCATTTATTATCCGGGGTGATGGTCTCCAAAAGATAGATAATTGTGGCTGCTATTACATATAGTTAACCTTAAAAGAAGCTCTATTTTTTTCTAAAATCTTGCGTGACATATTATGGTTATGGTGGTTAATGTTCCATAACTAATACAGTCTGTGTTCTGCCAATTCTTGAATATAAATCAGCTGCTAGGTTATTGAGATTGCTGATATCTTTAACATAAACCTCTAGCATATAGTGATATTCTCCTGATAGTACCCATAAATCATGTACATATTCCATTTCTTTGAGCGTGTGGAACATATCTCCGACATATTTATCTGTTTTAACAAGAATAAACGCATGAATACCATATCCCAGTTTTTTTAGATCGATTTCAGCATGGTATCCTGCAATAATACCTCTTTCTTCAAGTTTCTTGGTTCGTTCATACACTCTGGGAATGGATAAATTTACTCTGTCAGATAAATCTTTGCATGTAATTTTAGAGTTTTTCGTAAGCTCTTCTATAATCTTAATATCTATAGAATCAGTTTCTGGTGAAATATCATATCTCATCATACCGTAAAAACCTCGCTTAATATTTATTCAAGATAATTATAAAAAATATATAGAAAGATATCGTGTGTATCAATATATTTTTCTATATCATAAGAAACTGAGCTATAAAATAATAAATTGTTATTTAAATATTATTTTGTCTTAAAACTTTATTTGATATTAAATATTTTAGCATCATCTATTATATTTACGCAATATCATTAGAAAATATATTTTTATAGCTAGAAAACAATAAAATATTATCAATTAATTAGCAATAACTTCAAGTATTGTAGCTACTCTGATGTTTTACGCAAATACATATGATTTAGGATCGTGATATTTCAAAGGATAAAGCCTATATAAAAATTATTGCCTTTCAACTAAAAAACAAGAAATTAAATAAACTATCCTGTCTATTGCCAAACTTAATCTATATTCAACATTTAATGGATCTAATATACTGATATAAATATATTAATCGGTCGATTATTTGTGTAATTAGTTAGTGAAAACACAATTTTTATTGTGTTTTTGCTGTTGGTTCTGTGCCTATTTGGAGGTGTCATATGTTAGATTTTAATATTATCCGGTGGACAAAACTATTCGTTGTCTTGGCAATCGTGCTGTATTTTCCCGCAAAGCTTGAGGCAGGAGAAGTATACAAATCGCATTACGCGACGTTTTGCGCGGCGCACGAGAATTTATCCAGTAGTTTGAGCAGCGATGTGAAGAAATATTATCTTGAGAGTCATGCGGCCTTTATGAAATATTTAGCGGCCGAGAGGGAAAATCTTGCAATTTTTCACGGTGTCCTTGTTACTAGAAAAAAGGAAAAGCTTTATATATACAGAGACACGCTCAACGCCATTTTAAAGAGGCGTATCGCAGAGCTGGAGTCCCTTCATGAAAACAACGGGGTATGGTTTTCGCTGAAAACGCGGGATAATTTGGCGCGCGCCTTTGCCGCCGTCAATCAGCGCGTCCCTTACGACAGGGGGGAGAAACTGCGCCCTACCTTTAGAGATGCCGACCGGGCCTGGAAGGAATATGTCAGAGCCGAGAGGATCTTTTACTCTATATATTTCAAAGATGATCAAACAGCTCCGGAGAGCTGCGATAGAGTCCTTCGTGAGTTAAGGACCCGAGATCTGCTTCTGGAGCACAAAGGGGTGGCTGCGATAAAAATAGAAAAAGAAGAATAGCTTGATTGGTGTCTATTGTTCTCTGTGAAAGTATCTGTACTTGTGTGGCGGAAAGGGGTATGTAATGAAGAAGTTGGTAAATATTTTTGTGACAACGGTTTTTATTGGGCTGGCGGCAGTGCTTCCGGCGCAGGCTATCTCTCTTGACGAGATGAAAACGCCGGCAGAGGCGTCGAATTACACGAGAACATCTTCAAGTCAGGAAGTTATTGATTTTTGTAAGGAAGTTGCCAAGCAAAGTGGCGGCAGGATACGTGTCGACCATATCGGCTATTCTCCGATGGGCAAAGAGATGATCGTTTTAGTTATGGGTAACCCAGCCCCGAAGGGTCCGGAAGAGGTTGGCGGCGACAAGGTCGTATGCTATTTGAATAACAACATCCATTCGGGCGAGATCGAGGGCAAGGAGGCCTCTTTGATTCTGGCGCGCGAGATAGCTCAGGGGAAGCATGACAAGATACTCAAGGACGTAGTCATCGTATTGAATCCGAATCATAACCTCGACGGGAACGACATGCTCGGTGAACACCGGATAGACTCTCAGCCGGAGCCAAGGCTTGTAGGTTCAAGGCTTACCTCTCAGGGGCTTAATCTTAACCGTGACTTTACGAAGCTCGAACAGCCGGAGACCAAAGCGATCATGAAGGTGATCAAGAGGTGGCAGCCCTCGCTTATCCTCGACGCGCACGCGACGGACGGTTCCCGTATACGCCACGCCGTAACCTATCACTGGTCGTATAATGCGAATACGGACAAGGAGCTTGCGGATTTTAACTCTAAAGTCTTCATCCCCGCGGCGATGGGGAAAGGCTCGATGCTCGATGTCAAATATGGCAGGACCACGCGCCCCTACGGGAATTTCTTCAAGCCCGGAGAAGATTGGGAGGTGGACGACCCTAACGGAGGTTACTGGTCCAAGACGGCCGACGAGGACCTTCCCAGATATGCTTTTAACTATGTCGGATTACGTAAAATGGTCTCCGTGCTGCTGGAGTGCTATTCTTGGGATCCCTACAAGACACGTGTGGAAACTCAGTATGCCTGTATTTACGGCACTATTGCGGCGCTCTCGAAGCATAAAGACGAGGTCAAGAATTTTGTCCGGAAGCTCAACGAGAAGGAATCAAACAGGGAGAAGAACGGACTCAACGGTGAAATGGTCGTCCTTACCACCAGCCGCGACGTTACCGAGATGATATCCATAGATTCGTACGAGTATTCCGGTCCCTGGTCCGCAGAGCTTGACAAGCCCAAGACCTATGAACTGAAGCACCTCAGCACCTTCACCCCGATAACGGAAAGATATCTTCCCGCCTATTATTTTATCCCGGAGGGCTATTTTAACGTTATTGACAACCTCCTGCTTCATGATGTTGAGGTTTCGCGTCTTAAAGGCGATGTCAACGTTATGGTAAACGAGTTCAAGAATTTTGACCATGAGATAGACCCTGATTTTGGTTACTATGAGGGGCATACCAGACGTCTTCTTACCAGCGGAGACTGGGTGGAGTCAGAGAAGACGATTCCTGCTGGAACCTATGTGGTTACTACTTCGCAGCGCAACGGCATGCTGGCCGCCGTCCTTCTTGAGCCCGAATCTAACGACGGTCTTGCGAGCTGGAACTATTTTGACACGGGAATAGCCGGCAGAAAGGCAAGCCGGGTTTATCCGGTGTTAAAATCGCTCACGGATTATGCGGCCATTGACAAGAGCAATCTGGAAAAGGTGACGGAGACACCGCTTGAGTGGGGGCCTCCAGTGCAATCCGCTGTAAACGGTGGGAGCTCCAGCGGCTGTAATGCGATGGCGGCGGGAGCGGCTGCAGCAGCGTCGGTTATTTTTTGCGGCCTCTTTATTTGGCGCAGACGGAATACAGATAAAAGTTAGATATATAAAGTAATCACGGCCTGTAATTCCCGACGGCACCTTTTATGGTGTCGCCGGGAATATTTGTGTTTAGGTATTTTTCCGTGATTTTCATAAAACCGCTTGACAAAAAATCCAGAGTAGTAATATCATAAGAAAATACAGTCTTGATTTATAACTTTTCAGGACTATGGTAATTGAATAGCGGCAAACGCGATGATGGAGTTACGGTCATTACAGATAGGTTTACAGAGAGCCGGCACGCAGGTGAGAGCCGGAACCGAAGGGTAGTGAAGCGGTCTCGCTCCGGAGCGGAGTCCCCTAAGGCGAAAGCTGTTAAGGGATTACGGCTGGCCCCGTTATAGGCGCCAATGAGTGGCCGCGGATATTTTGCGGCAATCAGGGTGGTACCGCGATGATCTGTATATTCGTCCCTGAGGCATGCTATGCCTCAGGGGCTTTTTTTATGCCCGCGGGGGCGGCGGACATTGGCAGGAATTTAAACCTGGAAACAACAAAAAGGAGTGTTGGCGATGAAGAGAATCAAATTTACGGACATCACGCTGCGCGAGGCGGCACGCGGACTTGAAGGGGCGCTCTCTTTCAAGGAGATCATAGAGATGGCGAAGATCCTTGACAAGCTCAATCTAGACGTTATCAGCCTTGCGCCGATCACCAATGTAAAGATAGATTCGCTGCTGGTACGCACGGTCGCCGCCGCGGTAAAGAAGAGCACGCTCTCTATTCCCGTCGGCAGCACGGAGGCCGGTGTGGATACGGCGTGGAGCGCCGTTGCGGAGGCCGCCCATCCGCGCCTCTATGTGGAGGCGCCGCTTTCGGCGGTGCAGATGGAGTTTGTCTGCAATAAGAAGCCGGAGGGGATCATTGAGATGATCGGCAAGCTCGTGCGCAAGAGCCGCGAGTATTGCGCCGACGTGGAGTTTGCCGCCGTCGACGCGACGCGCAGCGAGCCGGAGTTCCTCTATAAGGCGCTGCGCACTGCGGTGGCCGCCGGAGCTTCTACCGTTACGATATGTGATTCCGCCGGTACGATGATGCCCTATGAGTTTAATAATTTTGTCAAAGAGATATATGCCAATGTGCCGGAGCTCAAAGAGGCGGCGCTTGCCGTCAAGTGTTCGGACGAGCTTTCGATGGCGGCGGCCTGCGCCGTCTCCGCCGTGAAGGCCGGGGCCTCGGAGGTGGACGTGGCCGTCAGCGGCGGCTGCGCGCCGGAGCTGGAGACGGCGTCGCACATCATCCGTATGCGCGGCGACGACTGCGGCTTTTTCAGCGGCATAAAGTATACTGAGCTGAACCGTTCGATCGCGCAGATGAACTGGATCTCCCGCTCGGAGCGCAGTAAGACGAGCGCCTTTGACACAGGGCTGTCCATATCCGACGGCTCGGATATCAGGCTGGACGCGAACGACGATATCACAGCGGTCGGCAAGGCCGTCGAGCGCCTCGGCTACGATCTCTCGGAGGAGGATCTGGTGAAGGTTTACGACACCTTCAGCAATGTCGCGGAGAAGAAATCTGTCGGCACGAAGGAGCTGGAGGCGATCATCGCCACGAGCGCCCTGCAGGTGCCGCCCTCCTACGAGCTGGTGAGCTTCGTCATCAACAGCGGTAATGTCATCAGCGCAACGGCCAACATCCACTGCCGCCACAACGGGCAGGACCTCTTCGGCCTCGCGGTCGGCGACGGCCCGATCGACGCCGCCTTCCTCGCGATAGAGCAGATAACGGGCCACCACTATGATCTTGACGATTTTCAGATCCAGGCGGTCACCGAGGGGCGCGAGGCGATGGGTTCGACGCTCGTCAAGCTCCGCTCGAACGGCAAGCTCTATTCCGGCAACGGAATTTCGACGGATATCATCGGTTCCAGCATCAGGGCCTATTTCAACGCTCTGAATAAGATTTCATACGAGGAGAATCACAGATAATGAAGCTCTCATTTTCGACTTTCGGATGGCACGACCATACATGGGAGGATTTCTGCACCGTCGCCAAGGACGGCGGCTTCGCGGGCATAGAGGTCCATAATATACACGAGCCGAAGCTCTCGGAGAAGAACAGCATCTTCGACCCCGCGCGGGCGAACGCGGCGCACCGCGAGATGACCGAGGCAGGGCTTTCGATACCCTGCATCGATACCTGGCACAACATTGCCGACAAGACGATGTTTGAAGAAAACTGTGCGGAGATAACGGATTATATCAACACCGCGAAGAGCCTGCGCATCCCCTACGTGCGTCTCGGGGCGAAGGAGACTGGCGGTTCGTACGAGGATGAGCGCGCCGCGGTGATGGCGGTGCTGCAGAGGATGCTGCCAGCGGCGCAGGAGGCCGGCGTGACGCTGCTGATCGAGACGATCGGCCCCTTCTCCGATACCGACAAGCTCTGCGATGTGCTCAATTCTTTCTCCTGCGACAATCTCGCGGCTCTCTGGGACATGCAGCACACCTTCCGCGACGCCGGCGAAGCGCCGGAGAAGACGGTGAAGAATCTCGGCGCCTACATCAAGCATGTGCACCTGAAGGACTCCGTCGTCACGGACGGCGTGATGGAGTACCGCCTTGTCTGCGAGGGCAGCCTGCCAATCGACGCGATGATGCGCGCCCTCTATTCGCTGAATTATGACGGCTTCATCTCAATGGAGTGGGACCCGCAGTGGATGCCCGACATCGAGAGTATCGAACTGATTTCCCTGCACTTCGTAAACACGATGAACCGTTTTGGCAGCCCCGCGCGTATGGTGAAGTCGAAGCGCCTCTATGAGAACAAGCGCGGCACGGGGTTCTATCCGTGGCAGAGGGACAAGCTGATCGAAATGACCTTCCCGCAGGTGCTTGACCGCATCGTCGATGAGTTCCCCGACCAGTACGCCTTCAAATACACGACGCTGAACTATACCCGCACCTACGCCGAATTCCGCGACGACGTCGACGAATTCGCGCGCGCGCTGATATCGCTCGGCGTCGGCCCCGGAAGCCACGTCGCGATCTGGGCGACGAACCTGCCCCAGTGGTATCTGACATTCTGGGCGACGACGAAGATCGGTGCGGTGCTCGTCACCGTCAATACCGCCTACAAGATTCACGAGGCCGAGTATCTGCTGCGCCAGTCTGATACCCACACGCTCGTGATGATAAAGGGCTACCGCGACTCGCATTACGACGATATTATGAGGGAGCTGTGCCCCGAGCTGGAGACGGCGGCGCCCGGCAAGCCTCTCGCCTGCCGCCGCCTGCCGTTCCTGCGCAACATCATCACCGTGGACTTTAAGATGAAGGGCTGCCTCACCTGGGAGGAGGCCGTGGCCCGCGCGCACATGACGCCGGCAGAGGAGGTCCATCGCCTCGCCGCCGCCGTCGATATCCACGACGTCTGCAACATGCAGTACACGAGCGGTACGACGGGATTCCCCAAGGGGGTCATGCTCACGCATTACAACGTCGTCAACAACGGCAAGTGCATTGGCGACCGCATGGACCTCTCCACTGCCGACCGCATGATGATCCAGGTGCCGATGTTCCACTGTTTCGGCATGGTGCTCGCGATGACCGCCTCAATGACGCACGGCACGACTCTTTCGCCGCTGCCCTATTTTTCGACGAAGGCCTCGCTGGCCTGTATCAATCAGGAGCGTATCACCTGCTTCCACGGCGTGCCGACGATGTTCATCGCGATGATGGAGCACGAAGATTTTGAGAAGACGGACTTCTCCTATATGCGTACCGGCATCATGGCTGGCAGCCCCTGCCCGATCTCGAAGATGCGCGACGTCATAGATAAGATGAATATGAAGGAGATCGTCATCACATACGGACAGACGGAGGCGTCGCCGGGCACGACGATGAGCGACACCACCGACACCATAGAACAGCGTGTCGCCACGGTCGGCAGGGCGCTGCCGGAGGTCGAGTGCAGGATAGTCGATCCGGAGACGGGCGAGGATCTGCCCGACGAAGTGACGGGCGAGTTTGTCGCCCGCGGCTACAATATAATGAAGGGATATTATAAAATGCCGGAGGCGACCGCGGCGGCCATCGACAAGGACGGCTGGCTGCACAGCGGAGACCTCGCCTGCCGCACCGCCGACGGATATTACCGCATAACGGGCCGTCTCAAGGATATGATCATCCGCGGAGGCGAGAATATTTACCCGAAGGAGCTGGAAGAGTTCCTCTACACGCATCCGAAGGTCAAGGACGTTCAGGTGATCGGCGTTCCCGACGAGGCGATGGGAGAGGAGATCATGGCCTGCGTCATCCTCAAGGAGGGCGAAACGGCGACGGAGAAGGAGATCAAGGATCACTTCCTCGCGAACATGGCGCGCCATAAGTGTCCGCGCTACATCGATTTCGTTCCCGCCTTCCCGATGAACGCCGCGGGCAAGATTTTGAAGTATAAGATGCGCGAAGAGGCCGTTGAGAAGCTGGGACTGCAGAAGGCGGCTTCCGTTAAGACCGCTTAAACAGTGAAATCGGCGTTTATAAGCACGATTTGCGTCATAACTTCGGGGTCTGCGGTCCTCACCGTATAAAGATACGGCTCCGGGCGCAGACCCCAAAGTTATTTAGCAACTCGCACTTCTAAACGCCGATTTCCTTAGGGTAGGGAAAGAGATAAATTGCGGTTTACCAAAGATTTTGGCGCCCTCTGTGAGGGAGCTGGCTCGGCGATGTTTTTCGCCGAGACTGAGGGAGAGTTGACCTTAGGTTCTGCCGCGGCTTTTGCCGCGGACTCTGTTTGGCGCGGGAACCGCGCCAAACAGAGCAACACTCCTTCCGTCAGCCGCCAAAAGCAGGCGGCCGACACCTCCCTCGGAGAGGGAGGCTACAAGGACAAAAGTTAAATCGCAATTTTCCGTTTTGCGGGCGGGGACAGAGCGGCAACATGCCGTTTGATAAAGGGCCCTGCGCGGGGATTCTCGCGGCTGAGAGTTGGCTGACTCAGACATTGTGATAAAATCTATAGGATAGTTTCCTATATTACGGCAATAGACGGCAAAGATTAAGATAAATTCGGAACGCTTGAAAGGGGTCCGTGCAATGAGAGAAAAGAACCTTGTAACGATGGATGGGAACGAGGCGGCGGCCTATATAGCCTATGCCTTCACCGAGGTGGCGGCGATATATCCGATCACCCCCTCTTCGCCGATGGCGGAGAAGACGGACGCCTGGTCCGCCAAGGGAAAGAAAAATATCTTCGGGCAGACCGTTTCGCTGATAGAGATGCAGTCTGAGGCCGGCGCGGCGGCGGCGGTGCATGGCGCGCTTGAGACCGGCGCTTTGGCCGCCTCCTTCACCTCATCGCAGGGGCTGATGCTGATGATCCCCGTGCTTCACAGGCTTTCGGGGCAGCGCCACCCCGGCGTGCTCCACGTCGCGGCGCGTACCGTCGGCACCCACGCCTTTTCGATCTTCGGCGACCATTCCGACGTGATGAACTGCCGCCAGTGCGGGCTTGCGATGCTCGCGACGGGCGGCGTGCAGGAGATAATGGATCTCGGCGGCGTCGCGCACCTTGCGGCGATAAAGTCGCGCATCCCCTTCATGCACTTTTTCGACGGTTTCCGCACCTCCCATGAGATAGACAAGGTGGAGGAGATGCCCTACGAGACGCTTGAATCGCTGCTCGACAGGGAGGCCCTCGCCGAATTCCGCGCCGCCGCGCTCAACCCCGAGCGCCCGATGATGCGCAGCACCGTGCAGAATCCCGACATTTACTTCCAGGTGCGCGAGGCCAACAACGGCTTCTATGACGCGCTGCCCGGCATCGTGGAAGATTATATGGAGAAGATAAGCGCGGTAACCGGCCGCGAATATCACCTCTTCAACTACTACGGAGCGCCGGACGCCGAAGAGGTGATCGTCGCGATGGGCTCCGTCAGCGGCACGGTTGAGGAGGCCGTTGATTACCTCAACGCGCATGGCAGAAAGACCGGCTTCATACAGGTGCACCTCTTCCGTCCCTTCTCGATCAAGCATCTTTTCGCGGTGCTCCCCGCCACGGTGAAAAAGATCGCCGCGCTCGACCGCTGCAAGGAGATGGGAGCCAACGGCGGCCCGCTCTATCAGGATATCTGCACCGCCTTTACCGGTTCCGGCCGCGAGGTGACGATCGTCGGCGGACGCTACGGGCTCTCCTCGAAGGATACCGATCCGACGCAGATCATCGCAGTATTTGACAACCTCGCGAAGGCCGAGCCGAAGAACGACTTTACGATCGGCATCACCGACGACGTGACGTACCTCTCGCTGCCGCTTGGCGAGACGGTCTACCCCGACGGCGCGCGCCAGATGTCCTTCAAATTCTGGGGGCTGGGCGGCGACGGTACCGTCGGCGCGAACAAAAACACCATCGACATCATCAACAGCTACACGCCGAAATATGGGCAGGCCTATTTTGAATATGACGCGAAAAAATCATTCGGCGTCACCATATCGCATCTGCGCTTCTCCGACAGCCCGATACGCTCCTCATACTTCGTGAAGCGGGCTGATTTCGTCGCTGCGCATAACCAGACCTACATCCAGAACTACGACATCGTCAGCGAACTCAAAGAGGGCGGCACCCTGCTGCTCAACTGCCCGTGGGAGCCGGAGGAGCTTGAAGACAAGATTCCCGCCGACATCCGCCGCAAGCTCGCGCGGAAAAAGGCGAATTTCTACATCATCAACGCCACCAAGATCGCCGAGAAGCACGGGCTCGGCAGCCACGTCAACATCCCGCTCCAGTCGGCCTTCTTCCACCTCGTCGATCTCATCCCGATCGAGGAGGCGAAGGAATATATGGCGGACGCCGTGCGGAAAACCTTCTTCGCGAAGGGGGACGAGGTCGTTAACCGCAACATCGCGGCGATCGAAGACGGCGGCGCGATGCTCGTGAAGGTTGAAATCCCCGATTCCTGGCTTGACGCCAAAGACGAACCAAAACAGCGCCGCGCCGGTGAACCGGCGATCGTTGAAAAGCTGCTGGAGCCGATCAACCGCCAGCAGGGGGACAGTCTCCCCGTCAGCGCCTTTAAGGGTTACGAGGACGGCACCGTCGAGCTGGGCCTTACGGCCTTTGAAAAGCGCGCGATCGCTACCAGCGTCCCCGAGTGGGACCCCGCGCGCTGCATCCAGTGCAACCGCTGCTCCTACGTCTGCCCGCACGCCGTCATCCGTCCCTACCTCCTCAGCGAAGAGGAAAAAAAGGCGGCCCCCGAGGGTTTCCTGACGATGCCTGCGGTCGGTATGAAGGAGTTCTCCTTCTCCATGCAGGTGAGCCGCGACGACTGCACCGGCTGCGGCAGCTGCGTCACCGTGTGCCCGGCCAAAGAAAAGGCGCTGACGATGGTGCCGATAGAAAAATCAAAGTCGCTTCCCGAACAGTGGGCCTTCGGCCTTACCATCTCCGACAAGGAGGGCAAGTTCGATCCCTGGACGGTGAAGGGCAGCCAGTTCCGCCAGCCGCTGCTTGAATTCTCGGCGGCCTGCGCCGGCTGCGGCGAGACCCCATACGCGAAGCTGATGACGCAGCTCTTCGGAGACCGCGTCTACTGGGCCAACGCCACCGGCTGTTCGCAGGCCTGGGGCGGCGCGATGCCCGGAATACCCTACACAAAAAATAAAGAGGGCAAGGGACCGGCCTGGTCGAACTCGCTCTTTGAAAACAACGCCGAATTCAGCCTCGGAATGTTCCTCTCCGTGAAACAGCAGCGCGAGGCACAGAGGCTGCGCGCCGAAAAGCTGCTTGCGGCGGAGATCCCCGCGGCGCTGAGGGCGGAGCTTGAGGCGTGGCTCGCGGCCTTCGACGACTTCAACGGCTCCGCGTCGGCGGCGAAAAAGCTGACGGCGGCGCTTACTGCGGCCGAACTCACCGGCGAAGCCGCCGTGACGGCGCGGGAAATGCTCGTGAACCGTGACCAGCTTTCTAAAAAGACCTTTTGGATGTACGGCGGCGACGGTTGGGCCTACGACATCGGTTTCGGCGGCCTAGACCACGTCCTCGCGATGGGCGAAAACGTCAACGCGCTGATCGTTGATACCGAAGTCTATTCCAACACCGGCGGCCAGTCCTCGAAGTCGACGCCGATCGGCGCCGTAGCGCAGTTCTGCATCAGCGGCAAAAAGGTCGCGAAAAAGGACCTCGGCGCAATGCTCATGACCTACGGCAACATATATGTCGCGCAGGTGGCGATGGGCGCGGATATGAACCAGCTCATCAAGGCCATGCGCGAGGCCGAGGAATACGAGGGCCCCTCGGTGATAATCGCCTACACGCCCTGCCTCGCGCACGGCATCAAGGGCGGTATGGGCAGCGCGCAGGAGGAGATGAAGCGCGCAGTCGCCTCCGGTTACTGGACCCTCTACCGCTACGACCCGCGTAAAGAAAAGCCGCTTACGATAGACTCCAAAGCTCCGACGATGGAATATGAGGAGTTCCTAGACGGCGAGGTCCGTTACGCGGCGCTGAAACGCACCTTCCCCGAGAACGCGAAGAAATACTTCAAAGAGGGCAGCGAAGAGGCAAAGGCGAAGTACGCGAAGTATAAGCACATGGAAGACAACCAGTAAATCGGCGTTTATACGTGCCGCTGACTTAGCTCAACAAGGCCGGAAAATCCTCGACGCACCAAAGTGCGCCTGCGGTTTTCCGGCCTTATTTCGCGTCGTCATCGACACGTCTAAACGCCGATTTCCTTCGGGCGGGAAAAGAGATAAATAACGATTTATCAAAGATTTTGGCGCCCTCTCTGAGGGAGCTCCCCGCGAAGCGGGGTGAGGGAGAGTTGACCTTAGGTTCTCCCGCGGCTTTTGCCGCGGGCTCTGTTGGGCGCGGAAACCGCGCCCAACAGAGCAACACTCCTTCCGTCAGCCGCCAAAAGCAAGCGGCCGACACCTCCCTCGGAGAGGGAGGCTACAAGGGCAAAGTCAAAAGCTAAATCAGAAGGTCTCTGATTTGGCTCCCTGGCCGCCTCAGAAAGGGCGCCAAAAACCTGTGTGAAACAGCGATTTATCTTCGATAGGCTAAATGGCAGATTGCTGTTTATTGTTATCTCTCTGCCGCTAAATCATGCTTATTGACTCTGATTTACTGTCAGCAGTAGATATCTCTCTTTTCCCAGATCTCCTCCAGCTCTCCCAGACGGCGAAGGGCTGTGGGACCCATATATTCCGCCACCTGTATGAGCAGGGCGTTTATAAGCCCTATTGGTATCAATAAGGAATCTATATGCGCGATGTGCGAGCATGGCGCAATGACGGCCATATCAGCCTCTCGTGCGAGAGGGCTGTTCATGGAATCGGTTATCGCCGCCGTTTTGAATCCGTTGCTTTTTGCGAAGGCGATGCATTCCACAGTCTGTCTTGTATAACGCGGAAAACTTATGCCGAGAGTTAAACTGTTCTTAGGAGCCGCGGTAAGATAGTTGCCAAGATTCTCATACGAGGGAATGAAAATTTTAGGGAAAAACCATGACAGGTAATATTCCATATACTGTACCAGGCAGCGAGTGCTTCGCAGCCCTATCAGATATACGGCTCCCGCCTCACATATCTCTGCGGCCAGCAGTTTGAGAGCTTTGTCGTTGTCTCCATTGGCTTTCAGATAGTATTTTGCCAGTTCAAGGTCACGCGCTATTACACCGGCGACATAGCCGCCCTCGTCTGGAAGCAGTTTATGGAGCTGAAGGCGTCCGATGGTGGAGAGCTGACTTTGCGCCTCCAACTGTAACGATTTGATAAAGTCGGGGAAATTCGCGTACCCGAGAGTGGACGCCAAACGAATGGCGGAGGCTTCGCTGGAGCCGGCGTTATACCCAAGCTCCGCCGCTGTCATGAAGATAGATTTTTCCTTATTTGAAAGCATATAAGAAGCGATATTTTTCTGCGCCGAAGGCAACGTTTCAAGGTGCTCCATTATTTTTTGCCAGCTCAATTTGTCCACCCGCCATTAATAATTATTTATTGATAATTGTACACATATATATTGGCTTGTGCTAGGAAAGTTTAACTTGTTTATATTGACAAAATAGCTCAGAAGACTTATAAATTATATGAAGGAATTCCTTCATATAATTTATAAATATAATTATATTAGTGAACAAATGAAGTATTTCCTTCAATAGATTATACAAAGGAGGGAATTTTATGCAGCAACATTTATTTCCAAGAAGTTTTAAGACTAATTATTTAGAAGCAGACTACGGTGAAGGTATCTATATCTATGATAAACAGGGTAAAAGGTATCTGGATGGCTGCAGCGGTGCGCTTATCTCGAATTTAGGACATTGCAACAGAGATATCGTAACGGCGGTAGAGAAACAATTTGGCAGGCTGGAATTTGCCCACCCGTCGCGCTGGCATGTCGATATAGTGGAAGAGGCCGCGGCGGCCGTTGCCGAGACTGCTTCCGGCGATCTTGACAACGTCTGGTTTGTCAGCGGCGGCAGCGAAGCCGTTGAGACGGCCTTAAAACTGGCACGGCAATATTATGTTGAGCGTGACGGTGCCGGCAGCAGCAAACATATTACCATCGGCAGATGGAATTCATATCACGGCAGTACGATCGGCACGATGGCCGTGGCCGGGTCAATGGCACGCCGCCGCGTATTTTCCCCCCTGTTCGCCGAATCGCCGAAGATCCCCTCTACATATTGTTATCGCTGCCATTTTCATAAGCAATATCCCCAATGCGGGCTGCTTTGCGCCCGGGCTCTGGAAGAGATGATCCAGATAATCGGGCCGCAGTATATATCCTCGTTTATCGCGGAGCCGATCGTTGGTTCAACCGTCGGCGCCGTGGTCCCTCCCGACGAGTACTGGCCTATGGTATGGGATATCTGTGACAGATACGACATTCTCCTAATCGCGGACGAAGTAATGACGGGTTGTGGGCGTACCGGTAAGAACTTCTGCGTTGACCACTGGGATGTCGTCCCTGACATCATCGCCACCGCAAAGGGCATGGCGGCCGGTTATGTGCCGACGGGTGGAATTATCGCCAGAAATAACATCGTAGAGGCGATCAAAGACGGCAGCGGCGCTTTCATGCACGGCCATACGTACAACGGCAACCCTATGAGCGCCGCCGCTGTGGCCGCCGTCTTTAAATATATGAAGGAGCATGGCGTTGTGGAGAATGCCGCGAAGATGGGCGAACTTCTGGGCGCAGGGCTTAAAAAGATCGGTGAAGAGAGCGCCATAATCGGCGAGGTCCGCGGCAAAGGATTGATGTGGGGTTTTGAGGTCGTGAAAGACAAGGCGTCGAGGGAGCCGTTTGATAAAAAGACTGCGGCGGCAAATGTGGTTACGAAAGCCTGTATCGAAGAGGGGCTCATCATTTATCCCGGCGGCGGACAGATAAGAGGAACCAGCGGAGACAACTTTATGACGGCGCCGCCGCTGATTATCACGGAAATTCAGGTAAAAGAACTCCTGGAAAAGCTGAAAAATGGAATCAAGAGAGCGGAAGCGGCTCTTGTAAAGTAAGTAGCGTGTTCACACCTCTATAAAGGCCATAAAAGAGGATTTTCTAATTTAGGAGGGAGATTGCAGTATGAAGAAGAGCAGAGTTTTAATAAGTATGGTTATTTTGGCGCTGTTTGCCTCGGCGGCCTTCGCCACGACATTTGTGACGATCGGTTCCGGAGGAGTCGGAGGCACCTATTATCCGCTGGGCGGAGTGATGGCGGAGCTTCTTACCAAGGGTAACGTCGATATCAAGGCGACCTCGCGTTCAACGGCGGCCTCGAAAGAGAACTGCCGCCTGGTGGCTTCAAACAAGGCCCAGATAGGAATGACGATGGGCTCAACGCTGTATCAGGCGTACACGGGAACGGAAGCTTTCAAAGATGACGGCAAACTGCCGCTTTTGACGCTGATGCATATGTATGCCGCTCCGCAGCATTTGGTAACTACGACCAGAACAGGAATCAAAAAGTTCTCTGATATCAAGGGTAAAAAGGTCTCGCTCGGAGCACAGGGCGGCGGTGACCAGCTCCTTTCCCTGATGATACTTGAGGCGGCGGGTATGGACCCAGACAAGGATCTCCGCAAGCAGCAGCTCTCTCAGCCTGAGGCGGTAACTGCGCTTAAGGACGGAAATATCGACGCCGCCTTCTTCAACTTTGCGGTCCCCGGCTCTGCGGTCATGGAGATCGCGGCAGTACGCGACGTGGTGCTGATACCGCTTCCTGATGATGTTATCGCAAAGGTCACGGCGAAACATCCGTTCCTTATGCCCTATACGATAGCTAAAGGCGCGTATTCAAAACAGGACCAGGACGTCAAGACCGTCGCCGACGGAAATTTCCTTGTCGTTAACGAAAAGCTTCCTGAGAAGGTGGCCTATGACATGGTAAAGATCTTCATTGAGAAAAAAGAAGACATCATGAAGGTTACGCCTCAGGCGGTAGATTTTACGCCGCAGAAGGCCGGAATAGGCATCATACCGTTCCACAAAGGAGCGGCCAAATACTTCAAGGAAAAGGGCGTAAACGTAGAGTCGAAATAATCATCAACGGACAGATGGAACACGGGAAGGCTGAGCTCTTCCCGTGTTGCTTTTAAGGTTTCCAATTATAGGAGGTTTAGTAGAATGGCTGACGACTCAGGCAAAAAGATGATCCCTCCGACAGAGACTGTACAGGAAGAGAAAGTCATTATTGTTGACCCGGAGGAGAGCAAAAAGAGGATATTGTCTGGATACCAGTATTACCTGGTCGCCGGAATCGCAATAATTGCCTCCATATTCCACCTTTACACCGCGGCTTTCGGCCTATTCGACGCTATGACGCAGCGGTCGTGGCACTGGATGTTTATGGGATCGCTTCTGTTTCTCTGTTATCCGATGTCTCAGAAGAGAGGCTCGAAGACAAGGATAGAGTGGCTTGACTGGATATTGGCGGGTGCGCTCGTCTTTGGATGCGCGAACATTCTCTACAATTATGAGGCCATCGCGATGCGCGAGGGATCGGCGATACCCTCTGACATATACATAGGCTGCATAATGGTTTTTCTGGTCATTGAGGGCACACGCCGCTCGATGGGGTGGCCGCTGCCGATAATGGCTATCATCGCTATTCTGTACGGTATCTTTGGCCCTTATATGCCGGGAATTCTGGCGCACGGCGGATTTAATTTAGATGAATTGGCTCCATTTCTTTATCTCAGAACGGACGGAATCTTTGGCGTACCCCTCGGAGTCTCCGCCTCATTTATATTCCTGTTCATTCTCTTTGGAGCTTTCCTTAGTTCGTCGGGAGCGGGGCAGTTCTTCATAGACCTTGCCGTCGCGGTAGCGGGCAGGAGTCAGGGCGGTCCCGGTAAGGCCGCCGTCGTCGCGAGCGGCCTGATGGGTACGGTATCTGGAAGTTCATGCGGCAACGCCGTCACCACCGGCGCGTTCACGATACCTCTAATGAAGCAGGCTGGTTATAATTCAGAATTTGCCGGAGCGATAGTTGCCTGCGCCTCGACAGGAGGGCAGGTAATGCCCCCCGTAATGGGAGCGGCGGCCTTCGTTATGGCGCAGTTCCTTGGCGTCTCATACTGGGAGATCGTCGTTGCGGCGGCGATACCGGCAACGCTTTACTTTATATCGATCATGGCGATGGTCCATTTCCGCGCCGGTAAAAAGCGTATGGCACGCCTTGATAAAGAGGATATCCCCAAGGTCAGGGTCGTTCTGCGCAATGGAGCTCACCTTCTCCTGCCGATATTGGCACTGATCGTATTTCTCGCGCTGGGTTATTCTCCGACCATGGCCGTCTTCTGGTCGATCATTGCGATAATAGTATTTTCATGGCTTGGTGACAAAGAGCACAGGATGACGCCCAAAAAGATCATCGCGGCGTTGATCTCCGGCGGTACCGGAGCTATCGAGGTGGCGGCCGCCTGCGCCTGCTCCGGCATCGTCATCGGCGTCATCGCCATCACAGGTGTGGGGCTGGCATTTTCCTCGTTTGTTCTCAGCCTGTCGCACGGAATCCTCCCGCTAGCGCTGATACTGACGATGATCGGTTCGATCATCCTGGGGATGGGTGTGCCCACTACGGCGCAGTATATCATTACCTCGACTCTGGCCGCGCCAGCGCTTGCTCAGATGGGAGTTCCCATGATGTCGGCGCATCTTTTCTGTCTCTATTTCGGTGTGCTGGCGGACGTCACGCCGCCTGTGGCGCTGGCCACCTATGCGGCCTCCGGCATCGCCAAATCGAATCCGATCAAGACTGGTTTTACGGCGCTTGTCACCGCCGCCGCCGGTTTTCTCGTCCCCTTTATGTTCGTGTACAATCCCTATTTGCTTCTCCAGGGTAATGTATTCCACATATTGATAGGCTGTGTTACGGCACTGATCGGGATACTGGGACTCTCTGCCGGAGTGCAGGGTTATCTGGCCAGCGATCTCAATATCGTGGAGAGGCTGCTTTTGCTCTGCGTTCCATTTTTGATAATATATCCGACTCTGACGAGCAACCTGATCGGAGTCGCGATAATTGCGGCAATTTATATTATGCAGAAGATCAATCTTAAAAAGAAAGGGCTTTCAGGAGAGGGAGGAATCGTGTGATGCCTAAAAAAATCATCAAACCTGTGGTTTCCGCGCAAGAGGCCGTCAAATGTATAAAGAGTGGTGACTCAGTCATGGTTGGCGGGTTCAATTACGGCGGCATTCCCTATACGCTCACGGATGCGCTCTACGACCAGGGGACCGACCAGCTGACACTGATTTCCAACGACACGATCTATGAATTCTGCGGACAGGGAAAACTTGTCGCAGGCGGGCGCTGTAAGAAGGTGATCGCCTCCCATGTGGGGCTCAACAAGACTACCGGACGGCTCTTTCATGAGGGAAAGATGGAGCTTGAGCTCTTTCCGCAGGGGACATATGTAGAAAAGATCAGGGCTGGAGGCGCCGGGCTAGGCGGTTTTCTCACTCCGACAGGCGTCGGTACCGTAGTCGAAGAGGGGAAAGAGGTCATCGAGATCAATGGGAAAAAATATATCCTCGAGCTGCCGCTTACAGCCGACGTCGCCTTGGTGCGGGCCTTCAGGGCCGACCGAATGGGCAACCTTACGTACACTGGGACGAACAAGAACTTCAACCCGACGATGGCGACTGCGGCAAAGATCGTAATCGCCGAGGTGGACGAAGTCGTGAACGTAGGCGAACTGAATCCTGACAACATTGTGACCCAAGGTGTTCTTGTTGATATGCTGGTATTGAAAGGAGATTCCATCTATGCTACCAGAACTTGATGAACAGCTCGTCAGAGAGCGCATAGCAAAGAGAATAGCCATGGAATTTGAGGAAGGGGAGGTGGTGAACCTCGGCATTGGAATTCCTACGCTTGTCGCCGATTACATCCCGGAGGGAAAGCATGTCATATTTCAGGCGGAAAACGGCGCCATCGGTATAGGTCCTCCTCCGTCTGTGCCGAATTACAAGTGCATAGGGGCCGGTGGGCGCTTTATCAGCCTCCTGCCAGGCGGCAGCTTCTTCTCAAGCGATACGAGTTTCGGGCTTATCAGGGGCGGCCATATCGATGCGACCGTACTGGGAACGCTGGAGGTCGATCAGCACGGCGATCTCGCAAACTGGTGGATTCCCGGCAAGAGCGTGCCAGGGATGGGAGGGGCGATGGATCTTGTTGTCGGAGCCAGGCGCGTATATGTGGCGATGACCCATGTTACAAAAAAGGGCGCTCCTAAAATATTAAAGAAATGCACGCTGCCGCTCACGGCGGTCGGCGTTGTGGATATGGTTGTGACAGAGTTTGCCGTATTTACAATAAAGGATGGAAAGGTGACCCTGATAGAGATCGCTCCGGAGGTGACCCAGGAACAGATAAGGGCAAATACAGAGGCCGATTATGAAGTTGCGGAGGATATTGCTGTCTATCGTGGATTGGAGGTCGCATAAATGGAAAAGGCCGTTATTTTAAGCGCCTGCCGCACTGCCGGCGGAAAATTCGGCGGACAGTTTAAAAAATTTTCCGCGACGGATCTGGGAGCGTTCGCGCTCAAAGAGGCGGTGCTTCGTTCCGGCGCTCCGTGTGAATCGGTGGAAGAGGTCATTTTAGGCAACGGCTGGCAGGCTGGCGTGGGAGCCAATCCGGCACGTAACGCGATGTATAAAGCCGGTATCCCTGTAAATGTTCCCGCCTTCACCGTCAATATCCGCTGCGGTTCGGGGCTGCGCACAGCCATGTTGGCCGCCGACAGGATACGTCTCGGCGACGCGAAGGCGATCCTCGCCGGAGGTATGGAAAGCGCTACCAACACCCCCTATCTTCTGCCTAGCGCCCGCTGGGGATTCCGTATGGGCAAACAAGAGGCGCTTGACGCGCTGCACGCCGACGGCTTCCAATGTCCTTTGGCGGGTGCGCTTATGGGAGAGATAACTGAGAATTACGTGATACCCGAGCTCTCCATTACCCGCGAAGAGCAGGACGAATTTTCATACTACAGCCATAAAAAGGCGGCAGAGGCTATAGAGAAGGGCCTGTTCAAGGATGAGATCGTACCGATAACATTAAAAGATAAGAAAAAAGGCGAGCTTATTTTAGATACGGACGAGATACCGCGCAGGGATATTTCGCTGGAAGCGTTGGCAAAGCTGCCGACGATCTTTAAAAAAGAAAATGGTACGATAACGGCAGGTTCCAGCTCTGCGCTCTGTGACGCGGGAAGCGCGGTATTTGTCGCTGGCGCGGAATGGGCACGGGTGAACGGATTGAAGCCAATGGCGGAGATCGTGAGCTATGCAGTTACGGCGACCGACCCGCAGCACTTCCCGATCGCTCCCGTTGATGCGATGAGAATAGCTCTTGACAAGGCGGGCATGACCCTGGAAGAGATGGAATTGATCGAACTCAACGAGGCCTTCGCGGCTCAGGTGATCGCCTGCCATAGAAAAATGCCGTTTGACATGGAAAAGCTCAACGTACACGGCGGAGCGATATCTCTGGGGCATCCCATAGGAGCCAGCGGGGCGAAAATATTAACGACTTTGATCTATAGCCTCATCAATCAGAATAAAGAGATCGGCATGGCCAGCGCCTGTATCGGCGGCGGTCAGGGGGTTGCAATGGTGATTCGGATAATAAAATAGGAATGATCCAAAAGTATTTAAATTAAATTCCTTTTTTAAGTACCTGCCCTCCGCACATAGGCAAGGGGAGATTTCGTTCCGGCGTCTCTCCTTGCCATTTTGTTTTCTAATCTATCAGCCTGCCGCCCTCGACGAAGACCGTCTGTCCCGTTATGTAGGAGGCGCCCTCGGAGGCGAGGAAGAGGGCCGTGGCGGCGACGTCGCACGGGCGGCCGAAGCGGGCCAAGGGGATGTGCGCGAGCAGTTTGTCGCGGGTCGCCTGGTCGCTCAGGTAGCGTTCCGTCTGCGGCGTTACGACGTAACCTGGGGCGACGGCGTTGACGTTGATGCCGTATTCGGCCCACTCGTGGGCCAGCACCTTTGTCAGCTGGCGGATGCCGCCCTTCGCGGCGGCGTATGCCGCGAGGTTTTTGTGGCCGCGCGCCGAGGAGACGGAGGAGGTGTTTATTATCTTGCCCCTGACGCCGTTGTCCACCATGCGCCGGGCGACGGCGGCCGCGGTAAAGAAGACGGCCTTCAGGTCGACGTCCAGCAGTCTGTCCCACTCGCTTTCCGTGTACTCAAGCGCCGGTTTTCTGTTGTTGAATCCGGCGTGGTTGCAGAGGATGTCGATCCTCCCAAGTCTGTCGATGCACTCCGCGACCATTGTGGGAATGCTTTCCGTCTTCAGTAGGTCGCAGCTTACGAAACAGGCTTCGGCGTTTAGGGCGCGGCAGTCCGCGAGCACCGCCTTCGCCGCCTCCATGTTTCTGCCGGTGATCGCCACCTTCGCGCCGCAGGAGGCGAAGGCACGCGCCAACTCGCCGCCGATGCCGCCGGTCCCGCCTGTGATAAGTACGCTCTTTCCCCTGAAATCCATCATATTTTTGTAGTCCATAAAGATACCTCTGATCTTTGCAGGATAGGGATATTTTACCCTAAATGTGTAAAAAACGACCCTTCGCCGTAGGGCGGAGGATCGTTTTTGGGGCATCTTTTATATTATCTAGTATGTCATATCCTCGTCTTTGGCGATCTTCGCGGCGGCCCAGCCGGGAACTGGGGGAAGCTGCCGGTCTTCCGGCGGCAGCGGTACGTCGATGAGGCTTGGCCCGTCGGCGGCGAGGCATTTTTTGAATACCTCCTCAAACTCCTTCATGCCGCCCACGCGGTAGCCTCTGAGTCCCATGGATTCGGCAAATTTAACGTAGTCGACCTCCGCAAAGTCGGTGAAGCGGCGGAAGCTTTCTGTGATCTCCGCTTTGCTGTGGACGCGCTGGGTGCCGCGTATCCAGCCGAAGGCCCCGTTATTGAAGAGGACGTAAACGATCTTCAGCCCGAGGCGAGCCGCCGTCTCCAGCTCCGCGCCGCAGAAGCCGAAGCTGCCGTCGCCGATGAGCCCTATCACGGGGGCCTCCGCCGCCGTACCGCACCGTGCCCCCATTGCCGCCGGTATCGCGTAGCCGAGCGCGCCCATGGAGAAGTTGTAGGCGGCGCGCCTGCCCGCGCGTCCGATACGCAGGAAGCAGGAGGAGTAGATCGCCGAACTTCCGGGGTCGACGGCGAAGAAGGTTGTATCGGGTGTCAGCCTCTCGACCGCGCGCACGAGTGAAAGCGGGTGCAGCTCGTCGCCGTAACGCGCCATTACGCCCTCCAGCCTCTTTTCATGCGCCGCCTTTTCTTCGGCGCAGCGCGCGGCCCACGCGCCGCGGTCTGGGCGCGGCATTCCTTCAAGCGCCGCCGCGAGGGCCGCGAGCGTCTCGCGCACGTCCCCGAAGAGCGGCAGCGCGTCATAGTTGTTGCCAAGCTCGCGTTCGGAGATATCTATCTGGATAAACTTCTGCACCGAAGCTGGCGAGGGGATGTTCCAGCCGTCCGTATTGGCGGAGTCGGTACTGGTCGCCGCGAAGAGCACGACGTCGGCCTCTTTTATCATCTTGTTGTTCCACTCACGGCCGCCGCGCGCGCCGATGACGCCCATCGACAGCGCCTCCTGGTCGCTAATACAGCCCTTGGCGTTGATCGTAGAGCCCACCGGCATATCCTGCATCTTTGACAGCTGCGCCGCCTCCTCCCAGGCTGAGGAGTGGACGACCCCCTGTCCGCAGATCATCACCGGGCGGCGCGCCGCGGCAAGTATCTTCGCCGCCTCCATGATGTCCGCCGCCGCCGCGCTGTTCCGGCATCCGGGGAAGGCCGCGTAACGGCTCTGCGCATATATATCGCCGTCCGCCACTTCACCCTCTAAGGTATCCATCGGGATGCGGATGTGGACGGGGCCGGGACGGCCGGTCGTTGCGGTGCGGAAGGCGCGCCGGAAGAGGTGCGGTATCTCGCTGGCGTCGGTGACGGTGAGGGAATCTTTGGCGATGCTTTTGAAGAGCGCCGACTGGTCGAAGCCGGTCAGCATATTTTTGGGCCCCGTCTTGAGGTCGATGTCGGTCGTCATTACGATGAGCGGCACGCAGGACTGGAAGGCTTCGACGACGCCGGGCACCATGTGCGTAGCGCCGACGCTCGGTCCCTCGCAGATCCCGACGCGGCCGGTGGCCTTCGCGTAGGCGTCGGCCATAAAGACGGAGTTCCTCTCGTCTCTCGTAAGGTGGTATTTTATCTCGGGATATTCCTCCCAGGCTTCGTAGAGGCTCAGCGTCGTCTCGCCGGGCAGGCCGAAGACATCGGTCACGTTATAAGCCTTGAGCATCGCAAGAACTGCTTTGCTTGCCTTCATCATATCTTCCCCTCTCAAGAAATTCTCTATTGAATTATTATTCATCACAAATGATTGATTAGCTGTCATAAGATTACCCAATTAATCGCGTTTGGTCAATAGTTAGCGAGGAGATTTTTTCGAAGAATTTTTTTGCGGCGGGGCTGTTAATACTAAAAAAGCCATATACAGAGCCGGTTTGCCTGGTTTTATCATAAAGATTGACACATGACTTCAGGGGCATTATAATGAAGTTAATCACTACTCTTCATTGATGAATTAAAATAATTATCGCAGGGAGGCTTATTTACATGGATAAGATAAAGATCGTGGTAGTTGGCGGCGGCTGGGGAGGCTGCGCGGCGGCGATAGCGGCGGTCAAGGCCGGAGCCGAGGCCGTGCTTCTTGAGCGCACCGACATGCTCCTCGGCACGGGGCTCGTGGGCGGCATCTACCGCAACAACGGGCGTCAGACGGCGGCGGAGGAGATGACGGCGCTGGGCGGCGGCGATCTCTTTCATGTCATGGACGAGTGCGCCGGACATAAGAACATCGAATTTCCCGGACATGCCCATGCGAGCCTTTACAATGTATATGAGATAGAGCCCGCGGTAAAAAAATATCTCATCGGCCTGGGCGTCAAAGTAGTCACCGGCGCCTCGGCGATGAAGATAGACAAAAAAGAGGGGAAGATGATCTCCGTCACCGCGCGCGACGGCGCCGTCTATGAGGCGGACGCCTTTGTCGACGCCACAGGGACCTCGGCCGTTCCCGGCAACTGCGTGAAATACGGCAACGGCTGCGCCATGTGCATCCTGCGCTGTCACAGCTTCGCGCCGCGCGTCTCCATCTGTACGCTCGCGGGCATCGAGGAGTGGAACGGGCGCAAGAAGGACGGTTCTCTCGGCGCGATGAGCGGCTCCTGTAAACTTTTCAAGGAATCGCTCTCCGCGGAGATCGTCAAAAAACTAAACGAGACCGGCGTCTGCGTCGTACCCATCCCCGCCGCCGCCAATATGAGCGAGAAGCTTGGAATGAAGGCCTGTCAGCAGTACGCTACAAAAGACTTTGCGGAGAATATTGTTCTGCTGGACACCGGCCCAGCAAAGCTGATGACACCCTACTTCCCGCTGGAGAAGCTGCGCCTCGTACCCGGCTTTGAGAAGGCCCGTTATGAGGACCCGATCGCCGGCGGTAAGGGAAATTCGATGCGCTACTTCCAGTTTGCCAACTGCTCCCACAGCCTCCAGGCCCAGGGTGAGGTGGACAACATTTTCTGCGCCGGAGAAAAGGGCGGCGCGATGGTTGGACATACCGAGGCGGTCGTCACCGGCACTCTCGCGGGCTGCAACGCCGTGCGGCACGCCGCCGGCAAAGAGTTGATCGAGCTGCCGGATGCTCTCGCGGTCGGAGATTTTATCAACCATGTCACCGACGAGATGAAGAGGGACGAATGCCGCGGCACGAAATACACCTTCTCCGGCTCCGTCTACTTTGAGCGTATGAAGGAACGCGGGCTCTACCTATGCGACCCGACGGAGATAGCCAAGAAGGTTGAAACCACCGGGCTAAGCGGCCTGTTCGCGGAAAAAATCTGCTAAAACTGTTATCATGGGGACGCTTCGCGCGTCCCCATTTTTGTGCCCTTCCTGTCATTTCAGACATTTTTCACAGGCCTCCCCCTGACCGGCAGCCTCGCGCAGGCGATCGGCGGCCCGCTGGGGCTTGACGTCTCCTATATCGCCTCCGTCGGACAGATGGGTTCAATATGGACGGGCGGAGGCTGTCTCGTCCCCTGGGCCTTCGGCCTCGCGGCCACCGCGGGAATCGCCGGCGTCAGCCCCATCGAGCTCGCGCGGCGGAACTTCATCCCCGTGCTCTGCGGGCTATTCGTCTCGACCGTTTTGGCCATCTGCCTTATGTGACCTTAAATAGAGCGCCTGCCGACGGGAGGTCCTTCCTTTCATGGAGGGGCCTCTCTTTTTATAGCTTTTTCCCGCAGATATTTCTCATATATCATGAGGACGACAGCCTTCCGTACCTGTGGCGGATGCGGCGCGGGCCGCGGCGTTGATGAGAAAAGGCGGCTCGCGTCACGCGCGGAGGGAGAGGCTCTGCCCCGCCCCTTTATTTACGCTTTACTCCCAAGGCCGCGCCTTATCAGCTTCACTGATTCAGAGAGCAGGATCACGGAGAGGCCGAGGGCGACGATCTTCAGCCAGACGGCAAGGGGCAGCGGCGTGGTCTTGAAGAGGCCGTCCGCGTACTGTGTGATCAGCACCTGCAGGGCAAAGGTCAATGCGAATACTCCGAGCATCAGCCTGTTGGCGCCGAAGCCGCGCAGGACGCTGACGCTGCCCAGCGCGCGGCTGTTGAAGGCGTTGAAGAGCTGGAGGACGACGAAGAGCGTGAAGAGGATCGAAGGCTGCTGCTCTTTCGTGCCGCCGAGGAAGTTCAGCCAGTGCTGTGCCATGAATAGCGCCGTGATGTACAGGCCGTTTGTGACGATGTTCCAGAGCATCTCCCTCGATACGATGCTGGCGTCTCTCCTGACGGGCGGCTGATTCATGAGGTCGCCGCGTACCGGCTCAAGGCCGAGGGTGAGGGCGGGCGGCCCGTCCATGATTATATTTATCCACAGTATCTGAATCGCGGTGAAGGGCGCTTCTAAACCGGCCGCGACCGACAGGAGGATGACGAGCACCGACGACAGGTTGACGGTGAGCTGGAACTGGATGAAACGCTGGAAGTTGCGGTATATGCCGCGTCCCCACTGTACAGCCTTGACGATGGTGGAGAAGGAGTCGTCCAGCAGCACGATGTCGCTCGCCTCCTTTGAGACCTCCGTCCCCGAGATGCCCATCGCGATGCCGACGTCGGCGCTTTTGATCGCGGGAGCGTCGTTGATGCCGTCGCCGGTGACGGCGACGACGCTGCCAAGGGCCTTCAGCGTCTTGACGACCCGCATCTTTATAGACGGCGTACTGCGCGCGATGACCCGTATCGCGGGCAGCCGCTCCGCCAGCTCGCCGTCGGAGAGGGACTCAAGCTCCCGCGCCTCCACCGCGTAATGGCCGTCGCCGAGCAGTCCGAGTTCGCCGGCGATCGCGGCGGCGGTGGTGATATTGTCTCCCGTCAGGATCTTGACGTCGATGCCGGCGCCGCGGCAGCGTTCCACCGCCTCAAAGACGTCGGCGCGCAGCGGGTCGGCGATCGCGGCGAAGCCGTCAAAGGTCATGCCGCTCTCTATCATCTCCCTTTCCGTAGCATAATCTTTGGAAGCCGTAATGTCACGGTGGGCGAAGGCGATCACGCGGCGCGCCCGCTCCTGGAACTCCGTGATGTGCTTCTCGGCCTCCCTCCGCTCGCCGTCTGACAGGGAACACATTGAGAGTATCTTTTCCGGGCTGCCCTTGGTATAGGCCGTTATGACCCCGTCTCTCATGGCGACGGTGGTCATGTTCTTAGTCTCCGAGGAGAAGGGGAAGGAATGGAGAACGGCGCTGCTCCCACGGATGGCGCGGTAGTCGTGCCCCGCGCCGTGCGCCGCGACGAGCAGCGCGCATTCCGTGGGGTTGCCGATGAAGGCCGCCCTCTCCCCCTCAAAATGAATCTCGGCAGTGCCGTTGAGACAGAAATTATCGAGCAGCGAGCCGACGCCGAGCGGCTGCGGTTTGCTCTGCGTTCCTCCGGCGATGATATCCGTCACCGTCATGCGGTTTTCCGTCAGCGTCCCGGTCTTATCAGAGCAGATGACGTTTATAGCGCCGATCGTCTCACAGGCCGCCATCTTCTTGACGAGGGCGTTGTGCTTTGACATCTTGATAATATTTATCGCGAGCGAGACCGCGACGATGGTCGGCAGCCCCTCGGGGACGGCGGCGACGATCAGCACTATGCTCGTGATGAAGGCCTCGGAGACCGTCTCCAGCGAGGCGGTGCCCCTGGCTATGAAGGAGGCGAGCTGAAGCAGAAAGACCGCCGCCGCGGCTCCTGACGCGAGCAGCGCGATCCTCCTGCCCATCTTCGCCAGCTTTTCCTGCAGCGGCGTAGCGGTCGACTCCGAGTCCGACAGCTCGCCCGCGATCTTGCCGAATTCCGTCGCGTCCCCGACGGCGGTGACGACGGCCAGGCCGCTGCCTCCCGCCGCGAAACAGCCGGAATAGAGCATATTGGCGCGCTCGGCAAGCGGCGTTCCGGCGTCGGTGAAGATGGCCGCCGCCTCTTTATGCACCGGCATACTCTCCCCCGTGAGCGCCGATTCGTCGGCCGTCAGGGAGGTACTCTCTATCAGCCTCGCGTCGGCTGGGAACCTGTTTCCCGTCTCCACGCTGAGGATGTCGCCGACGGCGACCTCCCGCTGCGGGATGAGCTCCGCGCCGCCCTCCCTTATCACGCGCACCTTGGTGTCGTCGGCGATTCGGTTCAGCGCCTCAAAGGCCTTGGCGCTGCGTCCCTCCATCGCCACCGTGATTATTATGGAGAGCGATATCGCCGCGAAGATCCCCGCGCATTCGATAAAATCCGTCTCGCCGCCGCTCATGCCGCGCGCGATATTCACGCCCAGCGTAATCAGCGCCGCCGCGGTCAGCATGAGTATCATCGGCTCGCGGGCGGCCTCCGCAAGCCGCCGCAGCATTGAAGCGGGCTTTTTCTTCGTAAAGCTGTTTTCTCCGTAACGGCGGCGGCTCTCCGCCGCCTCTGCCTCGGTCAGTCCGCGCCGCGGATCGACGCCGAGTCTACTCAGTGTTTCGGCGGCGCTCTCCCGGAATGGCTCCCTCTCTGTCGGGCTCTTTTCTGGCTGCTGCATTTCGAGTTCCACATCCTTTCGTCTTATACAACGAAAAGACCCAGGTATCGGCTCTGCGCGAGCCTTACCTGAGCCACAAAAAAAGACTCAATGTAAAGCTTCCAGAGCAATACATGAGTCTCGTTATTTAAGACAAGCCAGACTTTTAAACCTCAGCCAGGATGTTGACTTGCCACGCGCTCCCGCGCGCCACTACTCCCCCACGGGTACTTTTCAATTGTAGCGTATAAACTATCATCGCTCCCATATTTTGTCAATAGAGACAACTACGGTCCGCGGCGCGGCGGAACCGGTTTCGTCTCCGCCGCGCTGTGATTTGACGTGGTTTTAAGGACTACCTAAGATAGAGGAATCCAAGGAAGGTCGCGAATATCCCCGCCGTCGCGAGGCGGATGGCCGCGCCGATGGTGGCGGCGACGATGCAGTCTCGATGCGATAGGTCCGTCGAGGCGGTCCAGATGACGGGGACCTGCCCGAAGATGACCTGCAGCGGGAAGCCGGATGAGGCGAGAACGAAGGAGCCGACGATCATCTGCGGCGTGAAGTTCATCGCGATATCCTTGATCTGGGCCATCGCGAGCGAACCTCCCGCGAGCAGTGAAACGACGCCGCTCTCCGGTTCGATATTCATCCAGGTGAGCATCGCGGCGAGCGCGCCTTCGAAGGGTGCCCAGAGGCCGAAAAAGTCAAGCGCGCCGATGCCCGCGAAGACTATCGCACAGGCCGGGATGATGAGTGTGAAGAGCAGCTCCGCGCCCTCCTTCGCCGCGCCGAAGATCGTCGGCAGGAATCCGGTCTCCGGCGTGAAGATCGGTATCTCGTGCAGGGAGACGGCCTTGCAGTCGCGCCAGATAGTCAGGCGCAGGAAGAACGGCACGAGGAGTATGGGCAGGAAGTAGCTCAGTACGAGGACGAGAAATACGCGGACATTGACGGCGGTCATCGCGATAATGCCGAAGATGAGGATCGAGAAGGAGCAGGGGGCCTGCATCATCGTGGCGATGCCGATCTTCTGTTCGTCCTTCGTCGCGCCGGCCTTCTTGAATATCGGGCTTGAAATGCGCCCGGCGGCATTGACGTCGCCGAGGATGTTGTAGATGACGGGAATGGCGACACAGGCGTTGACGCCGACATACTTCATGAGGGGGACGAATATCCTCATCAGCGCGTCCGTGAAGCCGAGACGTTCAAGGATACGCCCCATTGTGACGCTGATGATGATCGCGCAGCCGATGCTCCCCGTCACATATACGGGTACGACGACCTTAAAGGCGCGGTTGAACATCGCGTTAAAGAGTCCTCCGACGGCTCCGGCGTTGAGGAATAACATCGCCATTGAGAAAATAACAAGTACCAGGCCTACCGCCTCTATACGTGAAACCTTTCGCTGCTTTTCATTGTTTGCTGCCATCTTGTCCGCATCTCCCTCTTAAATAAGATAGATAATAAGTCACCGATATCTGGTGCGGGTGGAGAAAACCAACTGGTCTTTTAAAGATGTATTCTTAATGATTGGTCTTGGTTAGCGATTTATTATGATAAAGTAAAATTATGCCTTCGGGCGCGGCAGGTATCCTCGGGCCATGCGTGAACCGTAATCGCGGAGCTCCTCCGTGCCCACCATCTCTATGGGGATGCTCACCATCCGCTCACGGAAGATGAGTACTTCGAGATCTGGGAGCTGGTATTTTAGAGCAAAGGCGAGCGGTACGCCGTTCTCGAATATCTCCATCGCGTGCGAACTGCCGGCGACAAAATTCATGCCGAGCTCACGGGCCTTCTCGACGAGCCCGCTGTCGGGCAGCGGGCGGCTGATGTTTGCCACCACGGTGTCCGCGGGGTACTCCGCGTAGGCCTTTTCAAGATCCTCGGGGCCGAAGCCGGTGTGAGGGAAGATCGTTATCGTGCGTCCGAGCGTCGAGTCCGGGCTGCCGGCGAATATCTTTGCGCGCGCGGATACCGTCGTCTCGCAGAGGTGTCCGCAGCAGCGGTGTTTTTTCTCCTCGGCGAGCATATTCTCCTCGATTGCCGTGCCCATTATCTTCTCGATGCGCTCGATCATCGCTCCGAGCGTCGGCACCTCCGCCATCGCCTCGCCGTACCAGACGATCTTGCCGGGGATGCCGCCGAAGGCGATATTGGCCTGTTTCGCTACGCTGCCGTGCAGCCAGGCGATGCCGGGGTGCAACCCGTGGAAGGCCTCGTGCAGCTCAAAGGCCACAAGGTTGTAGAGGTCGAGATAATTTTTCAGCGTAACGCCGCCGGAGTTCGCCCCCTCAGCGATCGGATGGTGGACGACAAGCGCGTCAATTCCCGTGGCCCCCGCGAGTTCGATGGCGTTCTCCGTCATCGTCATCATCACCGCGAGGCGGCGGACCTCCCTTTCGGGGTTTCCCCAGATGAGGCCTGGCAGCTCCATCACTGATTTTCCGGGAATATGCGAGGTCTTGATCGTTACGAAATGATTGCCGCCGGTGATATCCGCGTAACTCTTGACCACGCGGCCGCCAGTTATGATGTCGAGAGCCTTCAGGATATCCTTTACCAGAACCGGATGTGACATGAACAGGTACACTTCCCTTCGCTATTATGTTGATGCTGGTATAAAAAAGACAGGAGATTTTTGATGAATCAACACTCATCATTTATGATGAATATATTATCGTCTTATTGATGTTAATTGTCAAGAATAAAGTGGAAAATTGTTCCTTGAATTTTTCGCGTGCACAGGGGAGGGGGCAGCCCATGGCAAAGGCCGCAAATCTTTTGACGAACTGCACTGCTAAACTAATCCTGTACATATAGGGGGTAAAAGTGAGACAAGATATAATTGTCTTTTATACATGACAATAATATCTTGTGGCACAAGAGCCATGTTTATATGCACAGGAGGCCTGTAATGCGATACACGAAAGAAGAGCGTCTTGAAATCGGACGAAAAGTTTATGAGGGGATAATGACACGTTACGAGGCTGCCGAAGCCTACGGCATCAGCGACGACACGGCTAGGGACTATATGCGGATGTATCGTGATTCCAACAGTCTGCCGCCCAAGTCTTCCGGAAACGGTTCGGACAGTTATGTTTACAAGCCTTCCGAAAGACAGCCTGACCTATCAGATTATGAGTCCATGACAAAAAAAGAACTCATTGTTGAGTTGATTAAAGCGAAAGTAGCGGAAGCAAGATTAAAAAAAGGCTACGAGGTGAAAGGAGATGGTCCGGTAAAGGAATATATCCTTTTAGACAGCTCGAATACCAAGTAATTCTGGAACTATCCGAGTATTTTCCTGTAGTCATCCTGTGCCGTGTGACGGGGATTCCCAGAAGCAGCTTCTATAACTGGAAACGCAGCCTGTTTGAACCGTCCAAAAGAGCGAGGGATTTTGCTAGAAGCGTAATGCTCTTTATGGAATATCATAAAAGATATCCGTCGCACGGATACAGATGGCTTAACGCGAAGATACGCCTTGACACCGGAATAGTCCATTCAGATCCGTACGCCTATAAATGTTGCAGGGCTGCCGGTATAAAGAGCAAGGCAAAACACTACCGTTATAAAAAACCAGGCAATCCGTACAGATTATTCCCCAACCTGCTTCTTGCAGGCCTGCCGGTATACTCACCGATGCAGTACATAGCGAGCGATATGACGGCATTCTGCTTCAAAGGTACGTACTATGAGCTGACACTGTATATGGACCTATGGAACAACGAAATAGTAAGCCATGCGTTGTCTTCAAGGCGCGGAGACAGAATGACATACATAGACGGGCTGGAAGGACTGATAATGAATAAAGATAAAAAAACGGAATGGCAGACGATACTGCACACAGACCAGGGCGCGGTATACGCCTCCAAGAAATACAACGACATCTTGGAACTGAACCATATAGCCCACTCCATGTCCAGAAGCGGAACTCCTACGGACAATGCGGCGATGGAAGCGATAAACGGCTGGCTGAAAGCGGAGCTGTTTACAGACTTTCATGTAACAGGCAAAGAAAACATAGAGCGGGAGATAGAGGAATACATAAAATTCTTCAATGAAGAGCGTCCGGCCTATGCTTTGGGATACATGACGCCGAAACAGTATAAGGAGGCGTATAGCGGAAACGGCAGTTTTAGGAGTAGGACGTAACGAGATACCCCCCTACTATACAGAGTTAAGCAAGTCAACTGTCCAGGTTTTGTTGACTAGTGCAAACATCGAACAACTCTGCAATGCCGGACTGCGGCATTTTCGCGTTCGCACGGCAGCGGCAGGCAGCGGCGAATATTTACAAAAGGGAGGCCGCAGGAATTTTCTTAATGTCTTTAAGGTAATTTATGGCGAAGGCTGCGAAAACGATAAAATGACGTCATCCGGCAGCACGGGCGCGGGCGCTGATTTTCATGCGTCTGCCCAGGCGGCAATCAGAGGTTTTGCCTCTTTAATATGAATAGTTGATAGGATGGTGCGAAGCCTATTTCAGAAAGATCGTACCGTCGTAAACCTTCATGGTCGCTTCGAGGTATCCCATATCTTTACAGTATGCGAGCACTTCTCCAGCTGACATCTGGAATGCCTTAGCCGACAGTTCCGCAAAGTATTTATTTTCTCCCGACGCGAGGGCGTTGGCGGCGCCATATGCCTTTTGGTAAATGGCGCGCACGGCCTCCTCTCTCCCATTGCGCAGCAGGCCGGGAACGACGCGGTCAAATGGCGTGTATTTTTTCAAAGCCAGATATATTTCCCGCAGCGTCCGGTAGGGGATATGGGAGACGATCATTTCCAGCAGCTCTTTCGTGGCGCAGAATGACGTCAGCTCTCCTCCGCGCAGACCATCGCCGATGGCGCCGCGCAGGGCGGCGGCCTCCGCCGCAGGGGTATCGCCTGCAGAGAGTAAGGCGGCGTCCTCGATGGTCAGCGATACCGTCTCCAGCGCGTCGATGAAAGATCTGAAGCTCCGACAGATGATCTTAATATCCAGTTTGCTCCAGACCAGTGGAATTTCCGCCGCGGAGAGGGCAACGACAGATTTTCGCCTCTCGGAGCGTATGACCTTTAATTCGCGCAGATACCTGATGGCGCGGGAGGTCGAGTCGTGTGAGACGCTATATTCTTTGCAGAGCGCCGCATGGCTGGGAAGTATATCGCCCTGTTTATATTCGCCGGATACTATCCGGCCGATGATGTCCATGTAAACGGCAGATATCTTTGCGTCGTCTTTTCGTATGTTTGCGGAGATAGAGTGCGGCCATCCGAGTGAGGCGGGAGTCGATGCGCATCTCATTGGCGGCAGCCCTTCGCCGCGAAGGAATATTCTCTGTATGTCCAATTCCTCCTGTGGATCAAAGGAGCCGCGGCGCATCTTTGATAAGATGTCGAACAGATATTCGCGGTAGAATTGCTCAAATTCAATGTCGTACGGCATAGGTACCAGCTCCAGGTATCCGATGCTGTCGATACAGCGCAGGATCATGGCGTTGCCGATCTTGGAGACGAAAAAGCGCCAAAAGTGTCTCAGCATTCCCGGCAGCTCGCAGGCCGGAGTCATTTCGTTTATACAGCTGAGGCGTGTTTCAAGTTCGTCAAAGTCCTCTTGTGTACAGAGAGATAAACCATATCTCAGCAGCGGATAGTAAAAAACGCGCGCGGATAGGGAAATATCGCGGATAACCTCGTAGTCGGGCCTCTCCGCTGTGCTCCCGCTCTTCTCCGCTTCGCGTCGCTTAAAGATCACCCTTGGCCGTTTGCCTCTCGAAGTTTCGATGAACTTCTCTTTTTCCAGTATCTCTACCACTCGCCGCGCCGTCTTTTCGGAGATACGGTACATTTTGCATAATTCCGCGCAGGAGGGGATAGGCGATCCGACGGGATAGAGGCCGCATTCTATTTTTTCTTTGATAGTCCGGTATATAGTCTGAGATAGTATGACGGCTCCGCGCAAAAAAATCCCCCCAATGCTTTATTATACCTTGTTCTCTCTGTAAGCGAAAACAGGTGTGTTGCTTTGTATCTGGACGAGTGCTAGAATAACGGACATTACAGAAATGGTACGATGTTTTTCGTTATAGTTGTCGGAGAAGAAAAGTAACGGCGCGTAGATAAAAAGAGATACGTTAAAATATAGAAGATCGCCTCTATGTAAGTACTAGGCCGATTTATAGATATAACGTCATCTTTTCCATACTGAAAATCTCGGCTTTTACCCCTTGCGGGTATATCAGAGCTGAATTGCTGTAAATACAATATTGAGGAAAGCCGAGGCCTCCTGGATGAAAAGAAGAAAACGTGACTTTCAGCTGTATACTGGAATGTGGCTGGTCGCAATCTTTGTCTTATTGGCTCTGATGTGGCAGAACGCCGGCGACGCGCGCGTGATCAACTACAGCGGCATCGTGCGCGGAGCGACGCAGAAACTCGTAAAAGAAGAGCTTAACGGCCATTCCGACGACAAACTGATCGAGACTTTGGATGGTATCATCGATAACCTTCAGACCGGCAAAGGGCCCTACCGGCTTATGAAAAATTCCAACGAGAAATACCAGCGGCTGCTTGCAGAGTTGAAGCTGGTCTGGGAAGATATGAAAAAAGAGATCGTTCATCTCAATTCCGGCAGCGGCTCAGAAAAAAGGCTGTACGACCTCAGCCAGCGGCATTTTGAGATGGCCGACCGCATGGTCTCTTCGGCGGAAGAGAGCTCCGATAATAAACTGAAATGTTTCCTTATCTTCTATATTTTCAGCCTGCTTCTGTCAATAACCGTCTTTTTCATCGTCAACCGGCGGAACCAGAAGGCTTTGGACGAGAGCATCTATACGGACAGCCTGACGGGACTGCTGAGCAGGACGGGTTTTGAGGTGGCCGCGGGAAAACTTCTGAGCCGTAATCTGGAAAATAAATATACGATCGTAGAATTTGATATAAAGAATTTTAAATCGATCAACGATTCCTACGGATATGATAAGGGCGACAAGCTGCTGCACAGCGTCGCCGCGGCGATATCGGCGCGCAGGAGCGGCCGGATATGCGCACGCATCGACGCTGATGAATTTGTGATTCTCTTCGAGCAGGGGGATATAGATGTCGACGAGCTGAAAATGATGCTGAGGGATGTGGTGCGGAAGCACACCTTCCTTGAATTGTTCGGAGCTATATTCAACTATGGAGCCTATCGTATAGAGAGGAACGGCGAACTTATCAACACAATCATGGATAAGGCCAACACAGCGCACAAGATAGCCAAATCCATCGAGGGAGAGGCCTTTGTCTGGTACGACGAGCGGCTGCTGAAAAAGATACAGATGGAAAACGAATATAAAAAGCGCATGCAGTATGCGCTTGAGATGGAAGAGTTCAAAATGTATCTGCAGCCGAAGATAGACCTGGCTACGATGGAGGTGGCTGGCGCAGAGGCGCTGGTAAGGTGGGATATCCCCGAAGTTGGTATCATACCGCCGGATTCTTATATCCCGCTCTTTGAGAAGAACGGCTCGATCGCCGACCTTGACTTCTACATGCTGAAAAAGGCCTGCGCCTATCTGCGCGGCCAGCTGGACAGGGGAAATGAATTCTTCTCTATTTCGGTCAACTTCTCACGCGTCACCCTCTGCCAGCAGACATTTCACAGCACGCTTTTGGAAATTATCAATCGGTTCGGCGTGCCGAGCCGACGTATAGAGATTGAGGTCACCGAGAGCGCCTTCAACGAGCTGCCCTATCCGGTGCTGCTGATGCTGGAACGTCTTAAAGACGAGGGGTTCCGCATCTCAATGGATGACTTTGGGGCCGGTTACTCAAACCTCAATATGATAGGCAAGCTTCCAATCCAGATAATCAAGCTGGACAGGGAGTTTTTGAAAGAGATGGATGGACATGAAAATATGCGGGGGATAGTTATCTGCGCCGTGGACCTCGCTCACACGATGGGGTTGGAGATCATCTGTGAGGGCGTCGAGCGCGAGGAACATGTGCATTTCCTGCAGGATATTGGCTGTGACTATGCTCAGGGGTTTTATTTCTCAAAACCGATACCCGGCGAGACTTTTACAGAAAAATACCTGACTGGTGAGATGAGGGTACCTCTCAGCAACAGCTGATTCCAACCTTACGCAAAAAGAGAAAACGTTTGACGAGGCTCCGGTACGGAGTGCCGGTGTCTTCGATATGCTGCGCGCGGAATTTTCACAACAGCTCTTGCCGGCGGTCGGCCATGTCGCTGATTTTTCGGTATGTTTGGGCCGAATCGTCGGCGGAATTAGTGCCAACTTAAGTATAATATGATATGCTAAACCATATCGCCCCGTACGGTGGCGCTGTAATATCAGGAGGATGATATTTGTTGAGTTCTGACATAGCAGGCAGTATTATCCTGCTCGTCGTACTGATGGGTTTCTCGATGTACTTTTCAATGACCGAAACCTCGATTACGGCAGCAGGCAAAGGAAAACTGTTGGCATTGGCCGATGACTACCCGCACCGCAAAAAGGGTTTTCTCTGGCTTGCAGACAACGTAGCAAAAGCAATCAACGTAACTCTTATCGGAAACAACCTCGTTAACATCGGGGCCTCAGCCGTGGCCACGTCGGTGGCTATTTCGCTCTTCGGCATCGCCGGTCCAGCGGTCGCAGTTGTTATCATGACCGTGCTGATAGTGATTTTCTGTGAAATACTTCCTAAAAACGTCGCAATAGCGAAAAAGGAGGCAGTTCTTTTATTCTGCCTTCCCTTTCTGCGCGCCTTTAATTTTGTCCTGACGCCGGTACTGGCCTTTTTGCAGGTCATCCTGAAGCTAATAGGCAAGCTTATCGGAATGGACCTCGTCTCATACAGCGCTCTGATATCGCGTGAAGAGATAGACCATATCGTGAGCGAGGGCAGCGCGGCGGGCGCTCTGGAAGAGGACGAACGCAAGATGATACACGGAGTCATCGCCTTCGAGGATACGAGAGTCTCCGAGGTGATGGCGCCACGCACGGATATGTACGCGATCGACGAGAAGGACAGCGTCGAGGATGCGGTCAAGATATTTCTTGAAAGCGGACACTCGCGTATTCCCGTATATAAAGAAGATATTGACGATATCGTCGGTATCCTCTACGCGAAGGACCTGCTCGGCCCGCTTTCGCACGGTGACAAGCAGATTTCAATAGAGAAGCTGATGCGCAAGCCGCTCTATGTCCCAGAGACGATGAAGACGGATGAGACGCTCGACATCATGAAGAAATCGCGCAAGCATCTCGCGATCGTCGTCGACGAATATGGCGGCACGGCGGGGCTGGTCACGCTGGAGGACCTCATAGAGGAGATCGTCGGCGACATACAGGACGAATATGACAAGGAGACGCCGGAGATAATGAACGCCGGTGAAAACACCTATATCGTGCAGGGGCAGGTAAACCTTGAGGACCTCGCGGAGGCGCTCGGCTACCCCTTTGATACGATCTTTGAGGATGTGGACACGCTCGCGGGCATGATCCTCGAGATAACGGGCAACTTCCCCTCAAAGGGCCAGGTCATCGGCTACGGCCCCTGGGAGATAAAGGTGCTTGAGGTGCAGAACCACCGGATACTCGAGGCGAAGATGAAGTTTATCGGCAACACCGACGACGGCGTCTCTGATTAAGGTAAGAGAGACGAATTAATGAACACAAGAAGAGCGGGAGGCGGTCTCCCGCTCTTTTATATTCACTGAAAACGCGTCGGGCGCGCCGGTCTGTCTTATCTGAGGCTCAGGCCTTTGTCCGCGCGGATGGATATCTTTTTGCCGCCGTGTTATCTTTAGAATATCTTTTTATTCGTATAAATTACCTCTTTTAATATCTCGTATTTCCACCACGCGCGGGCGCGGGGATGCTGGTATCATCTGTAACATAAAGAGAGGGGAACGAAGTTTTGGGAAGAATGCCCTTGAGGGGGCCTTCGCTCCCGGCACTGGTAAGGTAGGACGGAAAGGCCGTCCCTTTCAGGTGTTTCAACAGCCCGTAACGGATGGAAGATGGAATTTCACTAAATCTTCTTCCCATACGTTCAATATAGATTCTCTAAAGCCGCGGGGCGATTCCTTAAGAGGAACCGCCCCGCGGCCCTTTGTTGTAATATAATTTAGAGACGTTTACACAGCGGACATTGGGGGAGAGGGAGGCGGAGCCATGAAAAAGAGCGGTATTATCGCGGCGGTGCTGCTGGCAGTTGGAGCGCTCTGCGTCTTCTCCGGCAGATGGCCCATAGGGAAGCCTCACGAGGTCTCGGGGGAAAATTTCCGCCTCGGCACGTATGTAAAGCTGCGGCTTCTTGGCGAAGATAAGAATTTTTTCGAAGGCGAGCTCGCCGCAATGGACGGGGAGATCGTCCGCCTTGAGGGGCTGTTTTCGGTAAATATCGCCTCCTCGGATATTTCGCGTCTCAACGGCGCGGGCGGAGAATGGGTAAAGGTCACTCCCGAGACGGCGGCGCTTGTAAAGCGGTCGCTTGCGATAGCGGCTCTGACGGACGGCGCCTTTGACCCGGCCATCGGCCGTATAGTACGCCTCTGGGGGATCGGCACTCCCGGCGCGCGCGTGCCGAAGCCGGCTGAGATAAGGGCGGCGCTTCGCTCCAAAGGCTATAAAGAGGTGACGGTGAGGGAGAACGGCGGGGAGTGTTACATCAAGACGCCCCCTGGTCTGTGGCTCGACCTCGGCGCGATCGCGAAAGGTCACGTCGCCGACATCCTGAAGGAGAGGCTTGCCGCCGACGGTGTGAAGCGGGCGGTGATAGACCTTGGGGGCAACCTGGACCTTGTCGGCGATTCACCGGAGGGACGCCCCTGGCGGCTGGGGCTTCAGCATCCGCATAAGCCGCGCGGCGAATACTTCGGCGTGGTGGAGGTCTCCGACCGCTCCGTCGTAACCTCCGGCCCCTACGAGCGTTTTTTTGAACAGGACGGGGTGTGCTACCATCATATTTTTGACCCCGCGACGGGGTATCCTGCAAAGTCCGACTTTGATTCCGTCTCAATAATCGACCGCGATTCGGCGCTGGCCGACGCGCTCTGTACGGCGCTCTTCGTCATGGGGCGTGTGAAGGCGGAAAAATTTCTTGAAAAAAATGGCGGCCTGGCGGCGGTTTTCGTGCTTGCCTCGGAGGACAAGGTGCTTGTCACCCCCGAGGCGCGGAAGATATTCCGGCTGACCGATAAAAATTTCACCGTAGATACGATCGGGGGCGAATCTCCATGAAACGCGGCGACCGCTGGATGGCCGCCGTCACGATGGCGGGGGCCGCGATGCTGATCGCGGGCGCGCTCATCCAGCAGCAGCGCCAATATAACGAAGGCCGCCCGCTTGAGGCGGAGATCGTGCTTGACGGCAGGGTCGTCGAGACGCTGCCGCTGACTGGACCGCCGCGGGAGATAAAGGTGGATTCCGCGGGGACGGCGCGCGGCTTCAACATCATTCGCGCCGAGCGGGGGCGTATCGCCGTCGTATCCGCCGACTGTCCGGACGGGGCCTGTGTGCGCCATGGCTGGATCCGACGCGCGGGCGCCGGCACGGTATGTCTGCCGCACCGCCTCGTGGTGAGAATCAAGGGCGCGGACCGGCAGGTGGACGGGGTGAGCTGGTGATGGCGATGGATACGCGCCGGATCGTGCTGACGGGGCTGTTCACGGCCTGCGCGCTCGTCGTTAACGTTGCGGAGGGGATGCTGCCGATGCCGCTGCCAGGCATAAAGCTCGGCGCGGCGAACGTATTCGCGCTGACGGCGCTCGTCCTGCTCGGAACGAAAGAGGCCTTTGCCGTGACGCTGCTGCGCGTGGCGCTCGCCTGGCTCGTTACGGGAAACGTCTTTTCGTTTCTATGCAGCCTGGGCGGCGCGCTTCCCGCCGTCGCGGTGATGGCGTTCATATACGGGAAATTCCGCGCGGATTTCTCTTTGCCGTGGATCAGCGTTGCGGGAGCCTGGGCCTTTAACGCGGGGCAGCTCGCCGTGGTATCATATATCGTGAAAGACGCGAGGGTGGCACTCTATATGCTGCCGCTCTTCGCCGCCGGCACCGCTGCGGGATGGGCCGTGGGCTGGCTCGCGGCAACCGTATGCAGGAGACTTGGAGGAGAAAAGAATGAAACTTTCCATCGATAAAGAGATCATTGAGGATTTTCCCGACGCGAAGATCGGCTGGCTTCGCGCGCGGATAACGAACAGTTCGGGATCGCCCTATGTATCGGAGATGAAGAGGGGACTCGCGGCGAGTCTCAACGATATCGGGATCTCCGCCGACACGCTGACGCTCCATCCAGACGTGCGCCGCTGGCGCGAGACCTATTCGAAGATGGGAGTCAAGCCGAGCAAATACCGCTGTTCGCTGGAGGCGCTGCTGCGCCGCATATTTAAGGGCGACATGTGGAGCGTATCGGACGTCGTCGACTGCTATGACTGTGTGTCCGCGCTGAACCTGCTGCCTATGGGGGCGCACGACATGACAAAGCTGCGCGGCGATATGGTGCTGCGCTATGTCCGTGAGGGCGAAAAATTCTACCCGCTCGGCGCTGGTGACAGCGTCGTCGAATGCGCGCCGCCGCAGATAGTCTACGCCGACGGCGAAAAGGTCTGCTGCTGGCTCTGGAACTACCGCGACACGCGCGACGCCTGCGTCGACGATGCTACGGAGGAGGCGCTCTTCCTTGTAGACTGCGCCTTTGAGACAGAATGGCGCACCATAGGGGAGGGGCTTGCCGCTTTGGCGAAAGAGCTCGAGGCCATCGGCTGTACGGTGCGCGCGAGCGGCGTCATCAGCGCCGCCTCGCCCTCGGCGGAGATCGCATAGATGGCGAACATCGGCTGCTGCGGTGTGGACTGCGACGCCTGTGAGGCGCGCCGAGCCACCGCCAGACGGGACAACGCGGCGCTTGCGAAGATCGCCGCCGCGCAGGAGAGCGCCGGACACGGTTCCTTTATCCTGCCCTCGCGCCTGCGCTGTACCGGCTGCCTTGAGCCGGGCGAAAAGAGCGTCAGCTGCGCCGAGTGCGCCATCCGCGAATGTGCCCTCGCGAGCCATATCCCCCACTGCGGCTTCTGTCCCGACTTCCCCTGCGAACTGGGAAGCGCCGTCTGGGAGGCGGTGCCGGAATACAAGCACAATCTCGAAGTGCTGCGGAGCCGGTAACGCAATATTTTAGGCGGCGGGTCTCCTGTCGTCCCGGAGACTGCGGCTCAGGTTTTTAACACAGCATGGAAAAATAAAAATGGTGCCGCTGCGCTGCGAAGACCGGAGCGGGCGGCAATTTTTCGTCAGCTGGGATTCCCCATGTCGGTGTCCAGCGTATGGCGGAAAACGATCAGCGATTTCTCCACGGCCTCCGCTAGCCCCTCGGTATTGCCGGTGCAAAATATATCAAGCAGCTTCTCGTGGTTTTCCATCACCGTACTGTCGAGCACCTCGCTGCTCTTGCTGATGTAGGGGCGGCAGAGCTCCATTATCATTCTGCCCATCTTAATGATAAATTGGTTGCCGGTCGCCTCAAGCATGATGCTGTGGAAGGTCCGGTCGGCCTCTCCCGCCTCCGACTTGTGTGAGAGCTGGAGCTCGCGGTATTCGTCGAGCGCGCGCCGCGCCGCCGCCTTTTTCTCATCCGTTGCCTTTGCGGCGGCGAGCGACATATAGGCCTGCTCAAACATCAGGCGGAATTCATAGAGCTCTTCGGCGCTCGACCGCTGGAGCATCATATCGAGGAGCAGCGGACGCAGTATCTGCGGGCCGATGGATTCTTTCAGATAGGTGCCTTTGCCCTGGGCCGATTCTACTACCCCCAGCACCTGGAGCATTTTGATCGCCTCGCGAATGCTCGATTTTCCCACGCCGTACCGTTCCGACATCTCCCGCTCGGAGGGGAGCAGTTCTCCCGGTTTAAACTCTCCGTCCCTGATCGAGTTTTGTATGCTGTCCAAAACGAGTTGAGAGAGCGTGTTTTCCCTTCTTAGTTCCATCACCGATCACCTCTGGATAAAATATACTCAGTCAACTGCGCGCGACATTAATCTGTAGTGAGACCGCCTTTATTATAAATTATCCGTGCCAATGAAGGTAGCGCTTGACAAAAATTGTTGGTTGATGGAGTATAGTTGTTAGCAGATATCTGATAAGTAAAATAGAGAGGGCGAATTATATGTTATATTTGAACGCCAAAGAGATAAGAGAGATCTTCTCGATGAGGGAGGCCATTGAGTCGGACCGCGAGGCCTTTATGATTCAGGCGGAGGGGCTGGCGGAGGTTCCCGTGCGGACGAATTTTGACGTCGTAAATGACGGCATAACCTCTTTTATGCCCGCGCTGATAAAAAAGTATCCGCGGGCGGGGATCAAGATCGTCTCGACATACACGGAAAATTATAAGAGGGGGATGTCCGCCGTTTCGGCGACTGTGCTGCTGGCCGATCCCGAGACGGGTGTCGTCAACGCGATGCTTGACGGTACCGAGCTGACGCGCATGCGCACCGGCGCCGTCTCCGGGCTTGCCACGGAGCTTTTGTCTAATGAGGATGCCGAGCGCGGCGCGCTCTTCGGAACCGGCGGACAGGCCGCCTCGCAGCTTGAGGCGGTGCTGACGGCAAGGCCGCTGAAGGAGGTGCGCGTCTTTGACATGACGGCCGAGAGGGTCGCGGACTTTATCAGCCGCATGGAGGAGTGCGCCTCGAAGTTCGGCACGCGGCTCGTCTCCGCCGGAAGCCCGCAGGAAGCCGTTACGGACGCCGATATTATCACCACGGTGACCACCAGTCCGCAGCCCGTCTTTGACGGACGCTGTGTGAAGCCGGGGGCGCACATAAACGCCGTCGGCACCTTCCTGCCGCATAAGCGCGAACTTGACGAGTATATTGTGAGGCGCGCCGACAGGATCTTTATCGATAACCGCGAGGCTGTGATGAGCGAGGCGGGAGAGTTCCTCATCCCTATGTCGGAAGGGCGTTTCTCGGAGGAGATGATCGCGGGCGAGCTCGGCGATCTGCTGCTGGGACGCGTCGCGGGCCGCAGCGATAAAAAAGAGATAACGCTGATGAAGACGGTGGGCTTCGCGACGCTCGATATCGTCATCGCGCATAAGGTCTATGAGAAGGCGCTCAAAGCCGGGATAGGTACGGAGCTTTAACGCCGCCGCTTAGGAATGAAATAAAAATTGTCCCGGTACCGCATAATATCTGCGGCGCCGGGGCTTTCGTTCTTTGAAAAACAGCGGTCTCTTACTTCAGGGATTGCTTAAAGAAGGATTCAAGTTTATCGAAGGGAATCAGCTTCACGCGGTCGTAGAGATCAGCGTGTCCGGCCTTCGGGACGATGTAGAGCTCCTTCGGCTCCGCGGCGCGCCGGTAGGCGTCCTCGCTGAATTCCCGGGAATGGGCCTCCGATCCCGTGATGAAGAGCATCGGGCGCGGCGAGATCGTTTCGATATCCTCGAAGGGATAGAAGTTCATGAACTTGACGTTGCTGGTTAAAGTCGGGTGCGTAGTGAGCTCCTTTGAGGAACCGGCGGGGGTGAATTCGCCTCTCTCCGTGCGGTAGAAGTCATAGAACTCACGCTCGATGGGGTTGGACTTTTCGGTGATCTCATGCACCGTGCCGCCGGTGTACCTCATCTCGCCGCCGGTGAATTCCAGCAGACGCTGCCGCGCCGCCTCTTCGAGGATCTTCTTTCTTTGTTCGACTGTCTGTGAATGGTTTAGGCCGCTGCGGTTCGCCGCTCCCATGTTATACATGCTGACGGTCGATACGGCCCTTATGCGCGGATCGATCTTAGCGGCGCTGACGGCGAAGCTACCGCTGCCGCAGATACCGATGGCGCCGATCCTCTTCGCGTCCACGAAGGGCCTTGTGCTGAGGAAGTCCACCGCGGCGCTGAAATCATCGGCGTAGACGTCGGGCAGGACGGCGTTGCGCGGCTCTCCCGCGCTCTCGCCCCAGAAGGAGAGGTCTATCGCCAGTGTGACGAAGCCGCGCTCCGCCATCTTCTGGGCGTAGAGGTTCGCGCTCTGTTCTTTGACCGCTCCCATCGGGTGGCCGACGACGATCGCGGGATACTTCGCGCCCCGGCTCATATTCTTGGGGGTGAAGAGGCTGCCCGCGACATCCATCCTGTAGAGGTTCTTAAAGACGACCTTCTCCGCCGTCACCCTGCCGCTCTTGTAGAAGTTGTCCGCGCCGTCCGACATATCCGCCGCGTGGGCCGTCCCGGCCATGGCCGTCATTGCGAGCGCCGCCGTTATTATCATTATCAATCCGATCATTTTCATAACTTTTTCTCCTTTCAGGTTTTGGCTTTCAGCCTTTATTGTTTTTTGCTTTGTGCTGCACTTTGATTTTTTTACCGCTTCTTGGCGGCTTTAGTCATTTTGAATGTCAGGAAATCAAGGCAGTCGATCTTCCTCTGGCTCTCGTGCAGGGCAAGAAGCAGCGCGGCCCGGTGTCCCGCAAGGAGCGCCGCCTGTTCCGCAGCCTTATCCTCCTCGCCCAGCAGCATATATTTTTCGATAGCCTCCGAAGGGCAGCCAGCGTCTCTCAGATTCTGTCTGACAGCCTCTTTTTCTCTTTCTCTCACCATTTCACCTCCTTGTCCCAAATTATATGAGGGGGTTATGAATATATCAAATACTTATAATAAATCTATTGCCATACGTGTAAGGCATAGTAAAATATATCCATTGCTGGATGAGAGGCAGGTGTGGTGATGGACCTTAGAGTATTGCAGTATTTTCTCGCGATCGCCCGCGAGGGAAATATTACGAAAGCGGCGGAATCCATGCACGTGACGCAGCCGACGCTCTCGCGCCAGATCAAGGAGCTTGAGACGGACCTTGGAAAGCAGCTGCTGATCCGCGGCAGCCGCAGGATCACGCTGACTGACGAGGGTATGCTGCTGAGGAAGCGGGCGGAGGAGATCGTCTCCCTGCTGGAGAAGACGGAGGGCGAGATAAGCGCTTCGGACGAGGTGATAAGCGGAGACATCTTCATCGGCTGCGGCGAGACGGAGAAGATGCGTTTTATTGTACGGGCCGCGAAGCTGATGCGCGACGACTATCCCGACGTCAGCTTCCACCTCTTCAGCGGCAACGAGGGAGATATCGCGGAGCGGCTGGATAAGGGGCTGCTTGATTTCGCCCTCTTCATCGGGATGGCAAATCTGGAGAAGTATGATCATTTTAAACTGCCGGATGATGATCTGTGGGGGCTGCTGCTGCGAAAGGACGATCCGCTCGCCGCCCGTGAGAGCATCGCTCCCCGCGACCTTGAGGGTATTCCCCTTCTCTGCCCGAGGCAGGTACTGCTCAATAACGATATGTCGGGCTGGCTTGGCCGCGATTTCCGGAAGCTGAACATCGCCGCCACCTATAACCTCGTCTATAACGTCTCGCTGATGGTTGAGGAGGGGATGGGCGCCGCCCTCTGCATCGATGGCCTTATCAACGTCTTTGGGCGCGGTGGGCTCTGCTTTCGCCCGCTTGAACCGAAAGTTACGGCTGGCCTTGTCATCGCCTGGAAAAAATATCAGGTATTCTCACGTGCGGCGGAGACGTTCTTAACGCGCCTGCAGAGCGGGCTTGCCATAGATGAAGATCAATAACGGCAAAAATAAAAATCAATAGGAGCTGATACTGTGATGGACAGAATGCCTGCAAGTATCTTTAACGACGTCATCGGGCCCGTAATGCGCGGTCCTTCCAGTTCTCATGTCGCGGGGGCGGCGCGGATCGCCGCCGTTGTGCGGCAGTCCGTCGGCGGCGCGCCGATGCGCGCCGTCGTCGACTTTGATGTGAACGGCTCGCTCGCCGCCTCGCATGACGGGCACGGCACGGATATGGGCTTTGTCTGCGGCATGCTGGGCAAGGAGATAACGGAGCCGGATGTGGATCGTTACGCGCGGCTCGCGGAGGAAGCCGGTGTGGAGATCGAATTCAGGATTCTCGACTATGGCGCGGAACACCCCAACAACTACCGCATAGAGGTATGGGGCCGCGGCGGCGAACATCATCTGTGGGAGGGGGTCTCAGTCGGCGGCGGTATGATCGAGATGCGGCGCTATGACGGTTTCGACATTTCGCTCTGCGGCGACTTTTACGAGGTGCTGGTGAAGTTTCCCCACGGCGGCGCGGCGGCGATGAAGTCCTCGCGGGCCGTCGCGGATTCCGCTCCGGATTTCGCGCAGGCTCTGGAGGGCGGCGGCGGGTCGCTGCTCTCGCTGAAATATTCAAAGGCCCCGGAGCCGGAGGCGCTGCGCGTTGCCGCCGCCGAACACGGGGCGCTGGATTTTGTGCTGATAGCGCCGATGCTGCCGACGCTTTCGCGCGCGAACTGCGCCGTACCCTTCTCGACCGCGGGGGAGATGCTCGCCTATAACGAGGGTCGGGGGCTTGCGATGTGGGAGCTGGCGGCGGAGTACGAAGCCGCGCGCGGCGGCACCGCGAAAGAAGATGTGCTGGAAAAGATGCGCGGACTGGTCTCGATCATGGAGGGAGCCCTTAAAGAGGGGCTTGCCGGTACGGAGTACGCCGACCGGATACTCGGCCCCCAGGCCTATCTGATCGAAGCGGCGTGCAAAGAGGGCGCGCTGATCCCCTGCGACATCCTCAACAACGTCATAAAGTCGGTCACGGCGATCATGGAGACGAAAAGCGCGATGGGCGTCGTCGTCGCGGCGCCGACCGCCGGTTCCTGCGGCTGCCTGCCGGGGACGCTGCTCGGCGCGGGCCTCGCGCTGGGCAAGTCAAGAGAGGAGATCACGCGCGCGATGCTGGCGGCGGGGCTTGTCGGCATCTTCATCGCGGAGGGCGCGACATTCGCCGCCGAGGTGGGCGGCTGTCAGGTCGAGTGCGGCGCGGGTTCCGGCATGGCGGCGGCGGGACTTGTGCAGCTCATGGGCGGCAGCGCGGAGCGGTGCGCCGACGCCGCCTCGATGGCGCTGCAGAATATTACCGGCCTCGCCTGCGACCCAGTGGCGAACCGCGTGGAGGTCCCCTGCCTCGGCAAGAACGTCATGGGCGGCTCGAACGCCGTCGCCTCGGCGAACATGGCGCTCGCCGGCTACGACAAGGTGATCCCGCTCGACGAAACCATCGCCGCGATGTACGACGTCGGTCTTAAACTGCCGCTTGAGCTGCGCTGTACCTTCGGCGGTCTCGGCAAAAGCCCCACGGCGCTGAGATTACTGGAAAAAATGAAAAACAGGTAATACCCGGCGCGGAGCGGCATAAAACCACCGCGCGGCCTGAACCGCAGCATAAACGCCCTGTCCGTTTGGACAGGGCGTTTATCCTAAATCTGCGGCTGCCTGTACTCCCAGCCTAGCGGTACTCTTTGAAGGCCTCCGCGAGCCTCTTTATTCCCTCTTCCGCCGTCTGCGGGTCTACCTTCGCGAAGGAGATGCGGAAGGCGCCGCGGCCGTTCTTCGCCTCGTCGATTGTATAGAAGGCGCTTCCCGGGATGATGCCGACCTTCTTCTTTTCCACCGCGAAGCGCGCGAAGGCGGTCATGTCCTCGATCCCCTGCGCCTCTCCCCAGAGAAAGAAGCCGCCCTTCGGGTAGTTCGTCTTTATTCCGAGCGGTTTGAGGTGCTTCTCTATCGCCTTTACCATACCGTCGCGGCGCACCCTGTAGGTGTCGCGCAGGAAGCCGACGCGCTCGCCGAAATCAACCGAACTCAGGTAATTGTAAAGGCCGAGCTGGAGTATCGCGGGGCGCGTAAGGCCGGCGCTGATGCGGAAGGCGTTGAGGTGCGGTATTATCGCGTCGGGCACCACCAGCCAGCCGCAGCGCATTCCGGGGGCGACTAGCTTGGAAAAGCTGTTGCTGTGCAGCACGCGGCGGTCGTCGCCGGCAAGGCTGAGGTATGTCGCGGGAGCCTCTTCGTCGTAGCTCAGATAATGGTACGGGTCGTCCTCAAATATCGGGATGTCGTACTTGGCGGCGATGGCCAGTATCTCTTTGCGGCGTGCCAGCGGCGAGGTGCGTCCGCTCGGATTCTGGAAGTTTGGTATCGTATAAAGGAAGCGGACGCTGCGCGACCGCAGGAGCTTTTCAAACTCTTCGGGGATGATGCCGTCGTCGTCGGCAGGCACGCCTACGCAGTTAGCGCCCTGCTTGCGGAAGGTGAGCAGCGTTTCGGTGAAGGTCGGGGCCTCGACGAGCACGGTGCAGCCCGGGTCGATGAGCGTCTCCGCGACGAGCTCGATCGCCTCGCCCGCGCCGTTGGTCAGCAGGATATTCCTGCTCGTCACCCAGTCGGGGATCATGCCGTCGGACCGCATACGCTCCGTTATCCACTCCCGCAGCTCCGTGAGGCCAAAGTCCTCCTTCGCGTAGGCGAGCAGCGAGGGGTCTTCAAAGATCGTGCCGAAGGCCCTTTTCAGCTCCTCGACGGGATATATGTCCGCCGACGGTTCGCCGGCCGTGAGCGAAATGGCTTTATGCTCGATGCTGAGCTTTATCATGACGCCTATCTCCGACGGGTCAAGTCTCTCTTTCGCCATAGTACTGAGTTGGTATTTGAATGAAAAGGGTTCCGCCATCTTAATTCCTCCCGAAGGTCAAATATCTTGTTGTTATTTTATAATGATAACTCATTTGCCGCGCTTTTTGTAAACACGGCGGGAAATTTGTGAATGTGCGGCGGATGAAAGACGGCGGCGCCTCTCCGGCTGATTCCCGGGATAAAGTAAAGGGCCGCGCCAGAAGGCGCGGCACCCACAGAGGAGAGTTTTGTGCAGCAAAATCAAGAAAGAGGGAGAGTCTTTCTCTGTGTATGTCGTTTACTGCTTTTTTGCCTCGGTGCGGCTTATGAGATCGGAGTTCTTGCCCGCGCGCAGCACCGAGCTGTCCGTGCAGTGGCCGACCCACTGCTGGAGCTGCCGGGCGAGCGCGATCATCCTGTCGAGGTCAATGCCGGTCTCGATACCCATCTCTCTGAGCATGTGGAGCATATCCTCGGAGGCGACGTTGCCGGAGGCGCCGGGGGCGAAGGGGCAGCCTCCGAGTCCCGCGAGAGAGGCGTCATAGCGGATGATGCCCGCGTTAAGTCCCGCCACCATGTTGGCTAGCGCCATGCCGCGCGTATTGTGGAAGTGGAGGAACCAGCGTACCGCAGGGAATTTTTCGCGCATGAAAGAGGCGGTGTCATACACCTGACGCGGGTTGGCCATGCCGGTGGTGTCGGACATCGAGAGCTCCGTTATGCCGAGCTCCATGAATTTTTCCGTTATCTCAACGAGCTTTGCGACGGGGATCTTTCCCTCGAAGGGACAGCCGAAGGCGGTCGATATCGCGCCTGAGACCGCCGCGCCGTTTTCGTGCGCGAAGGCCGTGCACTCTTTGAAGCCCTCGAGCAGCTCCGCGATGGATTTTTTCATGTTTGCCCGCGCGTGCGACTCGCTGGCGGAGAGAGTGAGCTTCACCTTTGTGATGCCGGAGGCGAGCGCGCGCTCCACGCCCTTTTTATTGGCTACGAGGCAGCGGTACTCGACGCCCGGCAGGCGGCGGATCTTCTTCGCCACTTCGTCGGTGTCCGCCATCTGCGGCACTGCCTTCGGGTGGACGAAGGAGCCGACCTCGATGATCGGTACGCCCGCATCCGCCGCGCCCTCGATGAGCGCCGCCTTCTGCTCTACGGAGAGCAGCGTTTTTTCGTTCTGAAGGCCGTCGCGCGGCCCGACTTCGCAGAATATCACCTTTTCCGGCCAGTTCATTGACATTTTTAATAACACTCCCGTCCATATAAATAGAAATCTCTATAACTCTTACGTTAAATTCATCTGATGCTGCAACTTTACCCTTTAAATTATATTCTGTCAAGTAGTATTTAATTCCGTATATTGGAAAATATTATTTCCTTTTGAAATTATAAAAATACTTGACAAAAGCCCTAAGAATAATTATTGTGTAGCTGTTCCTAATAAATGGTAATGTTTTCCGTTATACGAAATATAAATATTGTAGGAGGAAAAAATTATGGCACATAAGTATTCATTAGCGCATCTTACCGTTCTCGGCTGGTCTCCCGTGGAGATGGCCTACAACGCCGCCCTCATCGGCTACGATTATATCAGCATCCGCAACATCAACATGGGCGTCAAGGGCGAGCGGGATTTCAGCATCCCCATCGGCGGCGAGCGTTACAAGGCGCTTAAAGAGGCTATCGATGAGACGGGGATCGCGATACACGACATAGAGCTTGCGCGCGTCGTCGACGGCGTCGACGTGAAGAGCTACGAGCAGGCCTTTGAGTCCGGTGCCTCGCTGGGCGCGAAGGGCGTCATCAGCAGCGTCTGGACCAACAACAAGGACTATTATACGGAACAATTCGCGGCGCTCTGCGATCTCGCGGCGCAGTACGGGCTGAAGGTGAATCTCGAATTTGTCACCTGGGCCAGCGTATGGAATCTCGACGGCGCGCTTGAGCTGCTCAACACGGTGAAGCGCCCGAACGCGCGCCTGATGGTGGATACGCTCCACACCTGGCGTTCAAAGGTCTCCGTCGCCGAGCTCGCCGCCTGCCCGAAGGAGCTCTTCGACATGGCCCACATCTGCGACGGCCCCGCGGAGATCCCCGCGCGCGACGATAAAGAGGCGCTCATCTACACCGGACGCGACGCCCGCTATTATGTTGGCGAGGGCGCGATAAACATCGCCGATATGGTGAAGGCGATGCGTCCCGATACGGTGCTCTCCATAGAACTGCCGCACCTTGCGCGCGTCGAGAAGTACGGCTACACGGAACACGCGCGCCGCTGCCTCGCCACCGCGAAGGAATATCTGAAGAATAACGGCGCCGAATAGGCGCCGCCGGGCCGCGCGGATGAAGCGCCTCTTTTTTGTCGTACTGCTGCTTGGCTTTATGCTGAGCAACCTGATGCGGATATCAGGGGTGGTGGTGCTTCCTCCGCTCGGCGAATCGCTGGGGCTCTCCGCCTCGACGATCGGCTTTCTATCGAGCCTCTTCTTTTACACCTACGGCCTCAGCTTCGGTCTATGGGGCGTGCTCATCGACCGGCGCGGGGCCTTTCGCTGCTGCGGCGCGGCGCTGCTCATCGCCGCCTGCGGCTCCTTTATAATGATGTTTTCCGGCACGGCCTTCGCCGTCGGGCTGGGGCGCGCCCTCTGCGGCCTCGGCCTCTCGAGCGCCTTTACCGGGATACTCACATACTGCGCCGTGAGCTTTCCGCAGAAAGACTACGGCGGTTACGTCGGCCTTTCAATGGTCGTCGGCCATTCGGGTACGATCATCGCCGTCGCGCCGCTGGGATTTGCGATGGAGCTGATCGGCTCGCGCGGCGTCTTCTGCCTGCTCGGCCTCTTCGCCTCGGCGCTCGGCGCCTCGCTGCTCTATTTCCGCAGGCTCGACCCGCAGCCGCAGCCGCGCCCCGGCGAGGGCGCCGTAAATCCGGCGACGGTCTTTCGCGAACTTTGGGAGGTTCTGAAAAATATTTGGCGAAAATTCCCCCTGCGCGTGGTGATGTACACCTGGGGCATCTCCGCCGCCGCCAGTGCCGCGCTGCAGGGGTTGTGGGCGGTTGCCTGGCTCCAGAGCTCAGCGGGGATGGCGCGGGATACCGCCTACCTCTGCGCGACCTGGATAAGCTTCGGGATGGTCGCCGGCCCCGCCTTCGGCGGCTGGCTCGTCAAGCGGTGCCGCGATGAAAAACGGAGTCTCTTCACCGTCTGCCTGCTGACACAGGCGAGCTGGGTGCTTTGGCTCCTGCTCTCCATCTTTGCGAAATCTCCGGCGCTTTTTGGGGCGGCGGGATTTATGATCGGCTTCTTCAACGGCTGCGGCTACGTCTTTATGGGCAACGCGGTGCGCGCTCTCGTGCCGCTGAACCAGAACGGCGGCACCGTCGGCGTGATAAACATGTTCCTCTATCTTATGGTGATCCTCTTCCAGTGGGGCACGGGGGTCTGCGTCGACCTCTTCAAGGCCCCCGCCGGCGGCTACACCAACATCGGATTCCTCTCCGGTTTTTTCCTGATCGTCCTTCTCCAGGGCTGGGCCTTCCGGTTGATAACGAAGGTGAGTTCTTTTAAGGCTGCGTAAAGAGGGGCAGTATTGCCTGTCCCATAATTTTAATATGACACTTGTTCCTACGATAAAGGGTTGTATGTTGAACAGCCATAGTTATATAGCGTAACAAATGCTTTGACAGGGGCTTCATCGGTAGGAAGGGTTCTAGCCGCATATCGTACAGATACGGTAATATCGATGGATAAGTGTTTCTTATGAAAAATATGTTAAAGCGATAAGACCTACGAGCAAAGAAATCCGACGGCGGCACAAATTGGAAACTTATGCCGCCGCCGGAGCGTCTTTGTTTTCTTAAAATGCCGCCGTGTCCGCCTATGGCAGAGGAGGCGGTGTGATGTGTGCCGACGCGGCGGCCTCCTATATCTTCCTGATCCTCGCCGCCGCGGCCTTTGCGTGGGCCGTAAGCCCCTCCTCCGCCGCCATCGTTTCGGCGTCCGGGGCCAGCTTCGCGGCCCCCTGCGGGGTGATGTGCTGGAAGGTGCAGACCTTGAGGAAGTTCATCACCGACAGGCCGCCGGTATAGCGTGCCGCGCCCATGGTCGGGAGAGTGTGGTTCGTGCCCGCCACATAGTCCCCGAATACCTCGGCGGAGCCCTCTCCGATAAAGAGCGAGCCGTAGTTGCGCAGCAGCCCCATCAGTTCGAAGGGCTCTTTTACGTTGACCTCAAGGTGTTCGGGCGCTATTTCGTTGGCGATATCCGCCGCCTCTGCGAGGGAGTCGGCGATGATTATCCTGCCGTTCTCCTCCCAGGACTTCGCGGCGGTCTCCGCCGTGTCAAGATCTGCGAGCTGGCGCGTCACCTCGGCCTCCGTCTCGCGCGCTAGCCGTTCCGAGGTGGTGACGAGTATCCCCGCCGCGTCGCAGTCGTGTTCAGACTGCGCGAGGATGTCGGCGGCGGCGACAGTCGGCGAGGCGCTGTCGTCGGCGATGACGAGCACCTCGCTTGGACCGGCGATGAAGTCTATCCCGACCTTGCCGTAGACCTGGCGCTTAGCCTCAGTCACATATTTGTTGCCGGGGCCGACGATCATCGCCACGGGGGCGATCGTCTCCGTACCGCAGGCGAAGGCGGCGATCGCCTGCGCGCCGCCCACCGCGTAGACCTCGTCCGCGCCTGCGGCCTTAAGGGCGGCGAGCGTCGCGGGATGGGGCAGGACGCTTCCCCGCATCGGCGGCACGGCGGCGCAGACGCGCGGCACTCCCGCCGCCTTCGCGGGGATGACGAGCATGAGCGCCGTAGAGAAGAGCGGATGGTTGCCGCCTGGGACGTAGCAGCAGCAGGAATCTACGGGAATCACCGAGTGCCCGAGGAATACGCCCTCCTCGACCTCGACCTCTCCGAGCGGCCAAAGGGAGTCCCTTTGCAGCTCCGCGAATTTTTTGATGTTCGCCGCCGCGCGCTCGATCGCGCCGCGCAGCTCTGGCGATATCTCATCGTAGGCGCGTTCCAGCTCGCTCTGTGGTACGCGGAAGGAGGCCGCGGGTGCGCCGCCGAATTTTACGTTATAGTCGGCGACGGCAATATCCCCATGCTTGCCGACACGCTCGATGATCTCTCTCACCTCCGCGAATATGCGCGTGTTCTGCGACAGTTCCTTTGCTTTTGCCTCTTTATAGAATTTCATGTAACTCATCACTCCATCAACAGTATGCTATCATGTTAAAGAGATGTTATTATAGCACAAAATATCCTGCCAATCGTATTGAAGGGTTTTGTTTTTGTCATGAAGCCGATATGGAAAATCGGATTCTTGCTAATGGCAGCAATTGACTGGCATGATGAAATAAAGTATTATCGAAGCTAATAACCTGTACATTTTTCACATAAACAGAAAGAATTACAAAAACTATATTATAAAATCGTCAGCCTGAATGACATTATGCGGATATGTATTATCAGCTCATAAACGGACAAAGACGGCGGCGCAAAGCTAAAGGGTCTAAGGCCCGTATTGGCATCAGCGGGTAAACGACAGCCAGCTGCCTCGAAAATCCATCTTCATGCTGTGTAAATGCATGGAGGGGTTAGGCGGTTGGGTGTCGTTTTTGCTTTGATTGAAAGGGTGTAAAGATGTTAAAGAACATTGGTACCGCTATCCTCATATTTTGTTTGACGGCTTTATCGGCAGGCGCGGCGTTCGCCGCTGACGGCGCGTCTAACGATGATCTCCTGCGCGCGCGGGAGCTAAGCAAATCGGTAAACGCCTTTGCCTTTGATCTTTATAAAGAGATCGCGAAGGAAGAAAAAGGCAGCATCTTCTTCTCGCCCCTCAGCATCTCAATGGCCCTTGCTTTGGCCTATGAGGGAGCGGCAGGAGAGACCCGTGAGGAGATGCGGCGGGTTTTGCATTATGATGACAACGTCGGCAAACAGTTTCGCGCCTATCTCGATGTTTTAAACAATACCACGAAAAAGTCAGGAGAATTTTTATTGGCGAATGCCGCTTGGCTTGACATTCATCTAAACATTAGAGAGAAATACGTCGACACCTTAAAAAAATACTATGACAGCAAGGCCACGAAGATCGATTACAGCGATACACATGGTGCGGCGGAGGCGATTAACCTCTGGTGCTATAGAAATACTAAGGGAAAAATAAAGAAAATCGTTGTCCCTGGAGATTTGAAGGGATGCCGATTGGCGCTGGGAAACGCGGCATACTTCAAGGCGGAATGGCAGCGTGGGTTTAGAAAGGAGCGTACTGCTCCCATGCCGTTCCACAGGTCGGAAAAAGAGGTTGTCGAATACCCGATGATGAAGACACGGGGAAATTATAAATATTACGAGGACAAGAAAATTCAAAGTCTGACGATGCCATATAAAGACGGCATTTTTGCCATGATTGCTATTTTGCCTAAAGAAATACGGTACATGAAAAAGATAGAAAAAGAGTTAGGGGAAGCGTTATTGTCAAAAATACTGTCCTGTTATGACATAGCAAACGTAAATCTTTGCCTTCCCAGATTCATGATAGAAGAAAATTACCAAATGGCGTATTGTCTTCGCGCTATTGGCATGAACAAGGCATTGAGCAGTGCTGCGAATTTTTCGGGAATAACGGGAATGCCCGGCCTGTATATAGATAAGGTAATACATAAGGCCATTGCCGGGGTGACTGAAGAGGGAAGCGAAGCCGCGGCGACCACAGTAATTATTATGAATAAAATACTCCCTCCGCCTGGCAAACGGCGCGTGATTGAATTTACCGCGGATCGTCCATTTCTCTTTTTTATCCTCGACAACAGAACAAATACGATAATGTTTATGGGGAAGTGGGTAGGAGAATAGCCGTTCTTTGAAGTGTATTAAGTAAAGAATACATAATAACAAATATAAGGAGGCAAGTCAGAATGCGTACAAAAAATATTAACGCAATATTATGGTTGTTATTCCCAATTTTTATCCGCTCAGCCCATACCTTTACTTCATCGTTGACAACAGAAGCGGCGCTATTCTCTTAATGGGACGGTATTGCGGCAGGGAACAGAACGAAAATATCCTGTCATGGTAATAAATTTAAAAGGGGAGCGTTATAGATATATTTTTAGAAATTATAATATTAATTACAATAAAACTTGACCACACTAATAAATTAGTATAGTATGTATATTAATAATAGACACATTTTATCACTTAAATAAAAGATATTATAAGCATACTATTTATGAGGCCTCAACCTTAAGCGATATGGTATTTTGTACATGGTTCGGCCCATAGAGGGTATTTGATATCAAAAAGAGCAAAGGCAAAACCGTCCAAAGACGGCGGCGCAAAGCTAAAGGGTCTAAGGCCCGTATTGGCGTTAGCGGGTAAACGACAGCCAGCTGCCTCGAAAATCCATCTTCATGTTGTGTAAATACATGAGTGGGTTAGGTGGTTGGGTGTCGTTTTTGCTTTGGTTGAAAGGGTGTAAAAGATGTTAAAGAACATTGGTCCCGCTATCCTCATATTTTGTTTGACGGCTTTATCGGCAGGCGCAGCGTTCGCCGCTGACGGCGCGTCCAACGAAGATCTCCTGCGCGCGCGGGAGCTAAGCAAATCGGTAAACGCCTTTGCCTTTGATCTCTATAAGGAGATCGCGAAGGAAGAAAAAGGCAGCATCTTTTTCTCGCCCCTTAGCATCTCAATGGCCCTTGCTTTGGCCTATGAGGGGGCGACGGGCGAGACCCGTGAGGAGATGAAGAAAGTTTTGCACTATAACGACAATATAGGAACACGGTTTAAGGCTTACATTGAAATGGTGAATAAAGTCCCCAAAGAATCGGGAAAGTTGTATGTCGCGAACGGGATATGGGCTGATTGGAGCGTTACTTTACTATCCAACTATGTCATAAAAATAAAAAGAGACTACGGAAGTGAAGTGAAGAAACTTGACTTTAGGAAACGGGCACATGTAGCCTCAGTGATCAATAAATGGATAGAAGACAAGACAAGGGGGAAAATCAAAGGAATAGTTGACGAACGCAGCGAGATGTCGTGGGCGATGAGTATTATTAATGCGGTATACTTTCAAGCATTTTGGATGGAACCATTTCCGGAAATAAACACACGGAAAAAGACCTTTTACTGCACGCCAACCATGACGGAGCAAGTAGATATGATGTATTCACAGAAAACGATATCATATTCAGAAACAGATGATTTTCAGGCAATATCTCTGCCGTATAAAAATTGGCGATATTCTATGGTCGTAGTACTCCCCAGAGAGCATCAGAAGCTTGGTAAACTTGAAAATAACATCTCCGATATCGAATTCAGAAAAATATTAGCAAGCTTTAAAGAATATCGTGTAAACGTCTATCTGCCAAAATTCCGGACAGAAAAGGCATATCCGTTAAAAAAACAGTTAATGAAGTTAGGCCTCAAACAGGCTTTTAAGAGAGGGGCGAATTTTAACTACATCGGAACTGCGTCTAATGGCGGACTATACATTGATGAAGTGCTCCACAAGTCCGTTATTGAAACAACAGAAACACATACAAAGGCCACGGCAGTTACCGAGGTCAGATTGGGCGTGGTGCTCTCACCTGGAAAGACCACTGATATAAAAGAGTTCAGGGCAGATCATCCGTTTTTATACTTGATAATCGATAACGTGGCAAGGACAATCTTGTTTATTGGAAGATATGTAGATAATTAATTGATGATTTGCATTATAAAAATTAATGGGGGTGTATGTTCATGCTTTTAAGAAAAATCTCGCTTAGTCTATTGTTGATGTCTTTTGTTTTTTTATACCCTAACCCAGCAACTGCTGATGTGGTATCTGAAGCGGAAGTTGTGAGTGCAGTAACAAGTTGGCTAAATGAAACAAATTCGCATTGTGGTGAGGAACTAGGTTCGCAGATAAGCTCAATGAAATATTATAAATCAAATGTTTCAGCCAACTTAGGTTATTATCTGGTGTTGTTAAGCTCAAAAGGATGGATACTTATCCCTAATGATGATTCCTGTTGGCCTATACAACTTTTTGGTGGCGGGGTCATGACGACAGAAAAATTTGAAAACAGTATGTGGTATCAGACATTGGTTTACAATTCTTCTAATGTTGTAAATAAGCAAGGAAATTCAAATGTATTAACGATATTACAGAGTAATAATTGTAACATAAATACAGACATTGATATAATAGTAAATAAAAATAAGTGGAAAACCCTTTTAAATTCAAAACAGCCTAACGGCAAAATATCTGCTTTATCAAGTCCTGAGTTGAATATAAATAGCGCTGATGTTCGGGTTGATCGGGCGTGTGAAAAAAACTCTGTAAATATGGACCTTCTGTGAGAAATCCAATACAACTAGGGCTAATAACGATCCCTGTATAACAAAATTATCAACCTATTAAGTGGCCAGTGTCAATACAAACACTGGCCGCTTTTTATTATTCTTAGCCTATTCAGGCATCCGTCCTTCATACATTACAGCTAGTTCACCAAGGATACTGCGCCAGTTCCTAACTGGCATACTCCATTTCTTGGTTGCTTCAAAAGTAGCAAGATATAAGGCTTTCAGAAGGGCGCCTGCGCTGGGGAATACGCTTCTTTGGCTGTTGAGCCTGCGATAGGTGGAATTAAGGCTTTCTATCGCGTTTGTCGTGTAAATGACCTTTCTTACCTGGCAAGAAAATTTAAATATCGGAGAGATCGTATCCCAGTTGCGCTCCCACCCCTTCACTGCATTTGCATATTTTAATCCCCACTTCTCAGCAACATGCTCCCTCGCTTCCAGCGCATGGGACTCGTCGGGAGCTTGATATATTGTTTTTAGGTCTGCGGCAAATTCTTTGCGGTCTTTTTCAACCACATATTTCATAGTGCTCCTGACCTGATGTATAAGGCAGCGCTGGTATTCAGTCTGCGGGAACGCACTTTCTACTGCTTCGCGCATTCCGCTAAGGCCGTCTGCACAGAGAATGAAGATATCCTTTACACCACGGTTCTTCAGGGAATTCAGGACTGTCAGCCAGTATTTGGCGCTTTCATTTTCTCCCACCTGCAGACAAAGCACTTCTTTTATACCGTTGCTGTTGATTCCAAGTATTACATAGGCTGCGAGCTTCTTTACAGCGTTATCTTCCCTGACAGAATAATGAATCGCATCTATAAAAACAATGGGATAGACTTCGGAGAGTGCCCTGTTCTGCCATTCTTCGATCTGCGGCATTATCTTGTCAGTCACATCCGATATGAAGCCTTCTGAAACGTCGAACCCGTAAATATCCTGTATCGTTGCCGATATCTGACGGGTAGTCATTCCTTTAGCGTACATAGATATTATTTTCTGGTCTATCTCGGAAATATCTTTTTGTCGCTTTCTTACTATCTTAGGATCGAAGCTGGATTCCCTGTCCTGAGGAACGTCTATGCAAAACTCTCCAAAACTTGAGTTTACATGCTTTTGTTTGTATCCGTTGCGGTAGTCGCTGCCTTCTGAACGCTGAGATTTCTTATAACCGAGATGTTCGTCCATCTCAGTCTCCATCATCTCTTTAATCGTACCCCCCAGAAGATCTTTCAGCGCATCCTGGATATCCTTTGCAGATTTGATATCGTATTCCTGAAGTAGGTATCTGATGATATCTCTTTTCCCGTCTGTCATCTGAACTTTGTGAGTAATCTTCTTATCTTTTGCCATTTTAAAGGCCTCCTGTAAGTAATTTTAATTTATCACAGAAGGCCTTTTTGGGCGATTTCTTTATTTACAGAGTTTGTTTCATAGGCTCGGTTGATCGTTTATTAGGCAATGAACAGTATTGGGCACAGTCTTATCCATTTGACTATGAGACTACTTTTTATAAATTAACAGAAAGCACTGATATTAATACACTGCATGCAGGTAATGTTGAGGATAATGAGCAGTATCCAGTTGGCTGTGGCCCGTTATCCGTAGCTCAGTTATTCCATTACTTGATAGCAAAGAAGAACCCAGTATCACTAAGTTCACCAACAACAATCTTTTCAGTCCAGCAAAATTTTGCTTTAGGACAATCAAAAAATAACTTTTATATAAATAGAAAATATTCCTCATTGATAGGTAGCGATGATCAATTTCTAACGCTTGCATTTACGTATCCTCGAATACAGACAAGTTATAATATTGAAGAAATGTCATGTTTTCACGGCGATAATATGACCCCTGCAGTCTCGGCCAAAGTGTCACAATATATAAGCCCAATGATACGTGACATCGGTATTGCGTTTGGTGCAACGTATGACATCGTAAAAGGAACAGCAACAACGTTAAACAATATAAACAATGTGTTTAATGGATTATTAGAATTTCCTAGTAACACTAGTCGGTATGTTATGGCTCCCGGATTTGTAGTTCCTGGACATAATCCAGTTTTCTACTCTATCTATAAAAAGACAATAAATAATACCATAATTACGAACCTTGATTTAGGTTTTCCCGTGTTACTTGCTCTTGATTTAACATCACCATATGAAGGTGGGCACGCAAGTATTGTTGATGGGTATGCATTTGATATGCTCTCAACATCTTCATCTACCCCCTACTTTCATATAGTAAGTGGGTGGTCAAGTCATACAACGTCTCCTGATGTAACCGGGAACTGGATAAAAGATGAAGGGACATGGAGTTACGGATTAACTACTCTTATTCGGGCACAGCGGGAACAGCAAAATATCAATTATGAGATTACACCTTTCGGAATAGCATATAACTTATTCCGTGATTTATCTACAATATCATCAGACCAATTTATTGATTATGCCCAGATGGGAGTTTTAAAACCCGTTGTGTTTAGCGGACGTATAGTGAAACCAAATCAGGTTAAAGGAATGCGCCCAATTCCAGTTATTAACGCTGAGATATCTATTGCATGGGGATTGGGCGGAAGTAGTTGGACTGAAGATTCAAATAAATATACTGTTAAAACTAACGGCAAGGGGATTTTTGCATGTATAGTAGACGGAAGAAACAGAGTCGCGTTGAAGGTAACCAGTCCTGATATAAGTTTTTATAAAATTGAATATAAGACTGTAGAAGAAAATACTTCTTATACGGGAAATGTGGGTGAACTTGATAGTCATATTGCTAATGAATGGCTTGCAGATTTAGTTCCACTAAAAATAGCCGCAGCCACAAGCCAATATGAAACTGCGTCAGATCAAAGCGCGATGTTTGTATCAAAAGGTATGTCCGAGGGAGAAAAATATATAGCAATATCAAAAGATGCCCTGGCAACAGCAGATTTATCATATCTAGGCGATGGCGTCCTCTTCATCGGTTCCGACCCTGCCTTTGACTACAACGGCAACTACGACACGGACACCGTGATCAACGTCATGCAGTTTGTCCGGAATGGCGGCACCGTCGTTACCAGCGGCAAGAGCACGGCCTTCCCCGGGATGGTGGGATTCTCCAAGGGACTGCGTTTCTATTCTTTCTCTGGACTGCCCAAACCTTACGGAGCGACGAAATCTATCAGTACCAGGGTTTCCGCCTGGGCGAACCATATCAAACAGTACATGCACGGACAGGACACGTTCAACATGGTTTCCGCGCTTTCGGCCAGAGATCATTCCCTGATCAGCGACCCCGGCAATACCAGCGCGTTCGCTATCGGCACGTATGTGTTTGAAAGCATGATATGGGGTCCTTGGGGCCCGGAACTGGATTATAACCTTACGTATGTCCCCGCCGGAACGACAATCGAATATGGAGATAACGGCGGCAAGCTTATCTATATCAACGGGGAATTTTCTCTTAACCATGCGGAGGGCGGACTGGCCAGAGATTTTGTGAACGCCTTGATCGATCCCATCCTCTTCAAGGCGGATGACGAGGAGAGCCTCTCTGACGCCGTCGGCGGTGAATACGGCGCGCTCGGCGGACAGCCGGTTGCGATGAACAGCCTCAACCTAAAATCGGTCGTCTATAATAACGGCGTTACCGTAAACAATATCGCCACCAGCGACGATGTGAGCTTTGTCTTTACGGTAACAGACCGTATTGCCGACAGTTCGGCCCCGGACCTTGTAGTATCCGACGACGCGGTGCCAACTTTGACGGTCAGTCTTCGGAATCCGGCTGGCGAGGTTGTCGCCGCGAAACAAACGCCTACCTCTGCGGATAATACTCTGGCCTTCGCCCTTTCGGGCGACGCCGCCGTGGCCGGAGAATGGAAGATGGTAGTGGAGAACGTCTACGGCTTTGACGGACGGCGCGTCGTGGTGGCGGCTTCTATTACGGGAGATTATGACATTGGCGACGCCGTCACGCTCCCGCCCCCTTCCAACGCCGCGATGGCTATGCATCCGCGCGGAGCCGCTGGCGATACTTTTAGTTACCAGCTTGGCGACGGTACCATGACGCTGAGCGATACAGGCCTTAGAAAACTGGCGCTTGGCACGCTGGTAAAGCCTGAATATCTTGATTTTACCCGTGTCGACGACGACCTGGTGGTCCGTATCAAGGGAGGGCTCAACAAGATCAAGCTGCCGGGATGGTTCAAACGTATGGGCTCGGATTTCTTTGAGGTAACCTTCGCCGGAGGCCGGAAACTCAGTGGCCGCGAGGTGAAAAAATTAGCCGTTGTACGCGAACCGGAGATCGACATCACGCCGCTAATGATAGAAGAGCGGCTGCGGGGCACCGATGGCCGCGACAGCCTCTCGGGGAAGACAAAGAACGCATTCCTCTTTGCCGGCAAAGGCGACGACGCCATCAGCGGCGGCAGCGGCGACAACGTCTATTATTACCGCAAGGGCGACGGCAATGACACGATAACGCTTGGAGATAAGAAAAATGTTCTGCGGTTCCATCTGGAGATCGAGCCGGAAGAGGTGACCGCGGCGAGAGACGGCGGCGACATGGTCTTTGACCTCGACGGCGGAAGCGTGAGGATAAAAGACTGGTTCCGGGGCTCAAAGCTTACAAGGATAGAGTTCCCCGGAGGCGTCGTCTGGGACGACCGTGACGTTGAAAAACTTGCCGCAGGCAAGAAGCTGACGCCGCGTGAATATTACCTGGCCCCTCCCGCCGAGCCGAAAGCGGAAGGACTGCCCGCTGGAACAGGCGGCGGCTGTAACAGCGGAATTCCGGTAGTTTCTCTGATGTCTGTGGCGGTTGGCTGGGCTGTAGTTCGCAGACGTAAACGATAGAAGGCTCTTGTAGAAAGAGGGTTTGTTTGTGATAGGTGACAGCGTCTGGTTTCCATAGTGTTTAACTAAAATAGGAGGGGCGAAGCGTACGCCCCTCCTATTCAATGCAGGCTTATATTTTGAACATCTCCGTTACGCGTTCCAGGATGCCGTTCAGCTGCGCGATCGCGATGCCGTAGTTGGTGATGGGTACGCCGGCGGCCTGGGCTTCGACGATGCGGCTCATGAGCTGCTTGCGGTTGAACATGCAGCCGCCGCAGTGGAGTATCAGCGCGTAGTCGCCGAGGTTTTTCGGGAAGTCGAGGCCGGTGGCTATCTCTGTGACGAGCCCCTCTCCGGCTCTTTCGCGCAGCCAGCGCGGCAGTTTTTCGCGTCCGATGTCTTCGTTGAGCGGCGCGTGGGTGCAGGCCTCGGCGATGAGGACTTTATCCGTCGGTTTGAGCTTGTCTATCGCCCTCGCCCCCTCGACGAATACTGAGAGCTCGCCCTTGCTGCGGGCCATGATGATGGAGAACGAGGTGAGCGGCACCTCGCGCGGCAGCAGAGCGTTGACGCGGCCGAAGACCTGCGAGTCGGTGACGACAAGCGCCGGCGGCTCCCTGAGCGCCGCGAGCATTTCGGGCAGCTGGTCGGCGGTACAGGTGAGGGCCATGCCCTTGTGGTCGAGGATGTCGCGTATCACCTGTACCTGCGGCAGTATCAGGCGTCCCTTCGGAGCCTGGATGTCCTGCGGCGCGACGAGCACGACCGACGCGCCGGGGGCGAAGAGGTCGCCGGTCAGCGTAGGCGTCTCAAAGTCGGTGGGGGCGTTTTTGATGATCGCGGAGAGCAGGGCCGGACGGTATTTTTTGTCCAGCGCCGATACCGCCGTGAAGGGGATCCCAAATTCGTCCTCGAGCTCCGTCCTTATTGTATCGGCCCTCTCCGGTGAGATTCTGTCTATCTGATTTAGTACGCCGATGACGGTTATTTTGCGGTCGCGCAGCTCCGCGAGCCATTTTTTCTCAAGCGCGAGCCCCTGCTCGGGGGCAGAGGCCTCCGCCGCGCCGACGACGAGCAGCGCGAGGTCGGTGCGGTTCATCATCTCTTTTGAGCGTTCGATGCGCAGCTCTCCAAGCTCCCCCGTGTCGTCAAGCCCCGCCGTGTCGATGACGGCGATCGGTCCTAGCGGCAGAAGTTCCATGCTCTTGATGACGGGGTCCGTAGTGGTACCCGCGTATTCTGAGACGAGCGCGGTCTGCTGTGCCGTGACCATGTTGATGAGGCTTGACTTGCCCGCGTTGCGCCTGCCGTAGAAGGCGATGTGCAGCCGGTTCGCGCGCGGCGTATCCATAAGCGCCATTTTAGCGCACCAGCTTCCTGACGTCGTCGATTTTCTTGCGCTGGAGGCCGTTGTCTAGCATGAATTTCTGTGTGCGCACCAGCTCTTCGATATCTGCTTTGCGTATTTGCGGGTCGAAGTCGTACCAGGGGTACATCGCCTCAACGCCGGCCATCGGCAGCCCCGTCTCTTTTTGGGTCATCTCTTTCGCCGCCAGCGGGTTTTTCTTCATCCATTCGATGCTTTTTTTGTGTGTCTCCATAAAGGTCTCGACGGCCTTCGGGTATTCTCTGAGAAATTTTTCCGTCGTTGCGATCACGATGGTCGCGTCGACGAGCCCTTCGCCGTTTTTCAGCATTCTCGCGCCGGAGGCGAGGGTGTTATAGGCCGCCGGTCCCGCGAGCAGCGCCGCGTCGACGCTGCCCTTCGCGAGGGCGTTCGCGCCTGAGGGCAGGTCCATCTGTATGAACTGTACATCCTTGACCGTCATGCCCTCTTTTTCGAGGGCGGCGGCGAGCAGCTGGTGGAGTATCGTCCCCTTGGGGCCGGCCACTTTTTTGCCTTTGAGGTCGCGCACAGATTTTATCGCGGGGTCCTTCACGACGATCATGAAGGCTTTGGGTGCGCGGGAGTAGATGCCGACGATTTTTATGTCCAGCCCCTCGGAGGCGGCGAGCAGCGCCGAGGTGGCTCCGAGGCAGCTGGCGATGCCGATTTCGCCCGCCGCGAGCGCGGCGGTCTGCTTCGGCCCCTCCGTCAGTTCGGGGAAGGATAGCGCCACGCCGGGATAGGCCGTCTCAAAGCTTTTGTTATACTTAGCTACGATCGAGGGAACGTTGAGGGGGGCCTTCACATAGGTGATGGCGAGCTTCGCGGGATAGTCCGCCGCAAACGCCCCCGCGGCGAATATCAATACCGCAAGTAATGCCGTGACGATTTTTTTCATTTTATCTTCGCTCCTTTTAAATAAGATCATTTTTTAGACATGACGGCCTTAACGGTGACCGACTTTATCTTACCTAGCTTTCCCGTCAGCGCGCTGATCTGGTCCGGCACGCCGTCAAGGACCACGGAGATTACGCTGACTCCACGTTCCCTGTAGGGTATCCCGAGCCGCCCGACGATTAGGCTGCTGAAGTTGTGCAGCACCTCGTTCACTTCGCGCACGCTGCCCGGGTCTTCGACGATCACCGCCGCGACCCCGATTCTGTTTTCCTCTTTTCTTACCTCGTCCATTCAATCATCCCCGTAAATAAAAGAGCCTTTTCCATAGGGAAAAGACTCTTATCGACAATATCGCGCCGTCCTCTCCCCACCCGCGGAGCGACTCCCCGGGAACGGAAACCAACTCTATTAAAATGTTTTTAATTATTATATATCCAACCGCCGCGAATGCAAATTAATCCAGCGGATATTTTGCTTTGTCTTTGGCGTCCTCGGCCCGGTAAAACTCCTCGATCTTGTCTAGGATGTAGCGGCGTTTCTCCTTTTCCGTCAGCCCTTCGGGCAGCGCCGCGGGGTCGATGGGATCGCCGAATGTCACCGTCAGCTTGCGGGGACGGGGAAACTTCATCTGTGGGGAGAGTGCGCGGTAGGTCCCCGCCGCATATGTGGGGATCACCGGGGCGCCGGTCTTGAGCGACATGATCGCCACGCCGCCCTCAAGCGGCTGAAGCCGTCCGTTTTCGGTCCGGTGTCCCTCGGGGCAGATGAAGACGTTATATCCCTCCTCTATAAAGCCCATGACGAGGCGCAGCAGCGCGGCGGAGCTGTTTTTATTCTCCGGCGAGACGGGGACGGAGCCCATCGCGCGCAGAAATGCTCCCAGCGGAGGAAAGGAAAACAATTTTTCCCAGGCGATGAATTTGAGATATTCCGGATAGAAGGCATAGCCGACGACCGGAGGGTCGAGATAGCTCGCGTGGTTAGGCGCGACGATGACCGTGCGGTCCCGCGGAATTTTCTCCTTCCCGTATACCGACAACCTGTGGTAAAGTGTAAAATATGTGGACACAAGGAAAAGTGTTATATAGTAGATCCAGTTTCTTTGTGTTTTCATGCTGATACCCCCTGAACTCTTCTGATGATAGAATAGCGCATGGCGGGTGTAATTGACAAGTCTAGGAGCGGTGATTGTATGGATTCCGATAAAAAGAACAACGCGGCGGAAAAAGCGGAGCGGAGCAAGGTGAGCTTTCTCGGAAGGCTCGGGCGCGATTTTTTCCTTGGCTGTGTGGCGCTGCTGCCGCTTGCCCTCTTCATATTCATCTTCTATTATCTGCTGTACTTCTTCGAGTCGATCGGCTCGAAGATCTTCGGCATTACCCAGTCGCTTAGAACGACGGCGGCGATCAGCGTCTTTCTCGTCTTTCTGCTCGTATACATCGGCAGGAAACTGCGCCGCCGCGAAAGGTCGGTCCTCAGCCTATTGGAGCAGTTTGTCATTACAAAGATACCAGTGATCGGCGGCTGGTATACGACCTTCCGCGACATCATCCAGACATTCACGGCGCGCGGCGGTGAAAACAGCTATCTCGGGACTGCGAAGGTGCCGGTCGCCGGGGGCTATATCATCGGCTTCGTCTCGCGGCGCGAGGTACTTGAGGACGGTTCCGTACAGCTGACGATCTTCGTCCCTACCTCGCCGAATCCGACGACGGGGCTGGTATTCTTCTTCCCCGAAGAGAAGGTCGAATACCTTGACCTGACGCCCGAGCGGGCCTTTACGAAGATAATATCTCTTGGTGTAAAATCGTAAGTCAAATTGCGTTAATAGATTCTACAAACAAAAAATTTGAGTGTATAATGAGTCACATATCTTTGTAAGCTTTGGCCGCTCGCAGAGGGCCGTAAATTTAGGGAGGTTTTTTACAGATGGAACAGATTCGTAATCTCGATCAGCTTCTTGTCTACGCCAAGGAAGTCGGACCCAAAAAGATCAGCGTCGCCTGCGCCGAAGACGCCGAGGTAATGGAAGCCGTTGAGAACGCGCGCAAAGCCGGTATCGCGAATGCATTCCTCGTCGGCAACGCCGATAAGATCAAAGAGGTGACCGACAAGCTTGGAATTGATCTCGCCAACTATGAAATAGTGGACGAGAGAGGCGGCGAGGCGGCCGCGGCGCTCAAGGCCGTCGAACTCGTCTCCAGCGGCGAGGCCCAGATCGTTATGAAGGGTATGGTCGCCACCGCCAACTTCCTGCGCGGCGTGCTCAATAAGGAAAAGGGCCTCCGCAGCGGCAAGACGCTTTCACACGTTTATATTCATCAGATAAAGGGCTATGACCGCGTATTCTTCATCTCCGACCCCGCCTTCAACATGTATCCTGAACTCAAGGTGAAGGTCGATATCGTGAAGAACGTCGTCGAGCTCGCGCACGCTTTCGGCGTGGCCTGCCCGAAGGTCGCCGCCCTCGCCGCCGTCGAAGTGGTGAACCCCGATATGCCGCCGACGATCGACGCCGCCATCCTCACGCAGATGAACCGCCGCGGCCAGATCAAGGGCTGCCTGATCGACGGACCTCTCGCGCTCGACAACGCCGTATCTCCCGAATCGGCGCACCACAAGGGGATCAAATCAGATGTCGCCGGATACGCCGACATTCTCCATGTCCCGACAATCGAGTCCGGCAACATGCTCGCGAAGGCGATAGTCTACTTCTCAGAGAATAAGACCGCCGGCATCGTTCTCGGCGCGAAGGCCCCGATCGTCCTCACCAGCCGCGCCGACTCCGCCGAGGCGAAGCTCCTTTCGATCGCCTCAGCCTGCGCGCTCGCCGCACATCAGGGAAAATAAGAATTATACAGGCCATTTGCGCGCCATAACTTTGGGTTTGCCGCCCCTGCGCCGTGTTGGTACGCGGCTTAGCGCGGCAGACCCAAAGCTATTTATCGGCAGGCATGTTTGATATTTATTCCGATCATTCTGTCTCCAACGGAATGACCTGTATAATAAAGAGATAATGGCGGATAAATTCAAAAACGAGACAACTATCCTGCCGGGCAGCTTCGGTGCCCGGCAGGTCAAACTGAGCCGCCTCTATCCGGAGGCGGCAAACGGCGTGCATGTGCTGCTGCTTCACGGCGTCCACAGCAGCGCCAACCTCTCGCCGTATAATAAATTCCGTCACCTTGCCTGCATCCTGGCGGAGCGCGGCTTCACGCCCTGGCTCTGTGAGACGAGCCGGAGGGCCGCGAACCGCGAAGACTACTGCGACGATGTCGGCGGCTGGATAATGGAGGCATTTCGCGGGAAGAGCTTCCGAAACGAGCTTGACGACTGCGCGGCCGCGCTGCGCCATGTGGAGTCTCAATCTCCCCCTGAATTGTGGATATGGGGCTTTTCGCTTGGCGGCATAATCGCGCTGGCGCTTGCCTGCGGCGAAGGATACGCCGTCGGTAAGGTGATCCTCAGCGGTACTGGACTTGTTTCGATGCCCGAGGCGGAGCGTACGATGATGCCGCTGCCGATCCTCTCCACGCTGCGCGAGAGCGTCGATACCGAGATGCTCAACGATATCCGGGCGAGGGAGGCGGTGGCCTTCCGCGGCTCGAACGACGCCATCTTCTCTGACGCGGCCTGCCGCTCTCTTCTAGAGGCGATAAACATTCCCCGGGAAAACAAGAGATATTATGTGATAGAAGGAGCTGACCATTCTATGAAGATGCGCAACGGCAGGCATGATTCAAAGATCATGGATGAGATGCTCTCTCTGCTGACAGATCAATGAAACTTCCGTTTAAGGCGTTCGCCGCTGCCGGCACGCTGCTGTTCCTGCTCTCATTAGCCGTTCCCGCGCCGCTCTTCGCGGATGGGGTGGACTATCAGGAATTCCAGGAAGACCCGCTCGAGACGGCGATCAGAAAACTTGCCTCGCCGGGAGATATCGAATGGGATAAAGAGGAAATGATATCAGGCGGAGCGCCTGATTTTATAAAAGATATGAAATGGCCGCTGAAGTCCTGCACCTTCAGCCGCGGTTTCAGCCGCAAGAGACGCCGGCATACCGGCGTTGACCTCCTGGCCCCGAAGGGTACTCCCGTACTTGCCGTACTTGACGGCGTCGTTGAGGTCGTCTCCAACGGCGGGCCGGGATTCCGTGGATACGGCAAGGTCATCGTCATCAACCATAACGGCAAGCTTTGGACCCTCTATTCGCATAATTCATCCAACGACGTCAAGGTCGGCCAGCGGGTCAAACAGGGCGACGTGATCGCCAAAGTGGGGCGCACAGGCCGCGCGACGGCCAATCATCTCCATTTTGAGGTGCGCAACGCGAAGGGAACGCCGCTTGACCCCCTGAAATACCTGCCGAAAGAGGGAATGCCGGTAAAGCGCTGACAAAGCGCGGCCAGGCTATTTGGACAGAACACAATAAAACGACAAAAAAAAGAGCCGGCGTGGGCACGCCGGCTCTTTTATGCCGCCGCATTGCTCAGATGCGGCGTTATCCAGTTGGGAGAGCGGGATAAGCAGATTTAGCGGTTAATCCTCCTGCATGTAGGGGTACTTGAAATCATGCGGCGGCAGGAGGTTTTCCTTGATCGTCCTCGGCGAACACCAGCGGATCAGGTTCAGCTTGCTGCCGGCCTTGTCGTTGGTTCCCGAGGCTCTAGCGCCGCCGAAGGGCTGCAGCCCGATGCTGGCGGCGGTTGTCTTATCGTTGATATAGAAGTTCCCCGCCGCGTATCTGAGGACGTTTTCGGCTCTGTTGATCGCGTCGCGGTCGGTGGCGAATACCGCGCCCGTCAGCGCGTAGGGAGAGGTATTGTTGCAGATATCCAGCGTCTCCGCGAACTTATCGTCGTCATAGACATAGACGGTGAGGATGGGGCCGAATATCTCCTCCTCCATTGAGCGGAAATGCGGATCGGTTGTCTTGATTATCGTCGGCTGTACGAAATACCCGACGCTCTTATCGCCGGTGCCGCCGAAGAGTATCTCCGCCTTGGGCGAACCCTTCGCATATTCGATATACTCCATGCAGTTGTCAAAAGAGGCTTCGTCGATCACCGCGTTGACAAAATTCCGGAAATCGCGCGGGTCGCCCGTGCGCACCTGCGGCATCATTATGTCAAACTCGGCCTTAAGTTCATCCCAGCGGCTCGCGGGGATATAGGCGCGGGAGGTCGCGGAGCACTTCTGCCCCTGATACTCGAAAGCGCCCCTGACCATCGCTGTGGCGGCAGCCTTTATATCCGCAGACGCGTGAACGAAGACAAAATCTTTGCCGCCCGTCTCGCCGACGAGCCTCGGATATGAGCGGTAGAGGGAGAGATTCTCGGCGACGCCCTTCCAAAGGCCGTTGAAGACCTGTGTCGAGCCGGTGAAATGGATTCCGGCGAGGTCTTTGCTCTTGAGCACCACGCCGCTGCCCACCGAGCCGGGGCCGGGCATGAAGTTCAGCACGCCAGCTGGGACGCCGGCCTCCATGAATATCTTCATCAGATACCAGCTGGAAAGCAGCGAGGTCGTTGCCGGTTTCCAGACAACCGTGTTGCCTATCATGACGGGGGCCATCGGCAGATTCGCCGCGAGGGCCGTGAAATTGAAGGGCGAGATGGCGTAGACGAAGCCCTCGAGCGGGCGGTACTCAAGACGGTTGATGACGCCCTCCTCGGAGGCCGGCTGGTCGCCGTAGAGCTCGTTCATGCAGTGAACGCCGAAACGGAAATAGTCGATCGTTTCGCTCGCCGCCTCGATCTCCGCCTGCCAGACGCTCTTGCTCTGTCCCATCATCGTCGCGGCGTTCAGTATATAACGGTATTTCTTATCTATAAGTTCCGCTATCTTCAATACTATAGAGGCGCGCTCCGTCCACGGCATATTGCTCCAGCTCTCGTGGGCGGCGTTTGCCGCCGCGATCGCGCGCTCCATCTCTTCGGCTCCCGCCTTATGGTAAACGGCGAGCTTATGCCCGTGGTCGTGCGGCATCACGACGCTGCCGGTGTTTCCCGTGCGGACGAACTCGCCGTTTATGACGAGCGGTATCTCGGCGGTCTCGGATTCGATCTCTCTTATGGCCTCTTTGAGCAGCTCTCTTTCGGGACATCCGGGGGCATAACTCATCGAGGGTTCATTTTCTGGCCTTGCAAATGTAAAAAGTGCGTTGTTCATTGTGGTGCCTCCTGTTGAATATTAAATGCAACTATGTTGCAAAAATTATGATAGCATGCTGTAAGGAATAATTCAAGCTTTGGAAACCGAGCAAAAGGGAAATAATCGTTGTTTTTATTGAATAATAAAGAACAAAATAGGGGCGTTGCTGACACATTGCATAAAAACGCGGCCCTCAGCCATGCTTTTGCCGAGAGCCGCGGTTGGTATATATTGTCAGAAGGTTTTCTTTTATATCCGTGAAAATTTCATTTTGATATCTTCCGGCTTGCCGAAATAGACCCACGAGGTGACAAGGATATCGACGCCGGCCGCGGCGTATTCTCCGGCGTTGTCGGCGTTTATGCCGCCGGCGGCGGCGATGACCGCCTTCGGAAATGCAGACTTCGCCTCCTTGACAAAGGCCGAAAGGGCCTCCGGCGCGAAGCGTTCGCACTGTACCATGTCGGCGCCCGCGCGCAGATAGCTCATCGCCTCTTCGGGGCCGTCGGCCTCCGCCTCAATCTTCTTTTCGGGAAAGGCCTCCGCCATCCGGGGGATAAGCGCGGTAAAGTCGTCGGTGAATACCCGGTGCTGATCGAAGGCCAGGATGGAATCCGAGAGGCCGAGGCGGTGCAGGGAGGCTCCCCCCGCGAGCGCCGCTTTGAGCGAGAGCGCTTTGGCTCCGGGGAAGTGCTTTCTCGTCACGGCGACATGTATGCCGGGATTCTCCGCGCGCGCCGCCTCAAGCATCGCCGCCGTCCGTGTGGCGATGCCCGAGGAATACTCCATCACATTTTGGGCGAGTTTGTAGCAGGCATGAAGCCGTCCAGCCGTCCCGCGGACGATCAGGCAGCTTTCGCCGCCCTCCGCCCTTGTGCCTGAGGGAATCAAAATTTCGGCCTCTGCGCCGCACTTTTCAAATATCCTCGCCGCCTCTTCAACTCCGGCGAGGAGGCAGCCACGTTTGGGGAAGGCGGTAATCTGCCCCGGCACCTCCTCGATGCCCATCGAGAGGGTAGTGAGGTCCATATGCTGAAGGTCCTCATGGATCAGCTCTTCTATATAACCGTCGGATATGTAAAACATCATCAGCTCTCCTTTTGCAGTCTGTCCAGAACAAAGTATATCGCCATGCTGACCGAGGCAAGCAGCAGACAGAGGCTGGTCGCCTCGTCGAAATCTCCGCGTGAGACGCAGTTGAATATTTCCAGCGACAGCGTGTTGGTGCGCCCGGCGATGTTGCCGCCGAGCATCATTGTGATGCCCACCTCTCCCGAGGCGCGCGCCACGGCAAGCAGCAGCCCCGAAAAGATGCTTCTCCTCGCCAGCGGCATCGTGACGAGGAAGAAGGTCTTTACCGGGCCGCAGCCGAGGACGCGCGAAGCCTCCTCAAGCTTTATTATTCCCGGCTCCTGAAAGGCCGCCTGCGCGGGGCGGACGAAGAGCGGCAGCCCCGCGACGAAGGCGCTCAAGATCACCGCCCCCTGCGAGAAGACCAGCCGCAGCCCCAGGTAATGCTCGGCGGAGCCAAGCGGGCCGCCGCGCCCGAGCAGCAGAAGCAGCATATATCCAAGGGCGATCGGCGGGAAGACGAGCGGCAGCGTGATAAAGAAGGCCGCCGCCCTCGCGCATAGCGAGCGTGAACGGCTGAACCAAAGGGCCGCCGGCAGCCCCAGCGCGAGAAAAAGGAGCAGCGCCGTGCCGCAGCTGACAGCCGTCAGCCTGATCGAAAATATTAGCGTCGGGGAAAAGAATCCGCTGTTGATGTGGATATCCCCCTCTTACTGTACGCCGTGCCTTTTCATGATCGACTTCGCCCTGCCGCTGCCGAGGAATTTGAGGAAATCGGCTACGGAGGGGTCGTTTTCCGCTCCCTTTATGACGGCCGCCACCATCTCGATCGGCGGGTATCCCGAGGGTATCTCCAGCGAGCCGCCGATCTTTGCGCCGCCCGCGCGCACTACGACGCGGTTCACGAACCCCGCGTCCATCTCTCCCGACACGAGGTAGGAAAAGACCTGCGGCACGGTCGAGACCTGGGAGATCTTCGGCGCGATCTTTGCCCCCAGCCCCGTTGTCTCCAGGTACTTCGCGGCGGCGCGTCCGTAGATCGCCGCCTTCGGGTCCGGGTAGGCGACTGATTTTACATTGTCGCCCGTCAGGTCGTTCGGCGAAGAGAGCGTGAGCCCTTTGCGCCAGGCGAGGACGAGGACCGTCGAACCCAGAGGCTGCATTCTGACGATACCGGTCTTTGACTTCGCCGTTTTCAGCGTTCCTTTGTCACTGATCACGACGTTCACTCCGTTACCGGCGTCGATCTGCGCGAGCATCTGCCCGATATTGCCGCCATATACCTCCTGAAGCGGCCTGCCGCTCTCTTCTTTGTAGGCCGCCGCCAGCTCCTGCACCATCTTCATATAACCGGCCCCGGTGGTGACGGCAGGCGTCCCCGCGCCTGCCTCGGCGCAGAAAGCCAGCAGTACCAGCAGCGCGGCAAATAATTTTTTCATTGATTATCCATCCCTTCGTATTTTTGATCCTGATGGGAGACGGTGCGCCTCCACTTCTTTAACAGCTTCGAGGGGGAGCCGCAGCCCATGACCCGCCCCTCTTCGATGAGGATTACCCTCTGCGCGAGACGCGTTACCTCCTCTCTGCTGTGAGTTATATAAATTATCGGAATACCGAACAGCGGCGGTATCCGTTCGATATACCCCATGAGATTCTCCCTGAGCGCGTCGTCAAGCGAGGAGAGAGGCTCGTCCATGATGATAAAATTCTCCGCGGCGAGTATCGCGCGGGCGAGCGCCGCGCGCTGGCTCTCCCCGCCGGAGAGAGAGGCGGGGCTTCGCCGGAGCAGGTGGTCGATGCCGAAGACCTTTGCGATCTCGGCGACGTCGCCGCAGGGAGGCCTGCCTCCGGCGAAGCAGCCAAAGGAGAGGTTTTTGAAGACGTTCATGTGCGGAAAGAGCCGGTGCTCCTGAAACAGAAATCCGACGCCGCGTCTCTCGGGAGGGAGATTAACGCCCGCGTCGCCGTCAAAAAAGACCTTTTCATTAAAAGATATCCTCCCGCCGTCCGGTGTACAGAGTCCGGCGAGTATCTTCGCGAACGTACTCTTGCCGGCTCCCGAAGGTCCGAATACCGCAGTAATGCCCGGGACGTCAATATCAAGTACGATCTCAAGCGAAAACCTGTCCAGCCTTTTTGTGATATCGATATGAAGCATTACGAAGCTCCTTATAATGCAACGTGATTGCGTTGCATTATAGCAAAAATACGACGCAGGCACAATCCGGCCGCGGCGGTGTGCCTTTTTATGTTTATATAGGCGTTTCATAACGTGCCTTTGAAATACAGTTTTGTTATTCCACAGAATAGAAAAATAATCTGCTAAATGGTATCTTGACAATTCCGTAATATAGCGATAATGTATATATGTTTCCTTAGAACAGTTGTGGTTTCCACATAATGAAAAGTATAAGATAAAACAGGAGGGCTTTTTTATGAAGCAGGTAAGAAGATTACAGCCTAGGCATCCGATTCAGGCGAGAAACGGTCTCCTCGGCGGGGAGAAACCGATGGTCTGTATCCCCCTCGTAGGGAAGGATCATGACGGAATAGTCTCCGAGGCGAAGAATGTCCCCTCGATCGCTCCGGATATCATCGAGCTTAGAATTGACGCCTGGGATTTTATTGAAGATCAGGCGGCCTCGCTGGCGATGATAAAAGAGGTGCGCGCCATCGTCGGCGAAACTCCCATCATCCTTACCTGCCGCGGCGACTGGGAGGGCGGCTTCAAGAAGGTCAGCGACGAGGCCAAGTTCGGCGTCTACGAGGCCGCGGTGAAAGAGGCCCTTGTCGATTTCATCGACGTGGAGCTGATATACGGCGAAGACAAGATCAAAAAGGTCCTTGAGCTTCTGGACGGCACGAAGACCTCGCTGATCGTATCATTCCACGACTTTAAGAAGACCCCGAGCCGCGACGAGCTGGTTTCGATTCTCAAGCAGCAGATCGCCGCCGGCGCTCATGTGGCGAAGCTCGCGGCGATGCCGCAGAAGGAGGAGGACGTTCTCAACGTGCTCTCCGCCACCCTCGAGGTGCGCCGCCAGTTCCCCTGTATTCCCATCATCACTATGTCGATGGACCCCACGGGCGCAGTCACGCGCCTCGTCGGCGGACTCTTCGGCTCGGACCTCACCTTCGCGGTCGGTTCGCAGTCATCGGCCCCGGGACAGATTCCCGTTGCGGAGCTTCGTCAGTGCTTTAACGTAATCCATCCCACACATACGGAGGCATAATATAATGGCAAAAGATCTCGTATCCTTCCAGCTGGTCAAGTTTCTCGAATCACGCGGCGTGGAAAATATCTTCGGTCTCTGCGGCCACACGGTGATCGGTTTCCTTGACGCCCTCAAGGACAGCAATATCCGCTACATCTCGGTGCGCCATGAGCAGATCGCGGCGCACGCCGCCGACGGCTATGCCCGCGGCAAGGACTGCCGGGTTCCCGGCGTCCTCATGACGCATCTCGGCCCCGGACTTACGAACGCCACCACCGGTGTCGCTGAGGCTGGCCTCAACTCGATTCCGATGGTCGTCATCGCTGGCGACGTGCCCTCCTGCTACTTCGGCCGCCATCCCCATCAGGAGGTCAATATGCACGCCGACGCAAGCCAGTATGAGATATACCGTCCCTTTGTGAAGCGCGCCTGGCGCGTCAACCGCCCGGAGCTTCTTCCCGAGGTGATGGACAAGGCCTTCCGCCTCGCCGTCACCGGACGTCCCGGCCCGGTCCTCGTCTCGATTCCGATGGACATCTTCTCGATGGAGCTTGACACACGCTTCTTCGAACAGCGCATGAACAACTTCCCCGAGCTCCCGAAGCCCGGCCTCTCGGAGGCCGCCGCGGAGGAGATCGCGACGATGCTCGCGGAGGCCAAGACCCCGATCCTCTATCCCGGAGGCGGCGTTATCTCCTCCGGAGCCGCAAAGGCGCTCACCGAGCTTGCCGAGCATCTTGAGATCCCCGTGCTCTATACGCTTATGGGCAAGGGCTCGATCCCCGATGACAGCCCCCTCGCCGTCGGTATGACCGGCTTCTGGGGTACGGAGTTCAACAACACGACGGCGATGAAGGCCGACGTTATGATGGCGGTCGGCACGCGTCTCTCGGAGGCGGACTGCAGCTCATGGTATATGGGCGAGACCTTTGACGTGCCCCCGACGAAGCTGATCCACATAGACATCAACCAGGAGGAGATCGGGCGCAACTTCCCGACCGCCATCGGTGCGATCTGCGACGCGAAGGAGGCCCTTGAGGCGATCCTCGCGGCGGCTAAGAGGAAGTACCCCAACGGCGTGAAACGTCCCGAGATCGTCAAGGCGATCGCCGAGGCAAAGGCAGCCTATAAGGCGACGCTCGTCGAGGCCCAGAATTCCACGCAGTACCCGATGCGCCCCGAGCGTATCCTTAAAGACCTGCGCGAGGCGCTGCCGCGCGACGGCTATGTGGTGGCGGACGTAGGCTGGAACAAGAACGGCGTCGGGCAGCAGTTCGACATCTACGAGCCCGGCACCTTCGTCGCCCCCGGCGGCCTCTGCACGATGGGTTACGGCCCCTCGGCGGCTATCGGCGTGAAGGTGGCGAACCCCGACAAGAAGGTCGTCGCCCTCATCGGCGACGGCGGTATGGGCACCAACGTCTCGCCCTTCGCGACCGGCGCGATGGACGGCGTGGCGGTCGTCTGGGTCGTCATGAACAACTGCGCCTTCGGAACGATCGCGGGCCTTGAGCGCCAGCACTACGACCACCAGTTCGGCACGCTCTTTATGAGGGACGGGGAGCCTTACAGCCCCGACTTCGCGGCGATCGCCGAAGCCTACGGAATCAAAGGCTATAAGGTGACGAAGGCTGAGGAGTTCAAGCCGATGCTTGAGGAGGCCCTGGCCTCCAACAAACCCTGCGTCATCGACGTGCGTATGGAAAACGCCCCTGTTGTAACCTGGGGTTGCTGGAATATCAACGACATCTACCGCAAGCGCGGCGAGGAGAAGCCCTGGAGACAGTGGCAGTGGGAAGATACCACTCCCTGGTACATGGCGGAGCTTCGCGAACAGAAGACAAAGAAAAAGTAAGACCGGCGCGCCGCCGCCTCTGCCGGCAGAGACGGCGGACAGGGAAAAGTTAGGCGAAAAAGTGCCGGAGCGGATATCGTTCCGGCATCTTTTTACGAAAAAAAAGAGGCTCAGAGACGGTTTGGCGGAGGCGCTCTGCGCCGCCTGTCTTCCCGTGGATGATGGACGACGCATATATTTGCAGCAGAAGAGAAAACTTTTTGATTAAATTCCATATAATGGAAATAAATTCTAACAAATGGTACTTGACAAGGGGATAAAAGAGGTTTATCTTATACTTGTTTCCGATAAACAGTTTTAGTTTCCGTATAACAGAAATAGGATTAAAACATCTAAATTTATAAAAAATTTCAAGGAGATGTTATTCAATGGCAAAGCACGAAGTAACACCCGAGCAGCTGGCGCAGCTTGACGAAATATTCGCAAGGGCGAGGGCGGCGGAGAAGCAGATCGAGAACTACACCCAGGAGCAGGTAGACCGCATGGTCCGCTGCGTCGCCTGGGCGGCCGGCAATCCCAAAACCTTCCAGGAGATATGCTGGATGGGCGTTGACGAGGCGGGAGCTGGAGACAGGAACGGACGTTACGGCAAGCGCCACAAGATCCTTGGAGTGCTCCGCGACGCGCTGCGCCAGAAGAGCGTCGGCGCGATCGAGACGATCCCCGAAAAGGGCATCACCCGCTACGCGAAGCCCGCGGGCGTCATCACCTCGCTCATCCCGATGACCAATCCCGAACTTACCCCGATCGTCACCGCCATCTATGCCCTTAAGGCGCGCGACGTCGTCGTCTTCTCTCCTCATCCCCGCACGGTGAAGACCACCAATAAGGTAGTCCAGGTCATGCGCGACGCGCTCGCGTCCATCGGCGAGAATCCCGACTTTCTCCAGTGCGTCTCCGAGGTCAACATGGACCTCGTCGCCGAGACGATGAAGCGCTGCGACCTCATCATGGCCACCGGCGGCCCAGCGATGACCAAGGCGGCCCACAGCTCCGGCAAACCGGCCTACTGCTCCGGCGCGGGCAACGCGACGATGATCTACGATGAGACGGCGATCCCCGCCGAGGCGGCCCGCAACACCCGCATAAGCAAGACCTCGGACTTCGGTTCGGGCTGCTCGGCGGACGGCAACATCATCATCAGCGACGCCATTTACGACGAGACCGTTAAGGCTCTTATCGCCGAGGGCGGCTACCTCGCGACCGATGAAGAGCGCGCCCTGCTCAAAAAGGCGATGTGGGACGAAGAGGGACACCGCATCGTGGCCACTGTCGCCGTCTCACCGCAGGAGCTCTGCCGCAAGGCTGGCTTCGAGATCCCCGAGGACCGCAAGTTCGTGATGGTCAACAGCGAGGGTATCGGCAAGGAGTTCAAGTTCTCCGGCGAAAAGCTCACCACCCTTCTTACCATCTACAAATATGAGGGCGAGTTTGAGAACGCGCTCAAGATGATGGATGAGATATACAAGGTCGGCGGCCGCGGCCACTCCTGCGGCATCTACAGCTTTGACGAAGATCACATCCAGCGCCTCGCGCTCCGCGCCCCCGTCACCCGCGTAATGGTCCGCCAGCCTCAGTCAAAGGCCAACGCCGGCTCCGCCGAGAACGGCATGCCGATGACCTCCAGCATGGGCTGTGGCACCTGGGGCGGCAACCAGGTCTCCGAGAACATCGCGCTCAAGCATTACATGAACAGCACCTGGGTGGCGCGACCGATCATGAAGGATCAGCCCAGCGAGGACGTCCTCTTCGGCGAATTCTACGACGGCTCGGTCACGAGGGAACAGGGCGAAGTAATCAAGTTCTAAGGGATAATTTCGTGCCGGATATAGGATAATCAACAATAATAATGACGGTTTCCGTATGGGAGGCCGCCATTATTTTTATATAAGTCTTTACCAAACGGAGGTAGAAAAAATGTCTGAAAATAAAAAGGTCCGCGTAGGGCTCTGCGGAGCGGGTTTCGCGGGAAAGTTCCACGCCTATGGCATCAACCGCGCCTACGGGGTGGACGCGCAGGTGAGCGTACTCTGCGAGCCGAACCGGGAGCTCGCGGAGCAGGTTGCCGCGAAATACGGCATACCCCGCATCTGCGCGGATTATAAAGAGCTTCTAAACGACGCTTCCCTCAACGTCATCGACCTCTGCACGCCGACGAATATGCATCACGTGATGATCGAAGAGGCGCTGTCGGCTGGCAAGCACGTTATCTGCGAGAAGCCGCTGACAGGATATTTCGGCGAACCCGGCGATCCGCAGCTTGTCGGCGAGGTGGACAGGAAAAAGATGTACGAGGTCGTAGCCTCCCGCCTCGACCGGCTGCGCGAAGCGGTGAAAAAGAGCGGGCGGCTCTTCATGTACGCCGAAAACTGGATCTACGCGCCCGCGGTGACGAAGAGCGCCGAAATACTGCGCGCCTCGAAGGATAAGATCATGCTCATGAAGGCCGACGAGAGCCACAGCGGCGCGCATACGCGGCTCGCCGACGAATGGAAGAACTCCGGAGGGGGCGCGCTGATCCGCCAGGGGTGCCATCCACTCTCGGCGGTGCTCTTCCTCAAACGTACGGAGGCGGCGGCGCGCGGCGAGGCCTATTCCGTGCGCGACGTCTACGGCGACGTGGGGACGGCGCTCAGTAATCTGCCGGAGTCCGAGCGCGGCGCGATCGTGGCCCGCCCCAAAGACGTGGAGGACACGGGCATGATGCAGCTGACCTTCGGCGACGGCACGAAGGCGACGGTATTCGCCTCCGACGCGATCCCCGGCGGCATCCGTAACACCGTAGAGGTCAACACGACGGGCGGCAACATGTACTGCAACATCTGCCAGAACAACTCTCTTGTCTCCTACGCCGCGAACGACGAGACGCTGAAGGATGTCTATGTCACCGGCAACGTAGAGACGAAGAGGGGATATCAGTACGTCATGCTTGAAGAGGAGTGGTTCCGGGGCCAGATCCAGGAGTTCCAGGATTTCATGGAATGCGTCGCCTTTGACCGTGAGCCGCTTTCAAACATAGATATCGCCTGTGAAACGGCGCAGCTGATGTATGCCGCCTATCTTTCGGCGGCTGAGGGGCGGAAGCTTCCGTTCCACGGGCTCTAACGGTGCGCGGGATGCGGACGGTAATTCTTGGCGCGGGCTCGTTAGGCAGCGCCATCGGCGGCGCGCTCTCGCTCGCCGGCAACAACGTCACCCTCGTCGCGCGCAGCCGTGCGCATGTCGAGGCCGTCAACAGATCGGGGCTGAAGATGATAGCCGACGGCATTGAACGCACGGCGCGTCCCATCGCCGTCACCGAGGCGCTGGGGCTTCCCCCGGCGGAGCTGCTTATCGTGCTGGTGAAATCTTTTGCCACTAAGTCGGCGATAGAGGGAGCACGCTCGCTCATTGGCGAGCGAACGGCGGTGCTGACGCTGCAGAACGGCCTCGGCAACGAGGAGCTAATCGCGGAGATGGTCGGCGCGGAAAAGGTCGTCAGCGGCAAGAGTTATCTTGGCGGCGTGCTCCTCTCTCCGGGAGTCGTCAAAGCGGGGATCAGCGCGAAAGAGACGGTAATAGGCGAGCTCGACGGCTCTGTCACGGAGAGGATCCGTGCGATCGCGGAGCTGTTTAACGCCGCCGGCATGAGGACGACGGTCAGCGAAAATATCAGGGGCCTCATCTGGGACAAGCTGCTGCTGAATTCGGCGACGGGCGCGGTGTCGGCCATAAGCGGCCTCTGCTACGGCGAGCTCTACAAATTGCCGGAGATGGAAAGGTCCGGATGCGCGGCGGTACGCGAAGGAATCGAGGCGGCGCGGAAGCTTGGGATCAAGCTCTCGTGCGAAGACCCGAAGAAAATATGGGAGAAGGCCAGGCGTGGCCTCGCCTACGACTTCAAGACCTCGATGCTGCAAAGCGTGGAGAGCGGACGGCCCACGGAGATAGATTTCATAAACGGGGCGCTGGCGCGCGCCGCGGAGGAGGCCGGCCTCACCGCGCCGGTAAACAGAACGCTCACGGCCTGTGTGAAGGGTATCGAGGCGGCAAACAAGCTAAAGGCGGAGGCTGCGAAGAGGGCAGTCGAACTGGACCATGCCGCGCTTTATGTGGGCGACATTGACGGCTGTGTAGAATTTTTTGAAAGGACATTTAAAATGTCCGTCGTTGACGATCGCAGAGATGACGCGCTGCGTCAGGCTTGGCTTGACGGAGGAATTCAACTGATAGAAAAGCCCTGCTGCGGCGGCGGGAAGCTGGCCCATATAGCGGTAGCCTGCGCCGATGTCAAAGAGAGGCTAGCCGCCGCCTTAGCCTGTGGTGCTGAACCCTTTCCCGGCAAAGAAAATTGGTTCACGGCGCCCGGCGAAATCGTGATAGAGCTGACGGAGGCGAACTGAACACATCCGGCGGCCTTGTCCCGCGTTCACGGGAGGGCGTTGATAAAAGACCGTGTCGCTGAAAAAAGAGAGGGGATTGTCCCCTCTCTTTTTTAGTATGACATGAATAATCCTGAAATTCTATAACGCCGGGCATCCATTGCCGCCTCCTTAACAGGCATGTCATTCCGTTTCGCGATAACTTCTATCGTTAAGCGAAATTGCAATCTTTATTTTCTTATCTATAATAAAACTATCAAATTTTTGTAGGAATTTTACAGATAAACAAGAGGATGGAAACGGCAATATTTCATTCCGCTGTTGGCGTATTGCCTGAAGGAGTGTGCAGAGATGAACAAATATCGCAGACATGGAGGCCCCGTTCCTGTACTTTCGGCTAGGGAGGCCGTAATGATGATAGAGGACGGGGCGGTGGTGGCGATCGTAGGAGCGGGCGGCGGCATCACCGAACCGACAAAGCTGATAGACGGTCTCGCCGAGCGTTTTCGTGAAACGGGCGAGCCGAAAAACCTGACTTTTTGGCACGCCACAGGCCTCGGCGACCGCGGCGACAGGGGCATGTCGCCGCTTGCGCAGCCGGGACTGGTGAAGCGCGCCATCGGAGGCCACTGGGGACAGTCTCCGCGTCTCGCGGAGATGGCCGAACGCAACGAGATCGAGGCATACTGTCTGCCGCAGGGAACGATGAGCCAGCTCTTGCGCACGGCGGCCGCGGGACAGCCCGGACTGCTTACCCATTCCGGCCTCAACACCTATATCGACCCGCGTCAGACGGGCGGCAGGCTCAACGCCCGTACCACGGAGGAGCTTATAGAACTCGTCGAGATGGACGGGCGGGAGTGGCTTTATTACCGGGCACCGAAGATAGACGTCGCGGTGATCAGGGGGACCACGGCGGATACCGACGGATACATCAGCATGGAGAGCGAGATTGCGTGGCTTGATTCGCTGCCGATGGCACAGGCAGCGCACAATAACGGCGGCATCGTCATCGCGCAGGTGAAGAACCTTGTCAAAGCGGGGACGATCCACCCGCGCGACGTGAAGATACCCGGCTATCTGGTGGACGCCGTGGTGGTTGATCCCGGCCAGTGCCAGCTCTATAACGCGCCGGAAAACCGCTTTCTCTGCGGCGATTATATCGCGGAAGAGGGCAAGTGCGAGTCGCTGCTGCTTAACGAACGCAAGGTCATAGCTAGGCGCGCGCTGATGGAAATAAGGGACGGCGACGTCGGCAACCTCGGAGTAGGGATATCGGACGGCATTGGCAGCGTCGCGCGCGAAGAGGGGCTCGGCGGCAATTTCACGCTGACGATCGAGACCGGTCCGATCGGCGGGGTGACGGCGCAGGGGATATTCTTTGGCGCCAGCGTAAATTCAAAGGCGCTTGCGGATATGCCGGCGCAGTTTGATTTTTACGGCGGCGGCGGTCTCGACGTCTGTTTCCTCAGCTTTGCCGAGGTAGATCCCGTCGGCAATGTCAACGTCAGCCGCTTCAACGGCAAGATCCAGGGAGTCGGAGGCTTCATCGACATATCTTCGCGCAGCAGGAAGATAATTTTCAGCGGCACGCTGACCGCAGGAGGGCTGAAGACTGCGGTCGGAGAGGGGCGGATCCGGATTGTGAGCGAGGGGCGTTTTAAAAAATTCCTTATGAAGACGGAGGAGATATCGTTCAGCGCCTCCGAGGCGCTGCGCAACGGACAGGAGGTCCTTTACCTAACCGAAAGGGCAGTCTTCCGCCTCACGAGCTCCGGCGTCATGCTCATCGAGGTCGCTCCCGGCATCGATATCGAACATGACGTCGTGGCGCACATGGGATTCCGCCCGCTGATCGCGGAAGAGGTCAAAATCATGGATTCGCGTCTGTTTGCCGAGGGGCGAATGGATATCAGGGAAGAATGGCTTAAATCGTAAGAACGATAAAAAATACTAAACAGGAGGACTTGAAGATGAAAAAATTTATGGTGGCAGCGGTACTTATTTTTGCGGCGATGTTGCTGAGTTTTGGAGCGCAGGCTGAGGCGGCGAAGCCAAAGGTGATGAAGGTCGGACTTGTGACGGCGCGCGACACGGCACAGGCCAAAGCGCTCGAACTCTTTATCAAAGAGGTGGAACAGAAGAGCGGCGGCGCGATCAAGGGCGAACTCTTCGCCGACGCGCAGCTCGGCGGCACGCGCGAAATGATAGAGGCACTCCAAAGCAACATTATTCAGGGCTATGTCGGCGGCGCGGCGGACTTGGCGCCCTTTGTTCCCAGCTTCAACGCACTTGAGCTGCACCTTATGGTGCCGCACGGCAGCTACAAAGATTACGAAGCTGCCGACAAAATATTCACGAGCGCGCCAGCGATGGAAATGCTCAAGGATCTCGAAAGGTCCAACATGAAGGGGTTGGCCTACTGGGAGAGCGGCTATAAACATATCACCAATAACAAAGGGCCGATTACGAAGCAGTCTCAGCTCAAGGGGCTGAAGGTGCGCAGCATAGAGAATCCCGGGCAGGTCGAGGCGCTCAAAATGCTCGGCGCGCTGCCGGTAATCGTTCCCTTCCCAGAGGTATTCACATCGCTGCAGCAAGGGCTTATCGACTCGCAGGAGAACCTTATCGGCAACATCATCAAATCCAACTTTTATCAGGCTCAGAAATATCTAACCCTCTCCGGCAACCTCTACCTGCGCGCGCCGCTTATAGTAAACAAGGGATTCTTCGATTCCTGTACTCCAGAGCAGCAGAAGATACTGACAGAGGCCGCGAAAAACGGGATTAAAAACATGAGGAGGCTGCTGATCGAAGAGGACACGCAGGGGCTGGCGTTCCTTAAGAGTAAGGGCATCGTCATCACTGAGGCGATGGAACCCAAAGAGGTTGTAAATATGCGTAACGAGCTTCGTCCGATGCAGGTCAAATATATCGAAAAATATGATCCGAAGAATGGTAAGGAGTTTATCAAAGTCATAGACGCGGCCTGGGCTGAATGGGAAAAGAAAAACGTTAAATAATACGACGACGGCAAGAGGGCGAAGCCGGAAGCTCCGCCCTCTTCCGCAAAAATTTTTACAGGAGTGAAAAATAGTGAAAGCTGCATTTCTAAAACTTATGGAAATTATAAACCGCGCAGTGATGATTTTCCTCGTATTCTTGTTGGCGCTGGCCTTTGTAATGCTCTTTACGCAGATATTTTCGCGGTACGTTCTGAAAATTCCCTTTCTAATGGGGGATGAAATAAGCCGCTATTCAACGGTGTGGATAGTATTCCTGGGTACGGCGCTCGCGGCGCGCGGCAACAAAATGATAAAAATGGAGGTCATCTATTCGATGCTTCCGTTCGCGGATAAGAACAGGGCTCTGTTTGAATGGTTCTGCCATATCATTACGATAATTTTCTTTTTCTTCGTCCTCACGTACGGACTGAATATGATGAAAATAAACAGTATGCAGGTGACGCCGATACTCGGCATAAAGATGGCGATACCCTACGCGGCGTTGCCCGTCGGTTCGTTTTTGATCATTGCGAATACGATTGCTTCGCTCTGCACGCTTAACTCCGGAAAGGAGATAGACCCGCTGGAAAAGATTGAGAGGGAATCGTCATGCTGATAATGTTCGGAACGCTTTTCATCTGCCTGCTGCTAACCGCCCCGATGGCCGTCTCGATCGGCCTTTCAGCGCTGACGATGATCTGGGCGAACGAAACGCCGACGATCGTGCTCGCGCAGCGGATGTTCTCTGCGGTTGACTCGGCGCCGCTGCTCGCGATACCTTTCTTTGTCCTCGCCGGTTCGCTCATGAAGGGCGGCGGTATCTCGCAGCGTCTTGTTAAATTCGCCGACGCCTGCGTGGGCGGCATCACGGGAGGGCTGTCGATCGTCGCTATCCTCGCCTCTATGTTCTTTGCCGCGATCTCGGGCTCCGGACCTGCCACGACGGCGGCGATCGGCTCCATTATGATACCGGCGATGCTGGCTAAAGGCTATAACATAAAGTTCGTCGCGGCGACGGAGGCTACTGCGGGGCAGCTGGGGGTCATCATCCCTCCCTCGATCCCCTTCGTGATATTCGGCCTCGCCACCGGCGTTTCCATAGGCGACCTTTTTATGGCGGGGGTTATGCCTGGGATACTGATCGGATGCAGCCTCATCCTCGTCGCCTATTGCGTGGCGAAGACGAACGGCTACAAGCCGGACAGGCCGCTGCCGTGGCGCGAGCGCTGGGAGGCCTTCAAGGAAAGCGTCTGGGCGCTATTTATGCCGGTCCTCATTCTGGGAGGTATCTATAAAGGCATATTCACGCCGACTGAATCGGCCGTGGTCGCCTCGGCTTACGCCCTCTTTGTCGGAGCCTTCGTCTATAAAGAGCTTAAACTGAAAGATCTCTTCCCGATATTCGCCGAGACGATCGTGCTGGTCTCCAAAATAATGATAATCATCTCGGCGGCAGGTATCTTCGCCTATATCCTTACGATCTACCGTATTCCACATCTTGTTGGCAACTGGTTCATCAGCATCACCGACAGCAAAATAATCTTCCTGCTTATTGTAAACTTGTTGCTTCTAATCGTCGGAATGTTTTTTGATACGACACCTGCCATCGTCGTACTTGCCCCGATACTAATGCCGGTGGCGACGAGCCTGGGCATCGCACCGCTCCATATGGGAGTGATCATAGTCTGCAACCTCGCGATCGGGTTCATCACGCCTCCGTTCGGAGTAAACCTCTTCGTTGCGAGCCAGCTGACGGGACTCCGCGTCGAGCAGATGGGACGCTACCTTTTGACGTACATAGGAGTGCTTGTTGTCGATATCCTGATGATATCCTATATCCCGGCCATCAGTTTATGGCTGCCTAGCCTCCTAATGAGATAATGTTTCACAAAACATAAACAAGGGAGAGAAATGATATGACAGACCGCCCGCGCGGAAAATTTTACGAAGAGCTGGAGATCGGTGACGAATTCACCACTCCGGCGCGCACGATAACGGAGAGCGACATTGTGATGTACGCCGCGCTCACCGGAGACTGCAATCCCGTCCACACCGATGAGGAGTTTTGCCGGGAGCATAACATCTATGGCAGGAGGATTGGCCACGGCCTGCTTGGCCTCGCCTATCTTGACGGGCTGATATTCCGCCTCGGTCTTTTCGACGGCACCGGACTTGCCTCGCTCTCGTGGAAATGGGATTTCAAGGGACCGATATTCATCGGCGACACGCTGCACGGAGTTACAAAGATTACGATGAAGCGCGAGACGAAGAAGCCGGGAAGAGCAATAATCAACGAACACGTTACGCTCGTGAACCAGAGGGGCGAGACGATCGGCGAAGGGGATCACCTGAATATGATCCGCATGAGGCTGGCTGAATAACGGCAGAAAACGGATGTGCGCGGGGAGATTTAAAAACTCCCCGCAACATATCTATTTGCAGAAGCCGCAGATAAAATTTATGAAATTTTTTACGAGCGGCTGCGAAAGATTGCCCTGAGCCACAGCGATGCCGAATATCCGCGGGATTGGCGGCGCCAGCTTCAGCGTCCTGTAACCGATCGCGGAATAATTTTTCGCCGCCTTTTCGGAGCACATGCTGAGGCCGAAGCCGGCCGCTACCATCCCCATATTGGTGAGCAGGCTCGTACCGTGGGTCTTGAGCAGGGTTATCCCATCATCCCCTCCGGTATTGTTCAGCGAATTCATCACACAGCCCAGAACTGTGGTATAAAGCGAGCCGATCTCGGAAAATATGAACGTCTCGCCGCGCAGCATCTCCAGCGATATTTCTCCGCGTTCGGCATATTTGTGATCCGGTGGGGCGATAAGCACCATCTCGTCGGTATAAAGGTGAAAGAACTTCACATCGCCGCAGACGTCGGGGGCGCAGCAAAAGGCACAGGTGATCTCGTTGTTCTTCAGCATGTCGACGAGCACAGTCCCCTCCGCCTCGTAGAAATCCAGAGATATATTGGGAAACCTCTTGGCAAATTCCGAAAGCCGCGGGAAAAAATCATAGCGCTCCGTCCCGGGAAAGACGCCGAACTTGATAACGCCGCGGTCGGGAGCCGTGAACATCTTCATGTGCTCGCGCGAGGTCGCCTCTTTATCGCAGATCTCGCTGGCGAAGGGTAGGAACTCTTCCCCGGCACGCGTAAGCGTGATAAGCCGCGCGCCGCGTTCAAAGAGTTTTGTCCCCAGTTCCGCCTCAAGTTTGCTTATCTGTGTGGAGAGAGACGACTGCGAAATATTTATCTCCTCGGCGGCTCGCGTAAAACTCTGATATTTCGCCACCGCCATCATATATCGAAGCTGATGCAGTTCCAATGGATATCCTCCTTCCGCCGTCCTGTCATGAAATGTTATGAAAACATATAAGACGTATATCATTATACAGAAAGCCACGCCAAATTGTCTCACGCTCCATTGTCACGTCAGGCCAGTTGTTGATAAAGATACAAAGCCAATCCTGATGTCTGGTGAGAATTGCTGGCATTAACGCGTCCGTAGTGCCCTCTGTTTAGTTATTCATAGAACAGTTTCTCTTTTGCCGCGTATTCGACTCGGAGGGCTGAATCCGCGGACGGGTGTGGTCTTCACCGTATAAAAAATATATTTATTGATAGATTTTATCAAACGATAAATTCGGTATTTTTGTAAAAAGAGCTTTTTCCGGCGAATTTTAGCCTCTTATGATTAATAAAATATAACGATAAATGAACTCCAAAGCGGAGAAAAAGCGTCGTATTTAGTCATTATTGAAATTTTTCAGAACTATATATTTACATTTTACGTAAATGTAAATATATTAAGCGACTTTTCATCCATAAATTTTGTAAAGTAAATAAAAGCACATTAATTAAGTAAAGTTAATTATATAAAGATTAAATAAATATAAAAATAAAAACGTATTTCTTTTCCGTTATCTGGAAAAATATCTCAAGGTGCGGCAACTTGACAAAAGAAAACTTTCAAAGTATTGTATGGATAATTTCTAGTAACGGATTAAATTTCCATGAAACGGAAATATTGTAAGAGGGCTATCTGCCTTACAGCACCGCTCAGAGAGATTTTTCCGCGTCTCCTGTTGTTGTGTTGTGGCTGTTTTTCAAAAATATATTCTAGGAGGGTACATTTGTAATGAAGAAGTTCAAAGCGTTGAGTCTTTCTCTTTTCATCGTAATGTGCATGGCAACCGCGGTGCTCGCGGCCTACCCTGAGAAAAATATCCAGGGTATCATCCAGTGGGGGGCCGGCGGAGGCTGCGACGGCGTTTCTCGCGCCATCACGCCGCTGGCGGAAAAATACCTCGGCAAGACCATCATCCTGCAGAACAAGACCGGCGCCACGGGCGCGGTCGCCACGACGATGGTCGCCAACATGCCGGCTGACGGCTACACCCTGCTCTACGCCGCGGAGAACCCCGCCACCTACAGGGTGCTCGGACTCTCACCACTCAGCTTTAATGATTTTGAACCCATCATCATCCCCGTCGAGGGCGCCGTCGTCATCTGCGTCAACCCCGAGACGCCCTACAAGACGATGAAAGACCTCGTCGAGGCGGCTAAGAAAAACAGCAAGATCAAGATGGGCACCTCCGGCACCGGCGGACTTCCCTACGTGGCGGGTGCGATGATGAAGAACATCCACGACATCCAGTTCAACATGATCCAGTTTGACGGAGACGGCCCGGGAGCGACGGCGGTCATGGGCGGCCACGCGGAGGTGATGCCGCTGGCGCTTTCGACGTCGGTCGAATACATCAAGGGGGGCCGCCTGCGCGGGCTCGCGGTGCTTCGCACGGAGCGTGTGCCGCAGCTTCCCGACGTACCGGCAATCACAGAGATATATCCTGAGTACAAGCAGTATCTGCCGTGGGGCCCCTTCTACGGAGTGTTCGTGAAAAAGGGTACGCCGAAGGATGTGGTTGCGAAGCTGACGGAGGCCTTTACGAAGGCCTACAACGAGGCGCGTTTCACGGAGTTTGTGGCGAACTCGGGCGGTTTTAAGATGGGACTTACGGGACAGAAGGCGGCGGACTTCACGAAGAAATTTGAATCTACGGCGAGCTGGCTGATCTACAACGCGGGCGGCGCGAAGAAGTCGCCGAAAGACTTCAACATCCCTCAGCCTAAATAAATAAAGACCGTAAAGGGCCGCTTACCGCGTAAATCCGCTGCAGGCGGCCCTTTGTAAATCAAGAATCAAAAGACGGAGGTTAATTTAATGAGCAATCCCGAAGAGAATCAGGAAATAAAGAATCTCGAGGCAGTTGCGGAGATAGAGGACGAGGCCGCGCGCGATCTTTCCGTCTATGTCCCTGAAAAACACAGAAAGCCGGGAGAGACGGCCTTTGCGGTGATCGCGACGGTGTTCGGCGTTCTGGGATATTATTTCGCGCTCGACATGACCAGCGAAAATTATTCGTCGCCGTCGGTCTTTCCGAAACTGGCGTCGGCCATAATCATCATCTGCGGATTGATCTGTATCTTCAAAGCATGCAAAAAAGAGGCGCCGGAGGCCGGTTCGCCCAATGTCTTTAGATATCTTCTCCCTAAGGACGTCATCGTGGTCCTCGTGCTGCTGCTCGCCTACTGCATCGCGCTCCCACGTCTGCACTTCATTCCCTCATCTTATATATTCATGGTGATCGGCATGATCTATCTGCACCGCGGCAAATATATCTGGCAGTCGTTCGTGATCTCGGCGGCGGCGATGGCGGTCCTCGTCGTCATCTTCCGTTACGTATTCCTAGTAATCCTTCCGTAGGGGGTATATAGATATGTTACAAAACTTGCAATACTTTTTGATTCCCTTCATGGACTGGCAGGTAATGGCCCTCGTATGGGCCGGAGTCTTCGCCGGTATCTGGGTGGGAGCCATTCCCGGACTCTCCGGCACGATGGCCGTGTCGCTGCTCATCTCCTTTACCTTCTCCTGGGAGCTGAACAACGCGCTCGCCCTTATGTGCGGCGTCTTTGTGGGAGCGGTCTACGGAGGCGCGATCACGGCGATCCTGCTCAATATCCCGGGCGCTCCGGCGGCGATCGCCACCGGTATGGAGGGATATCCCCTCGCACAGCGCGGTGAGGCGGGCAAGGCCATCGGCCTCTGCACCACGGTCTCGCTGTTTGCCGGTATGGTCGGCGTCGCGGTTCTGGCCTGCGCCGCGCCGATAATCGCCAACTTCGCGCTTAAATTCTCGCCGCGCGACTTCTTCCTGCTCGCGCTGATGGGCATTCTGCTTATCGGAAGCATCGGCGGCGGCGATCCTATCAAAGGAATAATGGCCGGTACCATCGGCATTCTCATAAGCATGGTCGGCATGGACCCCTCGACCGGCGAACTGCGCTATACCTTCGGCAACCTCAACCTCATGGCGGGCATCAGCTTCGTCACGGCGATGATCGGGCTTTTCGGTATCTCCGAGGCGCTGACCCAGTTCCGCGGCGGCGGTGAAAATCCGCCGAAACAGAACCTCAGCAAGATCGTTCCAGACCTTTCGACCTTTCTCAAATTCCTGCCTCTCGGCATCCGCTCGGCGCTGCTTGGCGTCTTCATCGGCGCACTGCCGGGGACCGGCGGAGATGTCGCGGCGCTTCTGGCCTATGACCAGGCGAAACGCACCACCCGCAACCCCGTGACCCCCTTCGGCCACGGAGCCTACGAAGGCATAGTCGCCCCCGAGACGGCGAACAAGGGAGCGATCGGGGGAGCCTTTATCCCGATGCTGACCCTGGGCATCCCCGGAGACGCTATCACGGCGATAATCATTGGCGGCCTCTTCATCCACGGCCTCAAGCCGGGACCGATGCTGATGATCGAGACGCCGCACCTCTTCTGGATGATCGTAAGCCTGCTGGTGGTGGCGAACATCGCGCTCTTCGTCCTCGGACTGCTGAGCGTCAAACCCTTCGCGAAGATAATAGAGATCCCCAAAAGCATAATCATGCCGATAGTCATCATCCTCTCGGTGATAGGGACCTACGCGATTCAGAACAGCGTCGTGGACATCTTCTATATGATAGGCTTCGGCGTGCTCGGCTACTTCATGCGGCTATACGGCTACGCGACGGGACCGATGGTGCTCGGCATAATCCTTGGCCCGATGCTTGACGCGAACTACCGCCGCGCGATGCAGGGCGCGGAAAACGAACTCCTGCCCTTCCTCGAGGGATTTGTGACGAGCCCGATAAGCCTCATCCTCTGCGTATTCATCTTCCTGATGATCTTTACCCAGACCAAGACCTACAAGAAATGGCGGGGGATCGCATGAGCCATGTGTCCCTATAAAAACAGGGAGCTGCCGATATCCGTAAATACGAAACTCGCGGCGCTGATCGGGTGGCCGCTCGGCCACTCGGCCTCCGCCGAGATGCACAACGACGCCTACGCCGCGATGGGACTTGACGCCATCTATCTGCCCCTGCCGGTGGAGCCGCAAAATGCCGCGGAGGCGGTGAAGGCGATGGAGACGATGGGGTTCATGGGCTGCAACGTGACTATACCGCACAAGGTGGCCGTGAAGGAGCTCATGGATGAGCTCCACCCCTCGGCGGCCGAGTCCGGGGCCGTGAACACCGTGCTCTTCAAAGAGGGGCGCAGGATCGGTTACAACACGGACGGCACCGGCTTTGTACACGCCCTGATAGAGAAGGGCGGTTTTCATCCCTCCGGCAAGAGCTGCCTGATGATCGGCGCGGGAGGGGCGGCGCGCGGCGTCGCCTCCGCGCTCGCGATCGCCGGAGCCGCGAAATTCCTCATCGCCAACCGCGCGGAGGAATACGAAATGGCGGAGCGCCTCGCCGATGATATGAACGCGCTGCGTCCGGGATCGGCCAGGCCGTTGGTCCTTGATAAAAAGGGCGTCGGCGGCGCTCTTGAGGAGGCGGACTTCGTCGTCCACGCGACGCGTCTTGGGATGCGCCCGAACGAAGATACGGTCGCCTTCGACACCTCGCTTCTCTCGCCGCGCCACTTTGTCTGCGACGTCGTCTACAGCCCGCGGGAGACGCGCCTTCTGCGCGAGGCGGCCGCGCGCGGCTGCCGGACGCTGGACGGCATGTGGATGCTCGTATATCAGGGCGCGGAGGCGGTCCGTATTTGGACGGGCATGGAGCCTCCGGTTGATGTGATGGCCGCGGGATGCGAACGTTTTCTTGAGGATTTACAGAAACATTAAATCACTGTTATAAAAACGAAAGGAAGTATGAGGACAATGAAGAAATTATTGTTGACGGTGCTTTTCACGGCCCTGATGGCGCAGGCGGCCTTCGCCGCCTATCCCGAGAAGAATCTGCAGGGGTATATCATGTGGGGCGCGGGCGGAGCGATGGACAACGTCGCGCGCGCGATAACGCCGATGGCGGGCAAAGAGCTTGGCAAGACGGTTATTATGCAGAACAAGACCGGCGCGACGGGCGCGATCGCCACGACATTTGTAAACAACCTCCCCGCCGACGGCTACACGCTGCTCTTTGGCGCGGAGAACCCCAACCTTTATAAGGTCACCGGCCTCGCGAAGATAGACTACGCCGATTTTGACCCCGTGCTGCTGATGATGGCCAACGTCGGCGTGGTAGTTGTCCCGAAGGATTCGCCCTATAAGACATTCAAAGACCTTATCGAAGCGGCAAAGTCCGGTAAAACGGTCAAGATGGGCTCCACGGGCCCCGGAGGACTTCCCTTCGTCGCCACGACGATGATCGAAAAGGTGCACGGCGTTAAATTCCCGCAGATACAGTTTGACGGCGAGGGTCCGGCGGTCACGGCAATCATGGGCAAGCATATCGACGCCGTCGCGGTTGGTCTCCTCTCCTGCGCGAACTTCATCAACGCCGGCAACGTGCGCGCCCTCGCGGTAATCTCGCCCGAGCGCGTGCCGGCGGTGAAGCAGGTCCCCGCGATCACGGAATTCTACGCTAAGGAATACAAGCCCTACCTTCCCTGGGGCGCCTTCTTCGGCGTATTTGTAAAGAAGGGCACGCCGAAAGAGGCCTATGACACGCTCCAGAAGGCCTATCTCAAGGCCTACAACGACCCCAAATTCGACGAATTCGCGAAGACGATGGGCGGCGTGAAGCTTGGCCTCACCGGAGAGGCGGCGCGCAAATACATCAACCAGAACCAGTCGGTCAGCGCATGGCTTCTCTATGACGCCGGCGGCGCGAAGGAATCGCCCGAGAAATTCGGCATTCCGCGTCCCGCCCATAAATAGGCTATAATAACGGAGGCGGCTTCTCCTTTCAGAGGCCGCCTCCGTACTATTTTGCCGGGAGGGTCTCCGCCATGACGCTGCAGCAGCTGACATATTTCTGTGTAGTAGCCCGCCTGCTCAATTTCAGGAAGGCCTCTGAGGAGCTGCTTATCTCACAGTCGACGATCAGCATTTCGATCTCCAATCTGGAGACCGAGCTCGGCGTGCCGCTCTTTAAGCGTGAAAAGCGCAGCATCTCCCTCACGAAATACGGACGGCTCTACTATGAGCAGATAACGCCGCTGCTGGACTCGCTCACCACGATAAACATAAAGATGAAGCGCCTCGCGAGCGAGACCGAGGGCGATATCAACATCGCCTATAATCCTCCCTGGAGCTATGGCTTCGTACCGCGCCTCGCGCGCGAATTTCTGCGCCGCAAAGAGAACGAAAAGATAATCTTCAACTTCAAACAGCTGAATTCGCCGCAGGTGATAGCGGGACTCAAAGAGGGGCTCTTCGACGTCGGCTTCTGTACCACGGAGAAGGAGGTTCCCGACCTGTCGCTCTTCCCCCTGTTCTGTCAGGAGATGGCTGTCATTGTTCCCGCCGATCATCCGCTGGCGGAGCGCGAAAGTATCTGCCTGCGCGAGATAGAGCCCTATCCCTACATACTCTACGAGGACGATTCTGGGCTAAGGCGGCTGGTGGAACACCTGCTGAAGAGCGTCGACGTGGTGCCCAGGGTCGCCTACGAGGCGCCTGACGAAGAGGCGATATTTTCTCTGGTCTCCGCCGGTTTCGGAGTGGCCTTCGTCGCCGTCACCGACGCGCTCAAGAAGCTCAGCGTCCGCACCCTGAGGGTGGAGGACTTTGACGCCCACTGTACGCTCTACATGGCCTACAACGCCAACCGTTACCTGCCGCCCGCGGCGGTGCGCTTTGTAAATTACATAAAACTGTGCTCTAAGCAGGGACTTATAGCCGGATTCAAGAGATGAAAAGGTGAAAAGATGAAAAATAACTACACACGCGGCGTGATGATGGCTCTGGGCACCGCCGTGCTATGGGGCGGTATGAGCCCGCTCGCGAAGTTTATCGGTACGCAGGGGGTCAGCATGGTCTCGGTAATGTGTTACCGTGCGGTGCTCGTCGTGATCCTGATGTCCCTCTACCTCAGATACAGCCTCGGGCCGGGGTGGTACAGGATCGGACGCAGCCTCATGCGCACCTATGTTTTTCTCGGCTTTCTGACGGTGGTGATGAACGCCTGCGGCTTTATGGTCTCCTGCTTTTACCTCACCGTGCCCCAGGCGCTTATGCTGCACTATACCTTCCCGCTGGTGACGATGGCCGGTTCATACTTCATAACGCATGAAAAGCCCTCCAAGATGCAGATAGCCGCGGGCTTCATGATCGTTGGCGGCCTCTATGTCGGATTTATGGGGCAGGAGGGCGGCATGTTCTCCGTCTCGCCTGCCGGTCTGCTGTGGGCGCTTGCCTCGCTGATCGGCCTCTCCGGGCAGACGCTCGTCTCCCGCCGGATACTGATGGGCGGCGCGACGAACCCGCTGATACAGCTCTTTTACGTGCATCTTTTCGGCGGCGCGATGCTCATCGCCGGAAAGTCCGTGCTGATGGGCTGGGGCGACCTCAGGGCAATCGACGGGGCCGTATTCGCGCTGATGCAGTACTCGGCGCTCGGCGCGGGGCTGCTGGGCTTCGGATTCATGTTCAACGCGCTGAAACGCATCCCCGCCTCGCTGGTCAGCCTCATATGCACGCTTGAGCTGGTCTTCGCGCTCATCATAACGCCGCTCGTCCTCGGCCTCTATCCCACTGGGTACGAGCTTGCTGGCTGCGCGATAATAATGGCCGCGGTGGCCTGCGCGACGGTACAGAAAAAGGCGGTAAAATAACAGTAAGTTTATTTTCCCCGCCGTTTACGGTAAGCTGCGGCTCTTTTGCATACTTGACAGATACAAATGACAGCGGTATCATTCACCTCACAAAAACAAGAGACGGTCACGTCCGCGAAAGAGGGAGGCTCACGTTATGGGAAAAGCGCTGTTAAATAAAAACTTTTACTTTTATTGGTTTTTTACTTTTCCCCGCTCGTTTGATGCCTCGGGGTTTCTGGCGTTTTTCGCGAAGTGATTCGGACCTGATAAAGTAAAAGATCTGAGAGATACTTCAAGACCGCCGCCCGCAGGGGCCGCGGTCTTTTTTGTTTCCCTCCGCTAATACGACAGACAAAGACAAATGGGAAGGCTGAAATAAGATTTAATCTTCAGCCGATGGTGGCCTTGTGCCCTTTGACGGCTGGCGCATGGTTTTATGTGGAAGAGCTTACGAAAGGAGAACATAATTATGTGGGAAAAGAACGTTATGACGGAGGACAATGGCGCGGCTTTGTGGGGAGAGGACGCGGCGGAGCATGGCGGCTGTGCCGCCGCGCTGCTTCGGGAGAGGGCGGCGGCGGGGCTGAAAGCCTACAAAAAGAGGGAGCTGCCCATCTCGGCGAATACCAGGCCGGCGGCGCTCATCGGCTGGCCGCTCGGCCACTCCGCCTCGGCGGTGATGCACAACGACGCCTACGCGGAGATGGGGCTTGACGCGCTCTATATCCCCGTTCCGGCGGAGCCCTCGCGTATGGCCGGTATCGTCGGCTCAATGGCGGCGATGGGTTTCATGGGCTGTAATGTGACGATACCGCATAAGGTGGCGGTCAAAGAGCTGATGGACGAGCTGCATCCCTCGGCCTCCGAGTCTGGCGCGGTGAATACGGTGCTCTTCAAAGAGGGGCGCAAAATCGGCTACAACACGGACGGCACCGGTTTTGTGCGCGCCTTGCGGGAACGTGGCGGCGTCGACCCGCGCGGCAAAAGATGCCTCGTCGTCGGTGCGGGCGGCGCGGCGCGCGGCGTGGCCTCGGCCCTCGCGATCGCCGGCGGCGCGAAATTTTACATTGTAAACCGCAGCCTTGAAAAGGCGGAGAGCCTCGCCGGCGATATGAATGCGAGGCGAGTCGGCATCGCGGAGGCGATGGCGCTCGACGACGCAAGTATCGAACGCGCGCTTGCGGACACCGATATCGTCGTTCAGGCTACCTCCCTGGGAATGTGGCCCGCCGTCGATGGGCTCGCCTTCGACACTTCGCTGCTCTCTCCGCGCCACTTCGTCTGTGACATCGTCTATAACCCACGCGAGACACGCCTGCTGCGCGGAGCCGCCGCGCGCGGCTGCCGGACGCTGGACGGCATGTGGATGCTCGTCTATCAGGGAGCGGAGGCGGTGCGTATCTGGACGGGCGAAACTCCGCCGGTGGAGGTGATGGCTGCGGGCTGTGAAAAGTTCCTCAACGATTTACCGAAACATAAATAAAATTACCGAAGAAGGGAAGTATACAAAATGAGAAAAATATTGTTGTTGGCGCTTATGGCTGTCCTTATCGCGCAGGAGGCCCTCGCGGCCTACCCTGAGAAAAATATCCAGGGTATCATCCAGTGGGGCGCCGGCGGAGGCTGCGACGGAGTCTCGCGCGCCATCACGCCGCTGGCGGAAAAGTATCTTGGCAAGACCATCATCCTGCAGAACAAGACCGGCGCCACGGGCGCGGTCGCCACGACGATGGTCGCCAACATGCCGGCTGACGGCTACACCCTGCTCTACGCCGCGGAGAACCCCGCCACCTACAGGGTGCTCGGACTCTCACCACTCAGCTTTAATGATTTTGAACCCATCATCATCCCCGTCGAGGGCGCCGTCGTCATCTGCGTCAACCCCGAGACGCCCTACAAGACGATGAAAGACCTCGTCGAGGCGGCGAAGAAAAACAGCAAGATCAAGATGGGTACCTCCGGCACCGGCGGCCTTCCCTACGTGGCGGGAGCGATGATGAAAAACCTGCATAATATCCAGTTCAACATGATCCAGTTTGACGGAGACGGGCCGGGAGCGACGGCGGTCATGGGCGGCCACGCGGAGGTGATGCCGCTGGCGCTTTCGACGTCGGTCGAATACATCAAGGGGGGCCGCCTGCGCGGGCTCGCGGTGCTGCGCACGGAGCGCGTGCCGCAGCTTCCCGACGTGCCGGCGATCACGGAGATATATCCTGAGTACAAGCAGTATCTGCCGTGGGGTCCCTTCTACGGAGTGTTCGTGAAAAAGGGTACGCCGAAGGATGTGGTTGCGAAGCTGACGGAGGCCTTTACGAAGGCCTACAACGAGGCGCGTTTCACGGAGTTTGTGGCGAACTCGGGCGGTTTTAAGATGGGACTTACGGGACAGAAGGCGGCGGACTTCACGAAGAAATTCGAATCGACGGCGAGCTGGCTGATCTACAACGCGGGCGGCGCGAAAAAGTCGCCGAAGGACTTCAACATCCCCCAGCCTAAATAAATAAAGACCGTAAAGGACCGCTTACCGCGTACATCCGCCGCCAAGCGGCCCTTTGTAAATTAAGAATCAAATCCCCATCAGCATCATGCAGACAGTCATTGCGGCGATGCTCAGGATGATGGATATGGAACCGGCGAAGCCTGCCAGGCCGATATCCCCGCCGCAGCGGGCGGTGAATATCGGCGCGAGCGCGGAGACGGGCGAGAAAACGACGAGCGCCAGCACCTGGCGTATCACGAGCGGAAAGGGCGTGCAGAAATATAAAAACAGCGCCAGCGCCGCCGAGACGGCGTAGCGTATGGCAAGCGTCGCGGCGGTCGCCGCCAGTTCGCCGCGCCCCAGCCGTATCTCGATCATCATTCCGATCATGAACATTGCTACTAAGGCGTTGGCCGCGCCGATCGGCGCCGCGAGGACAAGCAGCCAGCCGGGAACGGTGAGGCCGAGGGAGACCCATACCATGGCGATGATGTAAATCAAAAAGGGGACGGTGGAAAAGACTCTTTTTATAAGCTCTTTGACCGGCAGCCTCTCCGCGCCCTCCACGGCGGGGGAGGCCGATACGATCGCGTAGGTGCCGCCGCAGGCGAAGAGCGCGTTCCCCATGTCGAACATACAGGTGACCAGTATGCCGTAGGGGCCGAGTATGCCGCCGATATAGGGCAGCGTGAAGGTGCCGATCTGATATCCAGGCAGGGCAAAGAGCTGAAAGATCCGTTCCTTCCTCGCGGAGCGCGCGGTGATGAACCAGGCGGCGGCGATCATCGCCGCGTTGCAGAGCGCCCCGAGCAGAACGACGATAAAGAGGGAATAATCCTGCTCATAGCTGCCGAAGCCGGTGATGATAGCCGCGGGCAGCGTGACGTTCATGCAGATCTTCGCCGCCACGTCATAATCATCCTTACCGAAGAGGCCGACGCGTTTCAGAAAATATCCGAGTACTATTATAAAGATCGAGGCGAAAGCGCGCTCCAAGGCCGTTCCCACGGCATAACACTCCAATCCCTCTGCGCTGCGGCAGAAATACGGGGGAGAGATTTTTTATTCCCGTACCGTGGGATTATATACCATTGTGTGCGTGATGATAAGTATAGAGGGAGAGGGGCGGGAGAACGAAGATATGGTACGGCTCGTGGCGTATGCCACTTTCCAGAGGCGTGACACCGGCGTCATCTTAGCGGAGAGTGACTTTCGATAACGATGCTGAACTGCGTCCGCATGATTTTTAGCTGTTTAATTAATCCCGGTAATCTGGGGATTGCTTATATACGTATGTTATTGACGATCAGCGCGATTCCTGAAATGAGCAGCATGATAATCACAGTCTTCTTCACTATTCTTTCATCCAGAATCTGGCTGCTTTTTATGCCTAAGAACAGGCCGGTTAGCATAGCTGGAATCAAAACGGCTGCCTGTTTCAAAATGTCAAAAGTCAGAATTCCCATTGACATATAGATGATAATGCGAAAGGTATTCTCTATTAAGAAAACCACACAGATATTTGCTCTGAATGCGCTGTTGTTATCTGTCACACGGCTCACATATGCCGCGAGCAGCGCCCCGATTCCAAAAAGCCCGCATAGGACGCCCGATAACAGGCCGATAATTCCCAGCACAACCTTCGATTTCCTGGATTTCTTTTCTTTTGATTCGCGCAGAAACATCTCAATTCCGATTGCGGCGATCACAAATCCAAAGATCACCTTGATTGTCTGTGGATTTACATTTTTCAGGAGAAATATCCCCGGGATGTTTCCAAGGAGCACAAGCCCCGCCATTGGCAGACAGACCTTCCAGACGGCCGCTTTTCTCTCTTTCCATCCGATGATTAAATTACTCGGATATCCTAGCAGCAGCTCCACCGGCGTTATATTTATGTTATTATTCCCGAAACTTAGGATCGTGGTAAAAACCAAGGTGTTGGCGAAAGCGCAAAGCCCTTTTATAAAAAATGCGCAGAATGCCGCCATGATCCAGTAAATCATGTTATTTGCTCCCTTTTCGATCAAATTTACAGATAATTATCATTGAAATTTTTATTCCCTAAAGCGCCGTACCTCTCTTGGGAACAAACAGGCGGGACATATCCGCACTCTCATGCGCCAGAAGTTTGACCTTTACCGAAATTCCTGCGGAATATCCGGTCAGACTGCCGCCGCTTCCCACTACCCGGTGGCAGGGAATGATGATAGAGATGGGATTATGCCCCACCGCGCCGCCTACCGCCTGACTTGACATGGATTCCTTTCCTGTCTGTTTCGCTATCTTTCCCGCGATGGCGCCATAGGTGGTTACGTCGCCATAAGGTATCTCACACAGAATCTTCCATACCCTTTGGCGAAACCCGCCGCCGGCAGGGCGCAGGGGAAGTTCCGAGATCAGAGGTTTTTTTCCTGTAAAGTATCGGTCAAGCCACCTCTTGGCGGCGGTGAATACCGGCAGATCATCTTTTTTCGACATATCCTCAGGGGCTGTATCACTAAAATATTTCTGTCCTTCTATCCAAAGTCCTGCCAGATTTTCGCCGTCGCCGCCTAATGTAATCGTTCCCACCGGTGACGAATATGTTGTGAAATAATACAATGTGGTACCTCCTATAAGGTGTTCCATAGATTCACGGTCGCATAGCTGCGCCATGGCCGCCATCGCTCTGACAGTTCCAGTAGTTCTTTCGGCGAACGGCCAGGAAGCGCGTGTCTGATTCCTGCGTCTGTTTCTAAAAAAGCATCCGGCCAGTCCATGGTCCGCATGGCGATATATTGAGCTGTCCATCTGCCGATGCCCCGGATATTTTGTAGTTTTTCCATTTCACGTTCGGGGTCGGCACACTGGTTTAAGTCGATTTCACCGGAAATTAACGCCTCTGCCAATGCGCGGATGCAGTCAGAACGGGCCGTAGTTACTCCCAACAGACCAAATTGATCTTGAATGCCTTTGCCGATAGCCAGGATGTCCTCTGCTGTTGGAAATATCCGGTTCAACCCATCCATACCAGTTTCAATGGGAGTGCCGAAATGCTCTGCCAACCTGCCGGCCAGTGTTCCCGCCGCCTTTACTGTGATCTGCTGCCCTAAAATAGCCCGCACGGAAGTTTCAAAAGGATCAAAGCACCCCGGGACACGGGTTCCCGGAACACAAAGGCCGGCGCGTAATTCGTTCATTTCCCGCAGCTTTTCATAAACCAATACAGGTTCGCAGTAAAGATCAAACAGGCGGCGCACCCGAAAGAGAACCTGTGTCAATATGGAAATCAAAGAATCGCTCAGGGTTACACGCAGGCTGTTTTTATTTGCAAAATGCTCTACTCGCACCCATCCGCAATAAACCTTTCCATCTCGATTTTGCAGGCGGACAGTACGTGCGTAACAGCGGCCGGCCGTTGTTTCCACTCCGGGAATGGCGCGGGCGGCCAGAAAATCCAGCATCGCGTCCCAGCGATAGGGCGGACGGTACGCTACGGTTATGGCGGTTTCTCCTTTGTGAGAGCCATTCTCCGTTATTTCTTTGCGCAGGTTGGTAGGTGACAGTTTATATTGTTTCTGGAAAAGCTCATTCATGCGCCGCAGGCTGCCGAAACCGGCGGCCATGGCAACGTCCAGCACTGGCAGGTCCGTATCGGTCATCAGATTCTTAGCCAGCAGCAGGCGGCAAGTCTGTAGATACCGTACCGGTGTGACGCGGTATTCTTCTAAAAACACCCGGCGCAGATGTCTGTCCGTACAGCCCAGCCGGGAGGATAACTCCTTCAAACCCAGTCCGTTCCCGCAATTTTCCTCTAACAGCCGCGCGGCTTTATGCGCCAGCGCTGAGGAAGCGTCCACGATGGAGTTACCCGGAGCAAGCTCTGGCCGGCAGAGCAGACAGGGGCGGAACCCTGCCTGCTCCGCTTCGGCGGCAGTGGTAAAATAAGTACAATTCTCAAATTTGGGAAGTCTGGCTCTGCATACAGGACGACAGTAGATTCCAGTGGACGAAATACCAACGAACAGCCGCCCGTCGAATCTGGCGTCTTTTGATTTGAATACCTCATAGCAGGCCTCTTTGTTTTCTGGCAGCATCCCTTCACCCCCTGACACAAAATATATCACTTTTCTATTTCATGTTCCGGCGGTTTTCGGACATACAAGCAATAAAGGGCATGAGGCAGGGCGTAGGTTTGAAGGTTTGCCACCGTTATTGCCGGGCGGCGTCTTTTTTGTCGTTTGCGCAACATGCGCCGCAGGCTGTTTCAGGGATGAGGAGAAAAAACTGTCGTTTACTTTTGCAGATATTTATAGGGGCCTTCCTGTCCGATGTAAAGGCGGAAAATGCCGCTGCGCTGTATTTTGGGGACCGCTCAATGTTTTCATTAAAAGGCGTGGCGCGTTTGCCTCGCTGCATGGCGGTCGTATCATAAATTTAAGCGCGGCTGGTGGATAACGCCGCGCCTGTCTCAGTATCTCTGTCAGCACGGAAGCGGCGAAAGCAGGTCGAGCGCCAGCCCCTTTACCGCCTCTCGCTTGTACGGCTGCGAATAGCGTCCGGGAATTGCCAGATCGATCTCTTTTGTCATCGCTTCGGCGAAACGGATTTTTGTCTCCTCCGTAAGCGGGAGGCCGTCTATGGCGGAGGCGGATATCCGCGCCTCGACGGGAGCCTTGCCCAGGGCCCCCAGTATCACGATGGGGTTCGTAATCACGCCGTTGTGAAATTCCGCGCTGAGCGCGGCGCTTAGACGGGCGATGGATACGGCCCTGCGCGATCCCAGCTTGGCGAACAGATTGACGTTACCTTCACGAGGTTTGGGGATCTCTATGCGGATAATGGCCTCGTCAAACTTAAGCTTTGCGGGGCTTTCCGGGGAGACGATCTCTTTTACGGTCCGGCGCGTCTCTTCGCCCTTCGCGTTTATGGTCACGACTCTCGCATCCAGGGCCGTCAGCGGCGGCATCATGTCTCCCGCCGGCGAAGCGTTTGCGAGGTTGCCTCCGATCGTTCCGCGGTTGCGTATCTGTTTCGACCCTACACCTGACGCCGCGCTTTGGAGAGAGAAAAAATATTTTTTGATCAGCGGGTCGTTCTCCATTTCTGTGAAAGTTACGGCTCCTCCGATCGTAATTTTATCCTCTTCCGCATATTCGGCGATATCGCGCATCGCCGCCGTGCGGCTGACGTCGATGAGGATATCTGGACAGGCCTCTCCCTCGTGTATTGCGATCGTAAGGTCGGTGCCGCCGGCAATTATCCTGCTCCGTTCCGTCGCCTTGGATAAGGCCGTTGCAAGTTCCTCTAAAGACCGGGGGCTGTACATCCTTATGTTATTCATTGGGGCACGCCTCCTCCTTAGCGCTCCGAAGCACCGCGGCCGCCTCTTTGACGGCGCGCGAGATCGCGCTGTAGTCGCCGCAGCGGCAGAGGTTGCCCGCGATGGCGGTCCGTATCTCTTCTTCCGTAGGGTCGGGATTTTCATAGAGCAGGGCGGCGGCGGACATCAACATGCCGGGCGTGCAGTAGCCGCACTGTATCGCGCCGTGTTTGATAAAGGCCTTCTGCAGCGGTGAAAGGCTGCCGTCGCTCTCTGCGAGCCCCTCCACCGTAAGCAGCGACCTGCCGTCTATCTGTCCGGCGATCATCAGGCAGGAGTGGACGGCCCTCTTGTCCACGATGACGGTGCATGTCCCGCATTCGCCCTCGCCGCAGCCCTCTTTAGCGCCGGTAAGTCCCATCTCGTCGCGCAGGAAATCCAGCAGCCTCGCCGCCGGGTCGGCCTCCATCTCGTATCTTTTGCCGTTTAACTCAAATTTTATCAACATCGAGCATCACCCCTTTATCAGCCTGAAGGCTTCCACTATGCGTTCCGGAGTGAGCGGAAGCTCTCTGATCGACGTACCCAGCGCGTTGTTGACCGCGTTCACGATGGCGGCCGCCCCCGGAACGGTGGAAATCTCACCGATGCTTTTTGCCCCGAAGGGGCCCTTATCGCCGCCCTCCTCAACGAGGATAGCCTTGACCGCCGGCATATCGACCGCATTGAGAGTGTTGTATTTTTTAAGGGAATCTTTTGTAGAGACGCCCTTTGAATTTATTCCCAAATCTTCGCAGAGGGCGAACCCGGCCGCCATCTGCACGCCGCCGCCGATCTGGTTGAATACCATCTGCCTGTTGATCGCCTGGCCGATATCGTTGACGGAGAGAAAATCGGTGATCTTTACCAGCCCGGTGAGGGTGTCCACCTCAGCCTCCGCGAAATTTACCGCGTAAGAGCCGGGGTTGGAATCGCTTTTATAGGAATTGGTGAGAATCATCTCCGTGCTCAGCTCGTTGATCGCCCTTGCTGCAAGTTCCCTGTAGCTTATGCCGCCGGCCGTGGCGTCCGTGACGGCCACGCGCCCATCACGCAGCGTAAGGCCCGATGCGGGAATGCCGAGCAGCTTGGAGGCGGTCCTGAGCATCAGCTCTTTAAATTTTTCCGCGGTCTCTTTAGCGCAGGCGCCGGCGACGTAGGTGGTTCTGCTGCCGTAGGTTCCGCAGTCATAAGGCGTGAATTTGGTGTCGCCCTCCGTGACGAAGATGAGGTCTGGGTCCATACGCAGCACCTCTGCGAGGATGATCTGCATTGAGCGTACAGTGCCGCAGCCGACGTCGTGTACCGAGGTTCGCAGGTTGACGGTGCCGTCCTCGTTCATACTCAGCGTCATGCCGCTAAGGTCTGGTGAGCCGGAGAAGATGCCGTTCTTATGCGCGCCGCAGGCGATTCCCACCCCGCGGCGAAAGCGCCCCTGTCCGTGAGGCGCGGCAAACCGCTCCTTCCAGCGAAAGGCCTCCGCGCCCTCCCTGAGGCATCTTTTAATCTGCGCATTACCCAGCGAAATGCCGTTGCAGATATCGACGTCGCCGGCCTCCACCACATTTTTGAGCCGCAGTTCGACGGGGGCTGTCCGGAGCTTGCGCGCGGCGTCATCCATATGCAGCTCCAGCGCCGTCATGATCTCGGGGCTGCCCCAGCCGCGCATTCCTCCCGCGATGGGGGAATTCGAATAACAGACCCTGCCGCGATGTCTGTACAGCGGACAACGGTAAAGGCGCGGTATCTTACCGCTGACGGCATGGGCGAAATCAAGTCCTGAACTGCAGTAGGCCCCAGAATCGACGAGGTTGTCGACTTCGCAGGAGAGTATACGCCCGCCGGCGTCGAAGGCGGTCGTTATTTTCGTGGCGCAGTCCGTCCTGTTTATCGTCGCGATCATACTTTCGCGCCGCGTAAGATGGAGTTTGACGGGGCGCTCCAGCTTTTTGGCCACGAAAGCGACGAGCGGTTCATAGATAAATTCCTGCTTTCCCCCAAAAGATCCCCCCATCGGGACCTTTACGACACGGACTTTGGAATATGGCAGGTCCAGCATATCGGCGACCACCGTGCGTATACCGTAGATGCCCTGCGTGGGAGTCCAGATGGTGACCCCGTCCTGTGCGTTCCAGTCGGCCAGATAAGAATGTGTCTCCATGGCGACGTGGTTCATCTTCTGTGTCCGTATGTCGGTCGTGACCCTGAAGGCCTCCTCCGCGCCGGTGGCGAACTGCTTCCCCTCGCGGACCCTTTCAAATTCTTCGATCAGATTGCCGCCCTCGTGTATCGGCGCGGCGCCGTCTCTCAGGCTCTCGACGGGGGAGGCCATTACCGGCAGTTCTTCATATTCAACCTTCACCAGCCTTGCCGCCCTCTCCGCCGCGGCCTTTGTCTCGCAGGCGACGACCGCAATGATATCTCCAACGAAGCGGGCTTTGTCCGCAAAGATGTACCTGTCCTCCGGGCAGTCCGGCTGATCGGGAAACGTCCTGTAACTGTTGAATTTTTTCCCCCGGTAATCTTTATAGCTCAATATAGCCCGGTAGCCTCCGACCTTTTCGGCCTCGGAGACGTCTATATTTTTTATCAGAGCGTGGCCGGCTTCGCTCAAAATCAATTTCAAATGGAGTTCCCTGTACAGGTTTATATCCGAGGCGAATTTCATCGCCCCCGTCGCCTTCGCGGCCGCGTCGTTTATGCTGAAGGATTCCCCGACAAAATCATATTTATTCATACCGGATTCCTCATCTCTGTATAATGGGATATAACTTGAACAAAGCTCTCCGCCGCGTATCATTTTGCCGACGAGACGGAGCGGAGAGCCATACTTTTACTTACAGCGTGCAGAGGCTTGTAATATTGATGACGAGCAGCGCTGCGGGAACGACATATTTTATCGCAAAGGCCCATATCTCCCGATGGGAGGTTATTCCGGCGGCGTTGAGCGCCCTCTCCGGTCCCCATACCCAGCCGAAGAAGATGGAGCTTATCAGCGCGCCGCCGTTTAGGAAGATATATGATGTCACCCAGTCAAACCAATCGAAAGAGACTGTCGAAACGGAGTTCAGCCAGGCGAGCGCCGCCATAATGGGGACGATCACCGCAAGCGAGCGCGAACGGGAAATTTTAAAACGTTCGGTAGCGAAACAGACCAGCGTCTCAAGGCAGGCTATCTGTGAAGTCAGCATGGCGAGCATGAATAGCAGGACGGTCAGAACGGCGATGAGGTTTCCCCACGGCAGCTGCACAAAGACGTTGGGAAGCGTGATGAAGAGCAGTCCCGACCCCGCGCTGGGTTCAAGCCCAAAGGAGAAGATGCTCGGGAAGATCATCAGCCCGGCGCAGAAGGCGATCGCCGTGTCTCCCAAACAGACGACGATGCTGTTTTTAGAGAGATTAGTTTTGTCGTCAGGCAGGTAACTGCCAAAGACGATGCCGCAGCCGACGCCTACGCCGACGGAGAAGAGCGCCTGTCCCAGGGCGGCGATCAGCGCTTCGGCCGTAAATTTTGAAAAGTCTGGTCTCAGATAAAAATCAAGCCCAGCCCCGACGCCGGGTAATGTCAATGAACGTATACAGAGCAGGATCAGAATTATGATCAGCGAGGGCATACATATATTATTAAGTCTTTCAAGTCCCTTTCTGACCCCCTTGAGCAGCGCGGCGGCGATGATCACGAGCAGGATCATCGACTGTGCCGCTATGAGGTTGCCCTGAGTTCTGTAGACCTCATAGCTGTTCGCTATCTCAGTGGGCGACATACCGTCAAAAGAGCCGGTCATGAATTTGAACAAATACCCGACCAGAATGCCGAATATTGGAGTCAGATAGGCCAGCCAGCAGAACGACACGGCTATCCCCAAAAAACCGGTGATACCCCAGCCCTTTGTTTTAGAGACCTCCTGGTAGGCCGCAATCGGCTCTTTGCGCGTAAGCCTTCCAAGTGAAAATTCCATTGTCAGCAAGGGACAGGCGATGGCGAATAGTATGACGAGGTACATCAGCAGGAAGATGCCGCCGCCGTATTTACCGACCAGATAGGGAAACCTCCAGATATTGCCGCAGCCCACGGCGCAGCCAAGCGCGGAGAAGATAAAAGATAATCTGTTGCTGAAAGTTTCTTTTGTTGACATGTTAAGTCTCTCCCTTCCGTTTTTTAATAACCGTCGGTTATGTGTGCCGTCCGTATCCCGGGCGGTTCCTGTTCATGGCTCCGGCGTTTTGCCTTCTGTGCCGGCGGCCCGTTTGACGGACGGCGCACCCGATTGCCTGATTACACGTTAGTGATTTGGTTGATAAACTGAATTGACCGGCACTTTTCTAAAGCGCCAAGGTTCCGGCAATTTCTTCCGCGGTTTCGATGATCGTCCCGTCGGATACCAGCGCAGCGGTGTTTTCAATGTCGGGGCCGAAATAGCGGTCCTTTTCCACCGGGGGGACGACCTCTCTGATTTTATCGTGGACGGTCTTCGTCGCGCTCGCGAAGCCATCCTCCTCCTTTTGCAGCAGGTCGAAGGCGCGGGTCATCGCCATCAGCTCTATGCCCAGCACGTAGTGCAGCTTTTTAGCGACCATCAGCGATTTTCTCGCCGCCCACCAGCCCATGCTGACGGGATCTTCCCAGTTCGCGCAGGTGGGGACGCTGTCGGCCGTCGCCGGAGCGCTGAGAGAACGTATCTCGCCCACCAGCGCCGCCGCCGTATACTGGACTATCATGTAGCAGTTGTCTACGCCGGGCCTTTCGGCGAGGAACGCGGGGTAGGTCTGATTCAGATACCTGTTAGTCAGGCGGTCCGTTCTGCGTTCCGAGAACTTCGCGAGGTTTGCCGCCGCCATGCAGAGAATATCGGCGCTGCCGCTCGCGAAGGTGGAATCAAAATTGGCTCCCATCAGCGCGGTGCCGTCGCCGCCCTCGGGGAACAGCACGGGATTGTCGCTGCACGAGGCCATCTCTTCAAGAATATTTGCGGCGCAGTCCTTTATAAAGCGTTTGGACGCTCCGTGCATCTGCGGGATGCAGCGTAAAATATAGGCGTCCTGTACCTTGGCGTGGATATATTTTTTCATGATCGCGCTGTCTGAGAGCATAGTGCGGATGTTGGCCGCGCAGTTTGCCTGCTCAGGGTGTTTTTTCAGCGAATGCAGGCGCTCGTCACAGGCGAGGATCGTGCCGCGGAAGGCTTCGAAGGCCATCGCCGCCGCGATGTCCGCAGTCTGCGCCGCGATCAGGTTGTCATACAGAGCCAGCGCGCTGACGCCGGTAGCGGCGTTCGCGCCGTTTGTCAGGCAGAGCCCCTCTTTGGGAGCTGGCGTCCAGGGCTTTTGCCCTATCTCCGCCAGCGCCTCCGCACCGCTCATCAGGCGTCCGTTATGCCACGCCCTGCCCTCGCCCATGAGGATGAGGTTGATCTGGCCCTCTATCGCCAAATACTGCACGGAGCCGTCCTGCGGCACATAGGGCGTAACATCATTGTTCAAACATTCGGCGATAAGCGAAAGCGTCTCCGGTCTGATCCCCGAATATCCCTTTCCAAGGCTCAGAAGCTGCATCAGCCAGATCGCTCTCACGCACTCCTTTTTCAGCGGCTCTCCGACGGAAACGGAGTGTGAACGTAAAATATTGACCTGAAGCTCCACCGCCTGTTCCTGAGGGATGATTTTGCGCACATTGTCGCCAAACCCGGTCGTGAGGCCGTAAACCTTACGGTTTTCCGTGAGAAATTTTTCCGCGAGCTGCCGGGAGCGCGTCACCTGCTCCAGGTACTCCTGTGAAAAACTTACCTTCGCGCCAAAGCGTGCGACGGCGACAAACTCCTCGAGTGTTACGGGGGCCGCGCCCAGGCGGACCTGCCGTATCCTCTTAGCCTCAGTGATTTTAGAGATATCCAAAGAAACCTCCATCCTGACTGCCTCCTTTTTTTGTGTGAACTGATAGAAATTATGTAGTACAATTACTGATGTGCGGCATTCCGCATGCTGCGTATTGCACAAACATGTTATACTATTGTTGAAATTTTAGCAAGAGGCAAAGAGGTGTTTTTTTGGAACTCATTCGCAATGAAAGTATACGCAAGCAGTTATACGCTTTTATAAAAGAGAAATTGAATTCCGGCGAGATCAGACGGGGCGAGGCGATAAATCAGAAGGAGATTCTGGAGACGCTGGGGATCAGCAAGACGCCCTTCCGCGACTGCATGATCCAGCTGGAGGCCGAGGGCATAGTCAGCATCATTCCCTGTAAAGGCGTCGTCGTAAGAGACAGGCCCTTTGAAGAGCTGATTGAATTGAACGAAATCGCGGGTTCGTTGGAATCGTCGGCCTTGGAGGCCGCCTTTTACAGTATAAGGGACAACGCCCTGGAAGGTATGACGTCGATAGTGAATGAGGTCTCGTCAATGCTTGACAATGACGACACATCAATGTGCTATGCGAAAAATATCGATTTTCACATGCTGATGATCAACGAATGCCCTAATCAGGCTCTTAAGGCCGCCGTTTTAAAATACAGAGACCTGATTCTCGACTTTCCCGCCAAAGATTTGAATATAAATTTGAAGTGGGAAAGGATTTTCTGGCGTGAGCATAAACAGATGATCGATATCATAAAAGACGGAGACCCTAAGTCTCTCTTTAATTTCTCAAAATATATACATTGGGGCTGGGAAGACAAGGAGGAGTATTTTGACGAACTTTATCTGGTAAAATTCGGTACTATGAAAAAATATATGGCGTCAAGATATGAACGGCGTTTTTAACGGCTAATGACGTCAGACTCCGAAAAGCTGGAATTATATAATGCGGCATGGTTCCGGCGGCATGTGACGCAGCGTCTGCCCCGTATGTATTCGGGCATATTCGCCATTGGGCTATTGTGACGTCAATTTATGATTTGGGCGCCGTTATTTTTTGTGGTGTGAGATAAAACTGCCGTGGAAGTATACGAAATATGATAATATATTTTGATAGGCGGTATCCCGTAAATATCAAAGATATAGCATTGCGGGTACAATATATTTAATTTCACGCAGACGGCGTGCATATTGACGAGGGTGTGTTGTGATGACTGGGCTTACTCCGAACGACAATGGGCATAAGAGGGAGCAGAATCTCTCCAGCTCCGTTTACGAGGCCATCAAGAACAAGATAATAAACGGTGACTTTATGCCGGGCAGCATTCTCATGGAGCGTTCGATCGCCGACGAGTTCGGCGTCAGCCGCACGCCGGTGCGAGAGGCGCTGAAGCGTCTTTCGCAGGAGGGCTGGGTGGATTGGGAGGAGCGCCGCCGCGCCGTCGTTTCCGAGATAACGATAGCAAAGATCCTCGAGCTTTTTACACTGCGCGAGATGATAGAGCCCTTCGCGATCAGGAAGATCATCGAGGAGGGCAAACCCCAGGTGCTCGCCGGGCAGCTGGCGGCGGTCTATAACGAGATGGAGGCCGCGAAGAATTCTCCGATCGATTTTATGAAGTACGATATGGAGTTTCACACAACGATAATCCAGTTTATGAATCTCTCGACGCTGAACCTGATGTGGCAGAAGATACGCGAAGATATGACGCGCCTCGTCATGCACTCGATATATCCGCGCCGCGAACCCGATATCATCCTTGGGGAACACAAAGAACTTATCGACGCGCTCTGGAACTCCGACGCGAAAAAGGCCCTCGGCTGTATCGGCGGCCACTTCTCGGTGATCGTGGACCTCTTCAAACAGAACGGAGAGAGGCTCTGAAGCCTCCGCCCGCGAATCCGCGCCAAATATATAAAGACCGGCAGACTGAGGAAGGTCTGCCGGTCTTTTTATATGTTCTCCCTGATCCGCCTCATGACCGCGGTGAAGTCGAAGGGCTCCTCGCCGCCGTCGAACATGGCGCCGTTTTCAAAGATGACGCAGGGGATGCCGAGCCGCCTGTTCTTTTTCGCGGCCGCCAGCGCCTCTTCGCCGTCGCGTATGACGACAAACTCCCATAGGTGCTTCAGGGAGTCGGAGATATCCCTGTATTCAATCTCTATTCCCTCTTCCCGGCAGCCGCCGAGGATCTTGACGGTCTTTGGGCACTGCATACTGCCGTATACTGTGAGCATCTTCGGTCACCTCTATAGATAATAGTCTCTCTGGATATGTACAATGATATATTCTATCATATTTGGTATTCTATTATCAAATTTATATATTTTTAAAACTCAAGAGAAAAATAGGCGGGGTAAGTTTTTTCCTATTTTATAGAAGGTATATTTTGTTATTTCTAACATTTGAATGGAGAACATGACCTTTTTATTAGCTTTAAAAGAATTTTTGATGATATAAAAATATATTGTTTTAGATTTGGTATATTGACAGGGCTTTCAATAGGCGGTATTGTATAGATGTTTCCGGTAATTAGATAATTTTTCCATTTAATGGAATTAAATAATTGGCTATAACCGTATCCCAGGAGTGGGGCGGATAAAAAAGGAGAGTGTAATAGATGAAAAAGCTTACAACACTTACCGCGGTATTATGTATCATGCTGTTTGCGGCGGCGGCGACGGCCGCTCCGAAAGAATTTGCCATTGCGAACGACTCCACGGATGACACCGTAACTGGACTCATGACGCAGAAACTTAAAGAGGTGCTTGAGGCGAAGTCAAAGGGAGCCTTTAAGGTTGCGACGTTCCCGAACTCACAGCTCGGCTCCGACCGTGAGATCACCCAGAGCTGCCAGAACGGCGAGCTCGCCTTTGTGGTGCAGAACACCGCCCCGCAGGTCAACTTTGTGCCGAAGGCCGCCGTCTTTGATCTTCCGAACCTCTTCCCGAACAAAAAGGTGGCGCGCGCCGCGCTCGACAAGTTCCAAAAGAATATCGAACCCGAATACGCGAAGGCCGGGATCGTCATGCTCGGCTTCGGAGACCAGGGCTTCCGCGTCCTCTCCTCGAATAAGGCGATCAACAAAATAGAGGACTTCAAGGGGCTCAAGCTCCGCACAATGGAGAATAAGTATCATGTCCAGTATTGGCAGTCGCTTGGCGCGAATCCCACGCCGCTCCCTTTCAGCGAGCTCTATCTCGCGCTGCAGCAGGGTACGGTGACGGGACAGGAGAATCCCTATGAGGTCATCGTCGCGACGAAGCTCTACGAGGTGCAGAAGTATGTGATAGATACCAACCACCTTTTCCATACGATCACGATCATCATGAGCAAAAACATCTATGACCAGCTGACGCCGGAGGAGCAGAAACTTGTCCGCGACGCGGCGCGCGAGGTCATCACCTGGGGCCGCGAGCAGGCCGACAAGCGCCACGCCGACCGGGTGGCCATTCTCAAGAAGAACAACGTTCAGATAATAAAGCTCGACGAGAAGCTGCTTGGCGAGATGCAGGCGAAGTCAAAGCCCGTCTATGACAATATCAGCAAGGCGGTCGGGGCGGATCTTGTGAAAAAGCTCCAGGACGCGGTGAAGGAAGCCTCAAAATAGGATTATCCCTCGCGGATAGAATTCGCTAAATCTGACAGGGGGCCGGGAGTCAGCTGATTTTTCGGCAAGCTTCCGGCCCTCTTTGGTACCGGCGTCGGAGAGAACGGACAGGAAAAAGAACAAGGAGGAAATGGAATGCTCAAGTGGGTAAATGATCATTTGGAAGAGACGATAATGGCCGTACTGCTCTTTCTCATCACCGCGATCATCTCATACTCGGTCATCATGCGCTATATCTTCAATGATTCCCCCTCATGGGCCGAGGAGATCACAAGGTTTTTCTTTATATGGTCGGCTTTCATAAGCATCGGCCTCTGCATCAAGCGCCAAAGCTCCATCCGCATCGACATCCTGCTCACGGTGCTCTCGGAAAAGGCGTGCAGGGTGCTGCTGATACTGGTAAATATTTTTATAATCGCGGTTTTCGCCTACTGGCTCAAGGGAGCAGTAAGCGTGACGAAGACGCTCATCAATAACGGACAGACAAGTCCCGCGCTGCTCGTCCCCATGTGGATCATCTATGGATCGTCCGTCGTCGGCTTCGCCCTGGGGATCGTCAGGTGTGCGCAGCAGGTTTTTATAAACGCCGCCGAACTCAGGAACGGGAGGTAAGATAAGATGTTAGGATATGTATTTGCGGTATTTGCGATTTGCCTCGCCGTCACCGTCCCCGTCGGCATCACGATGGGAATTTCGGCGATGGTCCCACACTTTCTCAACCCTATGTTCCCCGCTAAGATCGAATTTATCGTCCGCCAGATGGTTGGCGGCGTTGACTCCACACCGTTTATTGCGGTGCCGCTCTTTGTCCTGTCCGGCATCATCATGGCCAGGGGCGGCGTCTCGGACAAGCTCTTCAATATGTTCTCCTATTTCGCGGGAGACAAGACGGGCGGCCTGCCCTGCGCGGTTGTCGTCACCTGCCTCTTTTACGGCGCGATATCGGGCTCCGGCCCCGCGACGGTCGCCGCGATCGGCGCGATGTCGATCCCGCTTCTCGTCAGCCTCGGATATGACAAGACCTTTGTGACGGCGCTCGTCGCCACCGCCGGCGGCCTTGGCGTCATCATCCCGCCGTCGATCCCCTTCATCCTTTACGGCCTCTCGTCGGGGGTGTCGGTGGGCGCGATGTTCATCGCCGGCATTCTTCCCGGGCTTCTAATCGGCTTCTGCCTTATGGCCTACGCCTGCTACTACTGCTGGAAGCACGGAGAGGACAAGGAAAAGCTCGCCGCGTACTGCTATGAACTGCGCAAGAACGGCCTCTGGCACATCTTCTCCAAGAGCTTCTGGGCGCTCATGACCCCGGTCATCATCCTCGGCGGCATCTACGGCGGCGTGACGACCCCCACCGAGGCGGCCTGCGTCTCCGTGGTCTACGCCCTCATCGTCTGCTGCTTCGTCTATAAGACGATGACCTTCAGGGATGTCGTCTCGGCCTTTGTCGAGGCCGTGGTCACCTATGGTCCGATAACCTTCATCCTCGCGGGCGCGATGGCCTTCGGGCGCGTCCTCACGATCATGCAGGCGCCGCAGACGATCGCGATGATGATCACCGGCCTTGTGAGCTCGAAGATAGCCATCCTCATCGTGATAAACCTCTTCCTGCTCGTCGTCGGCATGGTGATCGACACCTCGCCCGCGATCCTCATACTGACGCCGATCCTGCTGCCGCTCGTAAAGCAGATAGGCGTGGACCCCATCCACTTCGGCATCATCATGGTCGTCAACCTCGCGATAGGTTTCGTGACGCCGCCGATGGGCATCAACCTCTTCGTCGCCAGCTCGATGACGGGCATCTCGGTGGTGACGATTGCGAGAAAGGCGATTCCCTTCATCGTTGCCTTCCTCGTCTCGCTGCTGCTGATCACATTTATACCGGCGATAAGCCTTGCGCTGCTCTAATATAAGGAGATGCAATCAAGATGGATAAACAGGAAATATTTAACAGCTCGGTAAATACGAAGTTTTTCGGTCTGCTCGGCAGCCCGCTGGGGCAGAGCGCGGCCCCCTTCATGCACAACAGCGTCTACCAGAAGCTGGGGATCGACGCGCTCTATGTGCCGCTCGAGCTTTCAATGGACCAGCTCGAGCCGGTGGTGACAAACCTTGAAAACTTTCACTACGCCGGTTCCGGCGTGACGATGCCCTTCAAGACGCAGGTACATAAATACCTCGACGGACTGGCGGATTCGGCGCGCTTCACGGAGGTCGTCAACACGATAGTCTTCGAGAACGGCAAAAAGATCGGCCACAACACGGACGGGACCGGTTTTGTCCTCTCACTTCAAAAGCAGCTTGGGCTTGAGATCCCCGACCATAATTATCTCATCCTCGGGGCGGGCGGCGCGGGGACGGCGATCGCCTGTGCCCTTGCGATGGAGGGGGCGAAGGACATCAAGTCGCTCTGTATCGCGAAAGATTATTTCTGCGCCGAGACCCTCTTCGACCGCGTAGACCGGCACTTCCCCTTCGTCTGCACCATCGGCGAGATGACGGAGAAGAGCATCGCGGCGGCGCTTGAAAAGTACGACGTGATAATCCACGCGACGAAGGTGGGAATGTACCCGAAGGTCGACGAGATACTCTTCGACCCTGACCTCCTTAAGCCGCACCACATAGTGGCCGACGTCGTCTACGTGCCGGTGGAGACGAAGCTGCTGCGCGAGGCCGCGGCCCGCGGCTGCCGGACCCTCTCCGGCCTCTGGATGAACACCTATCAGGCGGCGGAGCAGATGCGCCTCTGGCTCGGCATCGAACCGCCGATGGAGTATATGTACAACCACAGCCTGGAGTATCTGAAGTCGCAGGGGAAGGCGTAGTAAAATAAAAAAAGAAAGGAGTTTATTGCGAAACTCCTTTCTCCTTTTGAATTTTATTCAGGTTTTACCGCGGTTTTTTTATTTATCCACCAATTTTTCAAACTTCCCCATACTCCCTGTGGGAGCCATATTATGAAACATACCAACGCGATGCCGTATATTACCAATCGCAGCGCTCCCGCCATTCGTAGAAATTCAGGCAGTATCGTCAAAGAGATAGCGCCGAAGATTGGTCCCAAGAGGGTACTCATCCCACCAAAAATCACCATTACAAGTATATTGATCGATTCACCGATTGTAAACGTTACTGGGCTGATGAATAATATGTAGTGAGCGTAGAAAGAACCTGCCAGACCAGCCAGCGCCCCGCCCACCGCAAAACTGAAGACCTTGTTTTTCATGGTGTCTATTCCCAGAGATTTGGCAAGCTCTTCATTTTCCCGGACCCCTATCAGGTTGTCTCCCAGCCTAGATGTCGTGATCCTATAAAAAAACCATGACACGACGGCCACAAAGACAAGCCCCAGATAGTAATAGTGCATGCGTGTTTCAAAGGGTATCCTTAATCCAAAGATATCTATCGGCGTGGGACGCGGTATTCCCGCGATGCCCATCGGGCCATTGGTAACTGGTATCCAGTTGACCATTATCACATTAACCAGAACGCAGAAGAAAGCTGTTGTGATGGCCAATACATGCCCTTTGAGCCGAAGTACGAGTTTTCCAATAATATAGGAAACGATACCGGCGGCTATACCTGAGAGCCAGAATGTTATCCAAAACGACAGTCCAAACCTTGTGCTGAGGATCGCTGAAATGTAGGCTCCGATACCGTAGAATGCGGCGTGTCCCATCGATACCTGACCGGAAAAACCCACGATCAGCGCTAAGGACAGAGCAAGGACTGCATATATCTCCGACATGACAAAGATATGCAGATAATAGTCCATCGTGAATAGATGTGGCAGTATAAGCAATACAAGAACAGCGGCAAGTATAAGCAGGTATTTTGTCGTTTTGTTCATTATTTACCGCCTCCGGCTAGTCCTTCTGGTTTAAATATGAAGAGCAGAATCATTAGTATAAAAGGATATGCGTCTTTGTATGCGTAGCTTACAAAACCTCCGCCAAGACTTTCGACAAGCCCAATAAGAATCGCGGCGAAAATTACGCCTTTTATCTGTCCAATGCCCCCCAAAATGATGATTACAAAAGATTTGAGGGTAACGGCGAGCCCCATGTCCGGCTGTACAAAAAACATTGCCCCGACCATTGTTCCTGCGGCGGCGGCCAGCGCGCCGCTTATGGCAAAGGTGATGGAATAGATACGGCGGACGTTAATACCAGCCAATTCAGCAGCGGTGCGGTCTTGAGCCACAGCCCTCATAGACTTGCCTGTTTTTGTATATTGTATAAACCAGGAGAGCAGGCATACTAATATTATACATAATACTAATATAGCTAGCCTTTCTCCCGTCATAAATACTCCCATGATGTCGAAGTGTATCCCATTTAACCCGGACTCGATTTTTCTGGGGTCAGCTTTGAAGAGAAAGAGTGCCAGATTAGCCAAAGCCGTTGAGAGGCCAAAAGAGAGGAGCATGCTGTTTATGAGCGGTTTTCCCACAATTGGCCTGAATGCCGCACGTTCTATGATCACACTTAACAATCCCATTCCGGTCATGGCGACCAGAATAGAGATGAAAAAAGGGATTCCCAATAATGACGTGCTGAAAAAGCCGATAAAGGCGCCTATCATGTAAAATTCTCCATGCGCGAAATTAGCGGTTTCCAGAATTCCGAATATAAGGGAAAGTCCCAAGGCGATTAACGCGTAAATACAACCCAGTATGATCCCGTTCAGCGTTTGTTGAAGAAAAACAGTCAGCATCATTGCGCTTCACTCCTTAATTTCAAGAGCCGGATGTGCAAGGGCTGTGGAAACAGGCATCAGCTGTTTTGTGCACAGCCCTTATTAAAAATCTCTCTAAAACTACTTATTCGCCTGATATAGGTCCGGCTATGACGACGATATTGCCATCGTTGACCGCAACTATATATTCACTGATCTGAAGCTGATTTTTAGCGTCGAAGTGGGCTTTACCCTGCGGACCCTCATATTTTATCGCCGCCAGTGCGTCGCGGACTTTGCTCCTATCCGTAGAATCTGCCTTTTCAATAGCTGTAGCGAGCATTTTCATGCAATCGTATCCCGCTTGCGCGTACTTTTCGGGATTGATTTTGTACAGAGCCTTATAGTCCGCGGTGAATTTTTTTGCCGCCGGCGTTGGTATGCTGGCGACAAAGCGGCTGGCACCGACTATTCCGTTGGCGTTTTTCTTAGCGAGTTCTATAAACTTTTCATTGAAAGTCCCGCTGGTGGGATCCATTACAAGCATCTTTCCTCCCAGTCCCATTTCATAAAACTGAGACACTACGCGCGAAAGGTCCACGGTTTCACCGAAGAGGCAAAGAGCGTCGGCTCCTGATGCCTTTAGCTTTGTCACTATCGGATAATAGTCTGTTTCACCCTGGTTGAAATATTCTGTAAATACGGCCTTCCCACCCAGTTTTGTCAGCTCGGCGTTGAAAGCTTCGACCGAACCGCGTCCATAATCCGTGTTGATGGCGATATAGGCCCATTTCTTTACCTTTTTGTCGTTAACCGCCCATTTCGTAAAGGCCTTGGCGATCATTGCGGAGTTATCACAGCCGCGGAACATCCATTTGTTGCCCATCTCGGTAATCTTGGGGGCAAGTGAGATTGGAGTGATCAGTGGTGTCTGTGATCTTTGGGCCACATCCATCATGGCCAAAGTACAGGAACTGCCGAAATCTCCGATAACTCCGGTAACCTTCTGCATGCCGACCAATTTTTCCATCGCGGCAACTGCCGTTGCCGGAACATTGGCGCTGTCTTCAATAAATAGTTCAATTTTGTTTCCCTTTATACCGCCGGCTTTGTTCACCTCACTGACGGCCATTTCTATTCCGTTAAGGGTCAGACGCCCGTCATAGGCGATAGGGCCTGTAGTTGGCATAACTACGCCTATTTTGATGGGGCCTTTGGGAATGGCCGCGCCGGCAGTGGAAACGCACATCAAAGAAACAAGCAAGGCTGGTATCAGGTACGAGAACAACTTTTTCATTACAAAAACACCTCCATATATTTTTATCCTACACTCCGAGGTAGGATTTCCGCACATTGTCGTCTTTTAAAAGATCTGGCCCCTTGCCGGAAAGAACTACTCGTCCGGTTTCCAGAACGTAGGCGTAGTCTGCGATGGAGAGGGCCATGAAAGCGTTTTGTTCGACCAATATAACCGATGTACCGTTATCGCGTATCTTTTTGATGATGTCTACCACTTTCTCAACTATTATCGGCGCTAAGCCAAGCGATGGCTCATCGAGCAGCAGCAGCTTAGGCTCGGACATCAGAGCTCTGGCGATCGCCAGCATCTGCTGCTCTCCGCCGCTCAAACTGCCGGCCAGCTGTTTCTTACGTTCCGCCAAGATGGGGAAATTTGTAAAAGCCATATCCAGGCGATCGGATATAACTTTGGGATCTTTAATGGAAATGCCGCCCATTTCAAGGTTTTCCTGGACCGTCATCTTTGGCCATACCCTTCTACCCTCCGGGCACTGGGATAGGCCGGCGGCTACGATTTCTTCTGGATGCATATTCTGGATAAACTGTCCGTTAAATTCTATAGTGCCGGAGGTCGGTCTTAAAACACCAGACAGACACATCATGAAGGTACTTTTTCCGGCTCCGTTTGCTCCGATCAACGTCACGATAGAGCCTTTTTCCGCCTCAATGGTAATGTCATGTAAAGCCTCTATCCTCCCATATCCAGCGCAAAGATTCTTAACGCTAAGAAACATTTTGCCGGAACCCCCTTCCTAAATATGCTTCTATTACTCTGGGATCTTTTGCCACCTCACTGGGAACGCCCTCAGTGAGTTTCTCTCCATAACAGAGAACGGCAAGCCTGTCCGAGATAGAAACGACAAGATTCATATTATGTTCGATCAGAAACACGGTAATTTTTCGTTCATTTCTTATTTTTAGGATGATATCTATAAGTTCTTTTGTCTCCGCGGGGTTAAGACCGGTGGCTGGTTCATCAAGGAGCAGTAATTTTGGAGATGTCGCCAGAGCTAGAGCTACCGCCAGCATTCTTTGTTTCCCGTACGGGATGTTTTTAACTAAAAAGTTTTTCCAGTCATAAAGTCCGCAAAACTCTAAAATTTCGTCTGCTTGTTTCTGTGTCTCAATATTTTCTTTTTTGGATACAGGCCCGTTCCATAAGATATCAATGATATTTGCGTGCCGGTGTTGGCTGAAGCCGATCTTTATGCTGTCGGCTACGGTAACGTCAGCGAAGATGTTCGTCTTCTGAAACGTCCGGACAAGTCCCAGCTTTGCCGTTTCATACGGTTCTTTTCCAGTTATATCATGGCCGTCAAAAGATACCGTCCCGGAAGTAGGTTTTAAAAAACCGCTTACAAGATTAAAAAAAGTTGTTTTCCCTGCGCCATTAGGACCTATCAGAGACATTATCTCTCCTTCCCTGACATCCAGATCGACTTTTTCAACCGCTTTTAACCCTCCAAAATGTATGGATAAAGCTCGGGCTTCTAGTAGGGCTTCCATTTGTACCTTCCTCCCTCTATGTTTTAGTCGCAGTTATTTTTTCTGTCGTTGATCAATTGTTTTACGATATTGTCAGCCGATAATCTCAATAATGACTCAAGAGAAGTCAGTTTGGGTTCTACGTCGAATTTAGGGCCTGCGATGCTCAGTGCCGCTATCAGGCTGCCGTCGGAGTTGAATAGAGGGACGGCTATCTCCGCCGCCCCATATGTCATTTCTTCGACGCTGATAGCCTTGCCCTCGGCGCGTATTCTCTCTATCTCCAGCTTGAGAGCTTTTGAATCCGTGATCGTAAGTGGTGTGTAAGTTTCAAGTGTCGACTCTAGAATGTGGTTTTGCAGGCTTGGCTGCGCGTAAGCCAACAAAATTTTTCCGCAGGCGGCGGCATGAAGTGGGAATACCTTGCCCATTTCAGCGACAAGCTTTATGGTTCTTTCCGGTTCTACCTTATCAAGGCAGATTCCACGATAACCATCCTGTACCAGCAATAGGACTGTCTGACGGCTTTCTTCACATAGCCGGACCATTTCATCATGGGAATGTCTTGTGAGTTCGAGGCGCAGCCGCCACGAATTTGTCATGCTTAAAAGCTTGAATCCTATTCTGTAATTGAGTGTTTTCGCGTCCTGTGTGACCCAGCCGTTTTCCTCAAGAGAATCTAATATTCGTTGAACCGTACTTTTCGAGATATTTGTCCTCAGAGCAAGTTCTCTGATTCCAATATTGTCGTCTGTTTCCAGAAGTACTTCGACTAACGCCATAACTTTTGAAGGCAGGCTCATCAAACTTCCTCCTCGGATTAAAATCGGGGCATATAACCCGTATTTAAAACTGGGACAGCTGACCTAGATTATATATACTTAGAATCTTTTGTCAATATAGTGTGATTGTTTTAAATTAAGAATAAATTCTAATTGATGTAACTGTGCAACATGCGCAGGAAGCATGCCAAGTTTTAGCTTTGTTTATCGACATTTTATAGTGCCGCGGATGAATTTTATCGTCTCCTCCGCGGAAGGGATATTTAATGTAAAATAAACGAAAGGATATCCGGCAGAGATCGGGGGCTGTGCGTATGATTTTCAGCGGCGGGGGAACGCAGGGTAAAAATAAAAAGATAGTTCTTCTCGCTGCGGGCTTTTTCCTGATGTTCGGCTATTCCAACGTCTCTTATCTGCTGCCGATCTATTACGCCAACGTGGGATTTACGCCGGCGCAGTCGGGTTTGCTTGTCTCCGCCTTTTATTTTGCCACGCTTATTTTCCGCCTTTTGCTCGGCAACGTGCTTGTCCGCAGCGGCTTTAAGCGTCTGTTTGTCATCGGCGGCATATCTACGGTGGCCGCCTCCGTCTGGATCGTTCTTGCGGGGAGCTCCTTCTGCAGCGCCTTTGCCGCGCGCTTCCTGCTCGGCGTGGGGACCGCCTTTTCGCAGATATCCCTTGCCACCTACCAGTCCCTGGCCTTTGAGGAGAGGGAGCGCGGTTTGGCCTTTTCGCTGATCATGGCGGGCGGACTGGCGCCGATGATGACGATCGTGCCGATTGCGGATTGGCTGCTGGCGCACGGCTGTTTTACCCTTTATATTATCATTCCCGTTTTGCTGACCTCCGCGATGGCCTTTCTGACTGTCTTTGTCCTCAACACCGAGGATGTCGTCCTCGACTCCTCACACGCGGCGGCGAATCCCCTTCGGGGCATCGGGGACTGCCTGAAGATACCTGAGTTGTCTCTGGCGCTCTTTTCGATGTTCCTATTTTCATTGACGGACGCCGCCTCCGCCTTTATGGCTTCGATGACCTCCAGCTACGGTCTGATGGCCTCCTATTTTCTCTCGAGCAATGCCGTGATCGGCGTGCTGGTACGCCTCTTTCTCGGTAAGGTGCTTGACCGCTATCCGCGCAGGAGGCTCTCGGTGCCGATCATTGCCGGAATGTCGCTCATGCTGCTTTTTGCCTCGATCAGCCCCAGCCGCGGTTCGCTGATGCTCTTGGGGGTCGTCTTCGGTGTCGGCATGGGTTTTGGCTTCCCGCTGCATCTGGCGCTTGTCTCTGACAACGCGCCCCTGCGGCTGCAGCCGCAGGCGATCGCCCTGACGTGGTTTTTGGTAGCCTTTGATTTTGCGCTTGTGCCGCTGACGACCTCTTATATCAGCGGCTTCACCGATCCGGTGACCGGATTTCGCGCCGTCGTCGTCTTCATCTTAGCGGGAGCGGCTTATGAGGCATATCTATGGAGGAAGCTGGCCTAGGCTTCGCATTGGACGGGAGGTTTCCGTTGACTGATTTTCCCCAGGATGTTACTCTGGCCGCAGTTTTTCATTAAAGAACGGAGGCTGGGGATATGTCATATTACGGCAAATATGGCGCGGATGGCCACGGCGGAGAGGTTCCCGCACAGAACACAGTGGATAATAGTTCTTTCGGTAAGCCAGCGTTACGTATTGTGGGCGGCGGAGGCGATAAATGGCTGACCGGCCAGCAGCGTCCCGGCTCCGGAACGCTTTCGTACGGTACGGTGGCCGGCGGGGAGCGGCGTGATGCCTCCGACTGGCAGATACCGCTGCCCGCCGCCTTCTGGCTCGTGGGTGTACTGCTGAATCCGCATGTCCGCGGTTATATATTCAGGTTTTTATGGCTGTTTGTCTCCAAGGGCGTGCGTCCTGAGCTGTATTATCTCTGTTCGTATGTCTTTGATTTTATTCTCATTGTCGTCGTTTCGTGGGTAGTGACCTGTTCAGCCCGCAGGTATAGGGGACCGGCTGTCTGGAGCCTTCTCGCTATGGCGCTTGCCGCCGCCAATATCGTCTTTTTTATTCCGACGATGATGGACGCCTTTCGGCTGTATTCGCATCCGTTTTTATAACTTTGCGGAGACTGCGCCGCCGCTGCCGCTTTTTCATGACAGGGCGGCGTTTTTGTGTTTCACGTTATTTTAGCCTTTGCCGTCTGTGGGCGGTAGGCGGCGTCAGTTACTCTTACTTCTTGCCATATCTTTCAGCTCCTGCAGCTCCTGCGGCGTGATGTCTTTTGAGAAATAGGAGCAGTAGACGGAATTGTTCTGCAGCAGAGGCTCGGTTCTCAATTCAGGCAGCTTTTCCGCCGCCGCTTCAAAGTGCGGCGTGCCGGGAATGGGGGAGAATTCCGCGAGCTTTGGCGTCCCCCCGTGGTCGCGGACGAAAGTTATCGTATCCCGGACGGAGGCGGGATCCTGTCCGGGAAGTCCGAGCAGGATGTAGGTCTCGCAGTCCTTTGTATCATATCCCGCCGCAAGCAGGTTTTTTACCGCGGCGGCGTATTCGCCGCGCGCCACTTTGCCGGAGCTGTCGCGCGCCACTCCCGGATCGATGCTTTCGAGCGACAGGCGGATGGTCTTGAAGCCGCTCTCGTAAAGTATACGGGCGCATTCCGCGTCTATCTGGCGTACATGGAGGCCGTTAGGGGTATGGAGGCGCAGCCCGCCGTCCCAGCGCGCCATGATCTCGTCGCACAGAGGGTAAAAGAAATTTTCTTTATCCAGCAGCAGCGCGTCGTCGTAGAAGGCGAAGTCTTTTGCGCCCAGGGCGGCCTGGAAGCCGATCTCGAGCAGGACCTCTTCGAGGCTTCGCCGGTGGTATCGCGGCCACAATACGTTTGAGGCGCAGTAACGGCAGGAAAAGGGGCAGCCGAAGGAGGTCATGACCACGCCGTAGGACAGCCTGCCGTAGAGGTCCATCGCAGGATAGGGCGCCTCCGGCTCGCAGCGGTCTCCAATGATGTAATCGGCCCCGAGTCCCGCCGCATGCTCCGGGCAGAGGCCTGCATATATGCCGCCGAGTACCACGGGGCTCTGTGGAAATATCTCCTTTAATACGCCGATTGCCCAGCTCACGCCGGGGTACCAGTAGGTCATCGCCGAGGTGAGAAGGATGTAATCGGGGCGCGCCTGTCTCTCAAGTAATGATATTATTTCACTTTTGGTCAGACCAAAGTGGCTGTATCTTCGCGGTATCATGCGGTAAACTTCGGGTTTCCCGATCTCTTCCTTTCGGACCTTCACCCTCCCGAAGCTCTTTTCTCCGTCGGCTGCCTGCGCGATGCAGTCAAGCAGACGGACCTCGTTATGCTCTCTGAGGCTCTGGAGAAGGTAAAGAAGGCCCAGCGGTTTGGACCAGAGATCCATGAAGGCGAAGTCCCGCACCGGTGGGTTCACGCCGAGGAGCCGCGCGCCGCGGAGGCCGAGCAGCTCCTGCGTGGCGAGGGGTTTGGAGGTTGTTTTGGAGTGTCCAGTTTGTGAAATAATTTTGTCCGTCATCGCTACCCTTTCTTCGGAAAATATAAACTTTTAAACGGTTCAGAGTTTAATGCAAAATGTCTCTTTACGGAAGTCTTTGACTCCGCTTTATGCGATAAACACACTGAGAGTGCAGGAAATTTGTGCTTTCCGCATAATGAAAACGCGGTCAGACCATAAGTGAAGATTTCGCAAATAAAAATATCATATCTAAAATAGGACAAAAGTTTATAAGTACGCAGAAATAAAATTAACCGCCCAAAATCATGGAAAAATTACTGGTACCAAGGTTATTAATTGCGTTCACAATATGTTGAACTCATTGTTTGTGGTAAATTGTCATAAATTATTGGACTATTTAGAATACGTAAAAAGGCTTGCCAACTTCCCTAAAAAGTAGTATAAGGTGTACTGGGTAGTCCACCAAGGAGGTTTTTTCACAATGATAGACGCGCCAGTTTCAAGAGGAACTCGAATCTATGAAAAAGTGGTTGAAAAACTGAAGGGTGAAATAGCCGCGGGCAATATTCTTCCTGGCGATCCGCTTCCTTCGGAGCGTCAGCTTATGGATACTTTCGGCGTGAGCCGCAGTTCGCTGCGCGAGGCCTTCCGTGTGATGGAGCTTCTTGGGCTTATCGAGTCGATCCCCGGTAAAGGGCGCTTTGTGCGTCACCCCCGCACCATCTCCGCGGACCGCAGCACGATCCAGCTTGAGGATTCCGCCATACTTGAGCTTATGGAGGCTCGCCGCATACTTGATCCCGCGATCGCCGGTGAAAGCGCGATGCGCGCTACTCCCTCGGATCTCACAAGGATACTGCGCGTCATAACGGCGACGGAAAAGACTCTTTCCAGCCCCGAAGAGCGCGCGCAGGCAGACTTTGACTTCCATCTTCTGCTTGCCGAGGCGACGCATAATTTCGTATTCATAAACCTTACAAGGATGAATTTTGACCTGATCCTCGCGACGCACGAGAGGATATATAACCTTCTCGACGACAAGGACGCCTTTCTCAACGAGCATAAGGAAATGTACGAGGCGATCCTCGATCATAACGTGGAGAGGGCGCGCGAGGCGGCCTCCCAGCATATCGACAGGATTTACCGCACGCTGCACAAGGGAATTGCGGCGGGCGAATAAATATAAAAAGAAAACAAGTGTGGGACAGACAACAAATTTGTAGGAGGAATTGTGACAATGGAGAAAAAAATCAGAGAGCTCTTTCCGGAAATCGAATGGATCAAGGACCCCGAACTGCAGGCCAAGGTAGTGGCCTCATATGTGGACGCCCTTAAGACAGGCGGCTGGGAGCCCGAGGATATGGACAAGATCCCCTTCACGCTCCTTATTCCCAACTGCCCCTTCTCTTATCTAGAGCACGTCCGCGGCGTAACGCGCGTCGCGAAGAGGGCGATGGATGAGTTCAACGCCATCTACTCCGCAAAGGACGCGAAGTTCACGATCGACAACGACCTTCTTGTCGCCGGCGCGCTTCTTCACGACGTAGGCAAGCTGGTGGAGTATGAGAAGAACGCCGCCGGCGAAACGGTGAAGTCGACGATGGGCAAGAACCTCCGCCATCCCTTCTCGGGGACGGTCATCGCGCTGCGCAACGGCTGCTCCGACGCGATCGGCCACATCATCGCCAACCACGCCCACGAAGGCGACGGCACGCTCCGCAGCCCCGAAGGCGTACTCGTCAACAAGGCCGACTTCATTAACTTCGAGTCCGTGAAGTCGTTCCTTGGAATGAAATAGTTAATATTATCCACCTAATCGAATACGGAGGGATATCTAAAATGGGCAAGACATCTATCGTCAAGATCATGGAAAAGGCATCCGGCCATCCTGTAAAGGTCGGAGACCGCGTCTGGTGCAAGATTGACTGGGCGACCTGCCGCGACTTCGGCGGCGCGAACGTCGTTCTCCAGTTTGAAAAGGAGATGGGCAAGGACGCGAAGGTATGGGACCCCGACAAACTCGCCTTCACCTTCGACCTTCAGGCTCCCGCTCACTCGGAGAAGGTAGCCACCAACCAGAAGATAATTCGTGAGTTCTGCAAGAAACAGGGCGTCACCCGCGTCTTCGACATCAACCACGGCATCGGACAGCACGTAATGCTTGAAGCCGGAATGATAAAGCCGGGCGACGTCGTCCTCGGTACCGACAGCCACATGAACCTCCTCGGCGCCGTAGGCTCCTTCGCTACCGGCGTCGGCAACTCCGACATCGCCGCCTCCTACATCGCGGGTACAAACTGGTTCCGCGTTCCCGAGACGATGAAGATCGAGGTGACGGGAAAGTTTAAGAGGGGCGTCTGCATGAGAGACCTCCTCACCCATATCGTCGGCGACCTCGGCGCCGGCGGCATGGACTTCCTCGCCGTAGAATTCACCGGCGAGACGATTGAAAACGCGACCCTTGACGAGCGTATCACGCTCTGCTCGATGGTCACCGAGATGAGCGGCAAGGTTCCCCTCATCATGCCGAACGGCGAAGTGCTTAAGTGGCTTGTGGAGCGCGCCGGACCCGAAGTGGCGAAGCTCGCCGAAGAGCTCAAGGCCGATCCCGACGCCGAATACTGCAAGGTCCTCCACTATGATGTGACGGATCTTGAACCGCTCGCCTCCTGCCCCGACGCCCCCGACAACGTGAAGCCGGTGCGTGAAATCGCGGGTACGGTCGTAGACCAGGTCCATATCGGCTCCTGCTCGAACGGGCGTTATGAAGACATCAAAGCCGCTCACGAAGTGCTGATGGCCGGCGGCGGCAAGGTCAGCCCGAAGGTGCGCACGATCATCACCCCCTCGACGACGGAGATACAGCTGCGCTGCGTGCAGGAGGGAATGGCCGCTGACTTCCTCAAAGCCGGAATCGTCTTTACGAACCCGACCTGCTCGCTCTGCACGGCGGAGCACTACGGAGCGATGCCGTCAGGAGACGTAGGCTGCTCGACGACGAACCGCAACTTCATCGGCAAGGTCGGCAAGGGAAGCCACACCTACCTTATGAGCCCGATGACCGCGATGGCTACGGCCGTCAAGGGCTGCATCACAGACCCCAGAGATATACTGAAGTAGAGGAGGAAGAGTGTTATGAGCGAAATTCTCAAAGGCAGAGCGTGGGTATTCAGCGATGACGTCGACACCGACCTCATCTATCACAACAAATATCTCGCGGAGACCGATCCCAAGAACATGCCGCAGTACGCCTTCGAATACTATCCCGGCAAAGAAAACTTCGCCAAGGAAGTTAAGCCCGGAGACTTTGTGGTGGCCGGCAAAAACTTTGGCTGCGGCTCAAGCCGTGAACATGCCGTCTACTGCCTCGAGTACGCGGGAGTCCCCTGCGTCCTCGCGGAGACCTGCAGCCGCATTTACTACCGGAACGCGATCAACAACGGCTATCCCGTCCTCTTCGTGAAGGGCATCTCCGAAGCCATCAAAGAGGGAAAGATCAAAGACGGCGATCAGCTTGAGGTTGAGCTCTCAACGGGAACGATCAAAGACGTCACCAACGGCAACACCTTCCATGGCGATGCCGTCAGCGATCTCGAAAACGACATAATGAAGGCCGGCGGCCTCATGAACTACATGAAGGCCAAAGCGGCTGCGAAATAGAGAGTAACAGAGGGAGGATAAATCTTATGGGCAAGACATTTGCAGAAAAGGCGCTGGGCAAGGCGGCCGGATACGAAGTGGTAGCCAACCAGGTCGTAACGGTCGAGCCGGACTGGTGCATGAGCCACGACAACGGCGCTCCGATCGCCAGGACCTTTAAGAAGATCGGCGTCAAAAACGTAAAATATCCGGAGCGCATCTGCTTCATCCTTGACCACGCCGTCCCCGCGCCTTCCAGTGACCACGCGGTGAACCACAAAGAGGTCCGCGAGTTCGTGAAAGAGCAGGGCATCCCCAACTTCTACGACGTGAAGAGCGAAGGCGGCGTCTGCCACCAGAAGATGTGCGAAGAGGGCTATGCCCTTCCCGGACTCGTTATGGTGGGAAGCGACAGCCACACCTGCACCTACGGCGCATATGGCGCCTTCTCGACCGGCATCGGCCGTTCCGAGATGGCGGCGGTCTGGGCCACGGGCAAACTCTGGTTCAAAGTTCCCGAGAGTATGAAGGTTGTCGTCACCGGCAAATTTAAGCCCGGCGTCTCGGCGAAGGACTTCATCCTCAAGTTCATCGGCGACGTGCGCGCCGACGGAGCCGACTACATGAGCGTCGAGTTCCACGGCGACGGCATTGAGAACATGAGCATTGCCGAGCGTATGACCCTCTGCAACATGGGCATTGAATTCGGCGCGAAGAACGCCGTCTGCAAACCCGACCAGAAGGTCCTTGACGCGATAAAAGCCAACGCGAAGAGCGACAAGTGGGAGCCCCTCTGGGCCGACGAAGACGCGGTCTACGCGGCTGAGTACCACTATGACCTCGGCGACATCGAGCCCGGCGTCGCGAAGCCGCACAAAGTAGACAACTACGCTCCCATTGAGGAAGTAAAGGGCACCCCGATCCACGAGGCGTTCCTCGGCTCCTGCACTAACGGGCGTATCGAAGACCTCCGCCTCGCCGCCGGCATCCTCAAGGGTAAAAAAGTCGCTGTCCGCACGGTCGTCATCCCCGCCTCCTGGATCGTATACCGCCAGGCGATGAAAGAGGGACTCTTCGACATATTCCTCGACGCCGGCTGCATCATCTGCAACCCGGGCTGCGGCCCCTGCATGGGCAACCATGAGGGAATCCTCGCCCCCGGCGAGGCGGCGATCAGCACGGCCAACAGAAACTTTAAGGGACGCATGGGCGACAAAGAGAGCTTCATCTATCTCGCAAGCCCGATGACGGTGGCAGCATCTGCAATCAAGGGCGAAATTTCAGACCCGAGGGAGGCGCTATAATCATGTCGGTAAAAGGTAAAGTCTGGAAATACGGCGACGACGTCAATACGGACGTCATCTTCCCGGGGAAATACACATATACCATCAAGGAACGCGCGGACATGGCGAAGGTTGCCTGCGAAGACCTTGACCCCGAATTTACAAAGAATGCCCAGCCGGGAGACATCATCGTCGGCGGCAAAAACTGGGGCTGCGGCTCCAGCCGTGAGCAGGCGGTCTCCTGCCTCAAAGAGCGCGGCATCGCGGCGATCATTGCCAAGAGCTTCGCGCGCATCTACTACCGTAACTGCTTCAACGAGGGGCTGCCTATCATCATCTGCGCCGACGCGGTGGACGCCATCAACGCCGGCGACGTTGTGGAGATAGACTTTGACCGCGGCGTAATCATCGCCGGCGGCAAAGAATATCCCTTTCCCCCCTATCCCGAATTCGTGCAGGGACTGATCAAGGACGGCGGGCTTATTCCGCACGTCAAGAAAGAGCTCGGTCTATAGCACCGTTGATTAGATGTGCCGTTCGCGTCGCGGCCGGCACATCTGATCTGCGTAATATGGGTAAGTTGAGTATTTAAAGAAAACTTAGAAGCAATAAAAAATTAAGAGGAGGAACTACAACAATGGCACGCAACATAATGAAGGTAAAAGAGACGAAGGACCGCTACGATGTAACCTACATGGCGGGAGACGATTCCGGCTTCGATATGATGGAAGGCGCGCTCCTCGTCCTTGAGGCGATGAATCTGCCCATCAACTGGCACCGCGCCGACCTCGGCTGGTGCATGTGGGAGAAGTCGAACAAGAAATTCGGCGAAGGCGATCCCCGCTGCAACACCGTTCCGCCCGAAACGATCAAATCGATCCGCGATACGGACGCCACCCTTATGGCGGCCATCACCTCAAAGGCCGGCGTAAAGGGCTTCAAGTCCGCCATCCTTCAGATGCGCCAGCTCTTTGACCTCTACATCAACATCCGCCCCGCGAAGAAGCTGCCGGGAATCGGCACCCCTCTCGCGAAGGACCCCGACATCGACATCGTCATGTTCCGTGAGAACACGGAAGACCTCTACGCGGCGGTTGAATTCTTCCCGCTTCCCAAAGAGATGTTCGACCTCCACAAGGGCATGGACCGCTTCCGCGAGGGCAAGGGCGACGTCGCCGTGTCATGGCGCGTATTCTCCGAGCAGGGCTGCGAGCGCATAATCCGCGCGGCGTTTGAATATGCGAAGGCGACCGGCCGCAAGACGGTACACTGCGGCAACAAGGCCAACGTCATCCGCCAGACGGACGGCATGATGAAGAGAAAGTTCCTTGAGATCGCGAAGGAATACGAGCAGTACGGCATTAAAGCCTACGAAGAAAACGCCGACGCGACGGCCATGTGGCTCATCAAGAACCCGCAGGACTACAGCGTAGTCGTGGCCTCCAACGTCTTCGGCGACATCCTCTCCGATGAAGCGTCACAGCTCACGGGCGGACTGGGCTTTGCCCCCTCGGGAAATATCGGCGTAGACGCAGCCATATTCGAGCCGTCAAGCGGGTCTGTCCCGAAGTATGCCCACCAGTACAAGGTCAACCCCAGCGCGATGATCATGACCGCGAAGATGATGCTTGAATACCTCGGCCTCGATGAAGACGCGGCGAAGATCGAAAAGGCCCTCGGCGAAGTCCTCGTTGAGAACAAGCCCGGAACCCTTACATACGACGTCCTTCGCGACTTCCGCGGCGACCCCGACTGGGAGAAGAACGCGGCCTCCACGATAGAGATGGCTACGGCGATCGCCCAGAAGCTCAACCCCGAATTCAAGGGCGAGAAGCTCGAGGCGGCCAAAGAAAAAGTCCACAAGATGTGCGCCTGGGACGAGGCCTCACTTATCGGATTCGCCGACTAATTTTTAAATAACGAACGCCGCTCCGCAGTTATCCTAAGCGGGGCGGCGGCGCTAAATAATCCAGCGGCCTTCCAATCGGTAAGAATCAGAATCGAGAGGCGGGCCGCGTCAACTATCGCCGGACGGCGGAAACGCCGGCGTTGCGGCGGCAAGTGCGGCATTATATAAAAATAACCGACGATCAGTAAGAAAGACCAGACCAAGGGGGAAAAGAAAAATGAAGACATCCCAGGCCGGCACACTCGAATCAATGGACTGCCTCGTGACCCTCACCGAAGCGCCATCGGGAGCCGGAATCAAAATAGAGATAACGGGAGCCAGCGCGGCCCGCTTCAAAAGCGCGATGGAAAAGAAAATAACCGACACCCTGTGCGAGCTGGGGACGAAAGACATCGAAGTCAGAGTCCAGGACAACGGAGCCCTCGACATCGTCCTCGGCGCGAGAGTCGAAGCGGCCTACAAAAGACTGCAAAAGGAGAGTGTTAAATAAATGAGACGCACAATGCTCTACCTTCCGGGCAACAACCCCAACATGCTCACGAGAGGCTACCTATTCGGTTCCGACGGAATAATCCTCGACCTTGAAGACGCCGTGGCGATGGTAGAAAAAGACACGGCGCGCATACTCGTCTCCAAATACCTCCAACAGGGAGAATTCGGAGACTGCTACGTCTCAGTCCGCATCAACGGCATAGACACCGAATACTGGAAAGACGACCTAGCGGCCATAGTCCCCAACAAACGCCTCGACGGAATCCGCGTCCCCAAAGTCGAAGACGAAAACACCGTAAAAATAATAGACGAAGAACTCTCCAGACTGGAAGAACAAAACGGCCTTCCGGTGGGCAAACTCAGCCTCCACTGCCTCCTTGAGACCGCGCACGGCATCTGGAACGCCTACGAAATAGCCAAAGCCTCCCCGCGCATAGAGGCCATAATCCCCGGAGGAGAAGACCTCCGCGCCGACCTCAAAACCAACCGTTCAGACGACAGCACAGAACTCGAATGGGCGAGAAGAATGCTCGTCTTCGCGGCGCGCGCCGCGGGAGTAGAACCCCTCGACACAGTATTCGCGCGCATAACCGACGACGAAGGACTGCGCAAAGAGACCGAATTCATAAAACAGCTCGGCTTCTCCGGCAAATCCATAATCCACCCCAACCAGATAAAAATAATCCACGACATATTCACCCCCACCGAACAAGAAATAGCCAAAGCGCAGAAAATAATCGCCGCGGCCAAAGAGGCGGCGGCCCGCGGACAGGGAGCGGTAACAGTAGACGGCAAAATGGTAGACATCCCCGTAGTCAAAAGGGCGGAATACACACTCGTCCGCGCCGGCCTGGCATAAACTGGTCAACAAGAGGTGAAATGACATGACGAAAAACGCAGTAAAGCGGGAAATCCCCGACTACATAGAGGGCTACGGCCAAGTAAAACACTACCAGGGAGCCTTTGCGAGAAAACCCGAAGGCAGCATATCGGGAGCCAAACTCCGCTGCTACAACAGCGACATCACCGACAAAACAGTATCCTCAATCAAAGAGGCCATCAAAGCGGCGGGCCTCAAAGACGGCATGACAATCTCCTTCCACCACCACCTCAGAAACGGAGACTACGTAGTCAACATGGTCCTGGACGCCTGCGCCGAACTTGGCATCAAAGGACTCACCCTCTTCCCGACAGCCCTCTTCGGAGTCCACAAAAAAGTCATAGACCACATCAAAAGCGGAGTAGTGACAAAAATCATGGGCTCAGTCAACGGCCCCATAGGCCAGCTCGTCTCCGAAGGCGGCATGCAGGTACCCGTAGTCCTCAGAAGCCACGGAGGGCGTCCCCGCGCCGTAATGGCGGGAGACGTCCACATAGACGTCGCCTTCATCGGAGCGCCCACGGCGGACAAATACGGCAACATCTGCGGCACCCTGGGCAAATCCGCCTGCGGCTCCCTGGGCTACGCCTACACCGACGCCGACTACGCCGACAAAGTCATAGCAATAACAGACAACCTCGTACAATACCCTGCGGCGCCCGTCTCCATCCCCCAGACCAAAGCCGACCTCGTAGTAGAAGTCCCCTCCATAGGCGACCCCGCAGGAATAGTCTCCGGAACCACCAAAGTCACCAGAGACCCGCTGAGACTCCTCATCTCCAGCTACGCCTCGCGCCTCATAGAAGCCAGCCCCTACTTCAAAGACGGAATCTCCTTCCAGACCGGAGCCGGAGGCATCCCGCTGGCAGTCACCGCCTTCATGAAAGAGGCCATGCTCAAAAAAGGAATCAAAGGCAGCTTCGGACTCGGAGGAATAACCGGCTACTTCGTCGAACTCCTCAAAGATGGGCTCGTGGACAAACTAATGGACGTCCAGTCATTCGACCTTGAAGCCGTCAAATCCATCGGAGAAAACCCCAACCACATAGAAATCTCCGCCGACTGGTACGCCAACCCGTGGAACTGCGGAGCTGCGGTAAACATGCTGGATGTAGTGATCCTCGGAGCGACCGAAGTAGACACCGACTTCAACGCCAACGTCAACACCGAAGCCGACGGAGCGCTGCTCCACGGGACCGGAGGCCACCAGGACACCGCGGCGGGAGCCAAACTGACAATAATAGCGCAGCCGCTCCTGAGAGGCAGAATCCCCTGCGTGACGGACAAAGTCTACAACGTCACCACACCGGGAGAAGTAGTCGACGCCATAGTGACCGAATACGGAGTCACCCTCAACCCGAGAAGAAAAGACCTGTTAGACGCCGTATCTGGTCTCAAGGGACTTCCCATAATCAGCATGGAAGAACTGGCGGCGAGGGCGAAGAAAATGTCCGGTCCGACCGACCCCGTGGCGACCACAGACCGGATAATAGGAGTAGTCGAGTGGAGAGACGGCACCGTTATCGACGTCGTCAGACAGCTTAAAAAGTAAGAATACTATAAATTAAATATCGCAGTGCGCCTCCGGCTTGGGGGCGCATGTTTTGTATAGGGTTGGAATGTCTGATATAATTTACAAGTCGTGCCTTTTAGGCACGTTAGTTGAAACTTTGTGTTATATGTATTGACGACGAAAACATCTCTTTTTTATAAAAGGGATGTTTTTTTGTATTTTATATCTTTACTTATAACACAAAGAAGGTTAAAATTATTTGTGTTGAACATAAGAATGATGGAGATGATCATGGTGCATTTATTTTCAAATAAAAAAATATCACTTGTCATAAGATTTTGTGGAATGAAATTGAAATTGAACTATGTTTCTTCTAATTCTCCCCTTTGGCTTGACTCTACTATGTGGGTAAGAGCTAAATATAAAAATATGGTCTTTGATAAAGCAAATGAATGAATTATTTGAAAATTACGTTATAATATAAAAATAGATCATAGCATTTTATAAAGTTCTTTATATGTGTATTGCTACTTAATTGTAGTTTTGTTGCATGGTTCATAATATATACACAGATCGGATGAATAAATATTCGGAAGATGGGGTGTAATAATGGATCAAACAGAATATATAGCGCATCTCAGGGATAAGGAACCCCGGTCTCAGAGTGTAGAAAAACATCTTTTAGAAACCGCCGTTCTGGCTAAGCGGTATGCCTCCGTCGCTGGATTGGGGGGAATTGGTGAATTATTGGGGCTTCTCCATGATCTTGGCAAATATTCCTCTGATTTTCAACAATATATAAAAAGTTTGTCTGGATTTTATGATCAGGATCATGATGACGACAGCTGTTCTCAGAGAACAGAGAAAAATAAGCAAACGTTATCTATGAAGGGGAAAATAGATCATTCCACAGCGGGAGCCCAGTTTATATGGCAGCAGCTGGGTTGTAATAAGAAAGACTGGATAAAACTCACCGCGGCGGAGATGCTGGCGGTTATTCTAGCCGGACATCATGGCGGGTTGATGGATATTTCATCGGAGGGGGGCGACCTTTTTCTCAAGAGGATGAAAAAAGAAGATGGAAAAACTCATCTGACTGAGGTCGCAACAAAAATATCTCCTGAAGTTCGTGATCGGGTCGACAAGCGGCTGGCATCCTGTGTGACGATTTCAAAACTTAAAAAATTAATATTAAATATTAAGGTGAAGGAAGATGCAATCACAGAAGAATCCCTTAAAGATCTGGAGTTGGCGGCGGACGATGGCTCAGCAAAGCTAAAATGCAATGAAATAAAAACGGCTGGGGCGGCCAGATTGTGGTTCGGTTTGGGCTGTCTGACAAAGTTTCTGTTCAGTGCACTGGTAGACGCAGACAGATGCGGCACGATTGATTTTTGTGTTGACGGCGCCGCCGAGGCCAGACAAAATTCGAATTATACAGGCTGGAGCATCCTTTCGGAACGGCTGGAACGGTATCTTTCCCATTTTTCAGCGGATACTTCTGTAAACAGGATACGCAGGGATATTTCAGATTCATGCCGTGATGCGGCGCAGCGGGGCCGCGGCATATTTACCTTGACCGTTCCCACGGGCGGCGGAAAGACTTTGGCCAGCATGAGGTTTGCCCTCGAACTGGCGAAACGTTCCGTAGACGACGCACATCCCATCGAGCGGATTATTTATGTTCTTCCATACACGACGATAATTGATCAAAATGCCGCCAAGACACGTGAAATCCTTGAGACGGAGGCGGATCGTGGTAAAGTTGTGTTGGAGTGTCACTCGAATCTGCTTGAGGAGAACGAAACTTGGGAGGGAAAGCTCCTATCAGAAAATTGGGATGCGCCGGTTGTCTTTACCACCAACGTTCAGTTCCTGGAGGCTCTTTTTTCCGGTGGGACAAGGAGTATCAGGCGAATGCACCAGATGGCCGGCTCTATCATTATTTTTGACGAGATACAGGCCTTGCCGATCAAGATGGTACATCTTTTCTGCGGTGCTTTGAATTTTCTGCTTGAGCAGTGTGGCGCTACGGTCCTTCTCTGTACTGCCACACAGCCGCTGCTCAATGGAGTATCAAAAGATTACGGCTCACTGCGCTACGGTGCGGAGGATGAAATTATTCCTGACGCCAGAATGTTGTTTGATTCTCTTAAAAGAGTGGAGATCAAGGACTGCACGAAGATAGGCGGCTATTCAATCGGAGAACTGGGTGATATGGCAATTGAAAAGCAGCAGGAATTTATCTCAATTCTAGCTATTGTAAATACTACTGCCGTCGCCAGGAAGCTTTATGTCGATATAAGGTCTAAGCTTGAAGCGGAGTCCGCAGTGAGCGTTGTCCACCTGAGTGCGTTGATGTGCCCAGATCACCGCAAGGTGGTTTTGGATGGTATTAACGAGCGGTTGAAGGCTGTAAAACCCATAATCTGTGTCTCTACACAGGTGATGGAGGCGGGGATAGATGTCGATTTTGGCAGTGGGATACGCTCTCTTGCAGGCTTCGATTCGATCGTGCAGGCTGCCGGCCGCTGTAACCGGGAGGGACAAAAGGCGACGGCGCCCATGTTTATCGTCAATCCAGCCGATGAGAACCTTGATAGGCTTATTGATATTAAAGCAGGGCGTCATGCTGCGGAGAGGGTTTTGAACGAGCTTTCATTAAATGCAGAAGGCGGGAAAGAAGATATTTTATCACTGGAAAATATTACGCGTTATTTTCAATACTATTTTTATGAGCGCCGCCAGGAAATGAGATATAATGTCGAGACCGATCACGGAGAAGATACTCTGTGGAATCTACTCTCGCTGAACGTCAAAGTTCCTACGCCTCCCGGACGAAAAATCAGGCAGGCATTTGCCACTGCGGGAAACCTTTTTAATGTCATTGACGCGCCTACAAAGGGCGTTATCGTTCAATACCGCGAAGGTGAGGAGCTTGTAAATCAGCTGGCCCTTGAGGATGACCCTTCCATGGTAAAAAAATTGCTGCACAAAGCGCAGCGGTTTTCAGTAAACGTTTATCCATATCAATTTGATGCCCTCTACGAATGCCGGGGGATATATAAACAGTCTCTCTGCGGTGCAGGCTGCACTGAGGTCTGGATTCTGGCGCGGGAGTTTTACGACGATGAATTTGGTCTGAGTATGACATCAATTGGGAAATTAAAATTGGAGGTGACATAGTGGACAACAGAATTTCTTTTAAAGTCAGGGGGAAATTCGCACTCTTTACGGATCCTGTAACAAAAATTGGCGGCGAGAAGTGCACCTATCAGATCCCCACCTACGAGGCGCTGCGTGGTATAGCCCGTTCAATTTACTGGAAGCCGACCTTTATCTGGCGGGTAGACAGGGTACGGGTCATTAATCAGATACGCACGCAGACAAAGGGAGTCAAACCGCTGAACTATAACGGCGGCAACAGTCTTGCCTTCTATAACTATTTGGCAGATGTCGAGTATCATGTGCAGGCTCACTTTGAGTGGAATCCTTTGGCTTCAGAGTTTATCTCGGATCGTAATGACAATAAGCATTACATCATGTTAAAGAGATATCTCGAACGTGGCGGAACGCGTGATATTTTCCTTGGCGTGCGCGAATGTCAGGGATATGTGGAGCCGATTGAATGGAGCGATAGGCCGGAAGGATTCTACAAAGATGTCGACGAGATATCATTCGGACTGATGTTCCACAGCTTCCTTTATCCGGAAGAATCCGGAAAAGATGAGCTTTACAGCCGCTTTTGGTATCCCAAAATGCGCCGTGGCGAAATCGATTTCACCGGATATGAAGGAAATTTGATCTCTAGGTTTGTGCGTCCGATGAAGGGTACCAAGTTTGTAAGTAAAAACGGCGGCACCCCTAAAGATTTTGACACGGCCAATGCCGAGGTGTGATTATGAGTTGGATGCAGAGGCTTGAAGAGACGTACGAAAACGCGTATAAGAGAAGGACTTATTTCACTACATTACCTGTTCCGCCGGCGCATGTGGAACAGCAGGCGCATATTGAAGTTGTGTTGGACGGCGGGGGAAATTTTTTGTCCTCCGAAGTCGTAAATAAAGAGGCTACCCTCATTCCGGCGACAGAGGCTTCCGCAGGCAGAACCAGCGGCGGCGAGCCTCACCCGCTATGCGACAAGATACAATATGTGGCGGGAGACTATAAGGACCACGGCGGAATTTCCAATGCCTATTTCGATGATTTTAAGAGCGGAAGTGAAATCAAAGCCGGATATTTATCACTGCTCACTGCCTGGAATGATTTTTACGATCATCCAATGCTGAAGGCCGTGCTTAAATACACTGGCAAAAGATCTTTGATTTCCGACCTTGCGGCGTCAAACGTGCTATTTCTTGACGAGAGCGGCAATCTTCTCACCGAGTGGGATGGCAAAGATTCTCCGCCAATATTTAAAGTTCTGACAAAAAAGAAGGACAAGTCAGGAAAAAGTGTCTTTGACCAGGGAGGGGCGCTTGTGCGATGGCGCGTCCAAATTCCAGGCTGGTTGGAGGATCGCGTATGGGAATGTGACGAACTGACGGATTCTTGGATTCGCTTTAACGGCTCGCGCCAAAATGCGAATTCTCTCTGCTATATTACTGGAGAAGAGAGACCGTACGCGGTAAACCATCCGGCTCGTCTCCGTTATTCGGGTGACAAGGCGAAACTCATATCTGCGAATGACCTTAGCGGCTATACGTTCAGAGGGCGCTTCTTAACACCGGAAGAGGCCTGCACTATCGGATACGATGTTACGCAGAAGGCCCACTCTGCCCTTCGGTGGCTCATAGATGACCGGGGTTTTAAAAACGATAGTCAGGTTATTGTAGCATGGGCGATAAATACCGCAAAGATACCGCCTTTGTGCGTCTCAAGCGACGAGCTTTTTGCAGATGCTCCGGAAGACGATGAATTGAGCGAGGTCTCTTTTAACAATATAGAGGACCTTGGCGCGTCATATGCGAAAAAACTTAATAAAAAACTTGCCGGATATAGGGCGGAGCTGAAGGATCGGGACGACATCGTCGTCATGTCGCTGGACTCCGCAACTCCGGGAAGGATGGCGATCACCTATTATCAAGAGATAAAAGGCTCGGATTTCCTTGCGCGGGTGGAAAATTATCATAAAAAATATGCGTGGCGCCAGTATTTTGGTAAAGAGAGAGTGTTTGTGGGCGCCCCGTCTATTTTTGATATCGCTCAGATGGCCTTTGCCGGAAAAACGGGGCCTTCATTGCTGAAATCTACCATCTCAAGATTACTTCCGGTTATTTCAGAGGGAATGGCATTCCCATGGGATCTGCTTCTTGCGGTCTGCCATAGGGCAGCACAGCCGCAGTCAATGGAATGGTGGGAATTTGAAAAAATACTTGGCATTGCCTGCGGGCTTTATTCCGGATGCCACTCAGAGAGGGGATACAAAATGGCACTTGAAGAAGAGAGAAGGACACGCGATTATCTTTACGGAAGGCTTCTTGCCGTGGCGGACAAGCTGGAGGGACGGGCTCTTTATATTGCAGGAGAGAGCCGAGATACCTCCGCAATGAAACTGATGACGAGATTCGCCGAGAAGCCGTTCGAAACATGGCGGCAGATAGAGATAAATTTGGTTCCATACCGCAGCCGCCTTCAGGCTAAAGCGGAAAAAGAGCTAAACTTCTTCAACATACTGATGGATAAAATATACATGTCATTTATACCAGGGGAATTTGAAGACAATGCCCCACTTTCCGCGGAATTTCTCTTAGGTTTTCACTGTCAGCGCTATGAATTATGGCAGAAACAGAAAAGCAACGAAACGCAAAGCGATACAGCCGATAATTCGATAATTAAATAAAATTAGGGAGGAACAGCAGATGTCACTGTCGAAAAAGATTGATTTTGCGGTAATATTTTCAGTAAGAAACGCGAACCCTAACGGAGACCCCTTAAACAGCAACAGACCAAGAATCAGTTATGAGGGAATAGGAGAAGTCTCTGATGTCTGCCTGAAACGTAAGATTCGGGACAGACTGCTTGAAGATGGCCTTGAGATATTTGTTCAATCGGAAGATCGTAAGGTTGATGAAGCAACATCATTGAAGGCAAGAGCCGACGCTGTTTTAAATAAAAAAATGACTAAGAGCGAAACAGAGAGAGCTGTGTGCGAAAAATGGTTTGACGTTCGTGCCTTTGGTCAAGTCTTTGCATATAAGGCCTCTAAGAACGAAGATCCGGGAGTCTCCATTGGCATTCGTGGTCCGGTAACCGTACAGACAGCGTTCTCTACCGCTCCAATCTCTATTACCAGTACTCAGATCACAAAAAGCGTCAACGGAGAAGACACAAAAGATGGTAAAAAAGCCTCTGATACAATGGGTATGAAGCATCGCGTAGATTCCGGCATATATGTGTTCTTCGGAAGTATGAATCCGCAACTGGCGGAGAAGACAGGATTTAGTGATGCCGATGCGGCAAAAATAAAAGAGGTTCTTCCCAGACTTTTTGAAAACGACGCCTCTTCCGCGCGGCCAGATGGCACCATGAAGGTGCAAAATGTCTTTTGGTGGGAACATAATTGCAAAAGTGGACAATACTCCTCCGCGAAAGTTCACGATTCTCTTAAAGTTGAACCTGACGGCACGTATGAGATTTACGAGCTGGACGGGATCACGCCGGAGATAATTCCTGGATTTTAGGCTGAGCTGTTAATGTATGCCGATGACGATCTCCTTCTGATATCAGGTCTGCAGCATCTGGCTTTCTGCGAAAGGCAGTGGATGCTTATTCATGTCGAGCAGCTATGGGCCGAGAATCTTCTTACCATCGAGGGAGATCATCTGCACACGAATGTACACCAGATCGGGAGTGAAAGCCGTGGCGAGGTAAAACTTGCCACGGGCCTCCAGCTCCGTTCGTTTGAGCTGGGGCTTTACGGCGTAGCGGACATGGTTGAATTCCATCGCGACGATAGAAATGGCGTCGTCATTCCAAGCTTCAGAGATAAGGGAAAAAGATGGCGGCCGTATCCCGTAGAATACAAACGCGGGCGCAGACGTTGGGATATCGCGGACGAAGTGCAGATGTGCGCACAGGCTATTTGCCTTGAGGAGATGTTGTGCTGCTCTATTACAGAGGGCGCTATCTTTTATGGTGAACCAAAGAGAAGAACAAAAATAGCACTTACTGAGGAGCTGCGCAGTGAAGTTGCCGCAAAATGCAACAGGGCGCGCCTTTTGGCCTCCGGCGCGGAGGCACCAGCCTATACGCCTGGAAAACAATGTAAAAATTGTTCTATGCGGGAGCATTGCATGCCAGAAGAAACTCATTTGGCGGACAGATCGCGGAAATATTTAGACAATATATTTAAGCAGAAATGTTGACCTTGGGGGAAAGACAATGAAAAGATTGCTGAACAGCCTCTTTGTAATGACCCAGGGAGCGTGGCTTTCCCAAAAAGGAGAAAACATAATAGTTCACCTGAATAAAGAGGAAAGCCGTGCCTTCCCGATTCACATATTTGACTCTGTGCTGTGTTTCGGGCAGGTAAGCGTGACACCGCCGCTTATGGGGGGGTGTGCTGAGCATGGAGTGTCAATCTCTTTCTTCACTGAATATGGGAAATTTTTGGCTTCGGTTCATGGTCCTGTCAGTGGAAATGTCCTCCTACGCAAAGAGCAATATCGTATATCAGACTCACCGCAGCGCAGCGCCGGCATCGTACGGAGCCTTCTTGCGGCAAAAATAAGCAACAGCCGTGTTGTCCTCCAACGTTTCTTACGGGATCATCCGCAGGATGGTACTATAGAAAAATTTTTTAGGGAGAATATCGGCCAGCTTGAAGGGTATCTTGCGCAGCTTCGTGACAAAGACAACATAGAAGAGATGCGTGGGATAGAGGGGATATCGGCAAGGCTCTACTTTGATCTGTTTGATAAACTCATAATACAGCAGAAGGACGACTTTAAATTCACAGAAAGAAACAGACGCCCGCCAAGGGACAGGGTGAATGCGATGCTCTCTTTCGTCTACACACTCCTTACAAACGACGTAAAATCAGCGCTGCATGGCGTTGGGCTGGATCCCGCCGTAGGTTTTTTGCACAAAGACAGGCCCGGGCGCGCAAGCCTGGCTCTTGATATGATGGAAGAGTTCAGGAGTTGGTGGGCTGACAGATTTGTACTCTCCCTCATAAACCTTAAGCAGGTCAAGGGCTCAGGGTTCACATTTTCAGAAAGCGGAGCCGTTATCATGACAGAGGAGGCGCGCAAAACGGTGATATCCGAGTGGCAGTCACGTAAACAGGACGAAGTGCTTCATCCATACACTGGTGAAAAAATTCTGATAGGCCAGCTGCCTCATCTTCAGGCTATGCTGCTTGCACGGCACATACGCGGCGATATGCAGGAATACCCGCCATATATCTGGAAGTAGGGATGAGAGATGCTTGTTGTGGTAAGCTATGACGTCAATGTCAGCAGTGAAGGCGGTGCGAAGCGTCTACGGAAAATCGCCAAACTCTGCGAAAACCATGGGCAGAGAGTCCAGTTCTCTGTCTTTGAATGTTTGGTTGACCCGGTACAATGGTCCGAGTTAAAATTTCAGTTAGAGAAGAGCATTGATAATCAGAAAGATAGCCTGAGATACTACTTTTTGGGAGCAAACTGGCAAAGAAGAGTAGAACATGTCGGAGCGAAAGAACCATATGATCCTCAAGGATTACTTTTGCTGTAACATGTATATTTGTGTGTGCGCGAACCCCAAGCATCCGAAAAAATGTTAGAGGGTTCGCGCCCTTGTCTATATCTGGCTTATACAAAGTTTATTTAAAAAACGTACCATGAAAAAGCGGACGAAAAGATGCGTTCGCGCAATAAGGGAAATTTCTGTTAGAATGAGTGCCTTTAGAAGCACTGCCGTCACGCCCTCACGGGCGTGCTAGTTGAAACGATTGACACGCTGGAACGTGTAGCTTTTAAGGTGTCACGCCCTCACGGGCGTGCTAGTTGAAACCAAATAGACACGATTATGTCCCGCACAGCCCCGGTCACGCCCTCACGGGCGTGCTAGTTGAAACGATTAAGACACCCACATGATTTTGTTCGCCCTCCGTCACGCCCTCACGGGCGTGCTAGTTGAAACGTGCCTTGGTTGGCAACGGCACCAATATCACGCGTCACGCCCTCACGGGCGTGCTAGTTGAAACACCTACTGTAAGGTCAAGAAACATCAGCCCGAATGTCACGCCCTCACGGGCGTGCTAGTTGAAACTTCGCCTCCTTTACTCCTTTACTCCCTTAACCGTCACGCCCTCACGGGCGTGCTAGTTGAAACCAACGATGGACGTGGAAAACGTCGTCGATGCGGGTCACGCCCTCACGGGCGTGCTAGTTGAAACTACTTCCATAATTGCCCTAAAGACCAGGTAAAGTCACGCCCTCACGGGCGTGCTAGTTGAAACTTTTTTAGATAAGTCGATAGAAAATGTTGCTCTGGTCACGCCCTCACGGGCGTGCTAGTTGAAACAAATGTAATCAATATTTGGTGTTCTTTTTTGTTGTCACGCCCTCACGGGCGTGCTAGTTGAAACCGTGTCCCTTCTGCGGGCACATGCAGTATCTCGTCACGCCCTCACGGGCGTGCTAGTTGAAACCTTCATTCGTCGTTTTTGCCTGCGACTGTCCGCGTCACGCCCTCACGGGCGTGCTAGTTGAAACTGGTGATAGAGGACCAAATATCTTTAATGCTCTGTCACGCCCTCACGGGCGTGCTAGTTGAAACCTTTTTAGTTACTATATCAGGTAATGATGCTAACGTCACGCCCTCACGGGCGTGCTAGTTGAAACCTTGGTTAAAGGGCTGTAGCCCAGAACCGTTGAGTCACGCCCTCACGGGCGTGCTAGTTGAAACATGTATTCGGAGCTCTTTGCCGCAGCAATCGCAGGTCACGCCCTCACGGGCGTGCTAGTTGAAACTGTCTTTACAAAAGAGATATTGAAATCGTATTTCGTCACGCCCTCACGGGCGTGCTAGTTGAAACCGCATATTCATGATACTGACCGATCATGAGCGGTCACGCCCTCACGGGCGTGCTAGTTGAAACACTTGGAGCTTCGCTAGATTTTTCATTGCTTGCGTCACGCCCTCACGGGCGTGCTAGTTGAAACAATTACCATAGATGACAGCGGCACTATCGGATTGTCACGCCCTCACGGGCGTGCTAGTTGAAACATAGATTGCCAAAGGTCGGCAATCGTATCGTTGGTCACGCCCTCACGGGCGTGCTAGTTGAAACCGATCAGTCCGTTTACATCGATAAAGACTTTTGGTCACGCCCTCACGGGCGTGCTAGTTGAAACTTTTCCGCCTTAAATTTATAGCCCATGTACTTAGTCACGCCCTCACGGGCGTGCTAGTTGAAACTGGAGTACGTGGTCGGCTGTCATATCGGCATAGCGTCACGCCCTCACGGGCGTGCTAGTTGAAACATATCCGCCTTATATAGAATTGTTCGCACGGGAAGTCACGCCCTCACGGGCGTGCTAGTTGAAACGTTCCGCAAGAACGTCAATTTCACGACATGAGGGTCACGCCCTCACGGGCGTGCTAGTTGAAACCTGCTGCGCCTGGGCCTGTGCGCGCTGCTTCCGGTCACGCCCTCACGGGCGTGCTAGTTGAAACAGCACCCCGGCACGCTTACATTAGAGGCGCATAGTCACGCCCTCACGGGCGTGCTAGTTGAAACCTCCTGGGACGATTTATGCGGAGCAGCGCGGCGGTCACGCCCTCACGGGCGTGCTAGTTGAAACCGCAGATTATGTCTCCGTATATCCCATAGGGGGCGTCACGCCCTCACGGGCGTGCTAGTTGAAACGCTATCAGCTGGACGGGGACAGGAGGGGCACAAGTCACGCCCTCACGGGCGTGCTAGTTGAAACATGTGACGGGGATCTCGCTCGACAAAGAAATATGTCACGCCCTCACGGGCGTGCTAGTTGAAACTCCATGCCACAGTCGACCTCAATCAGCGCGTCAGTCACGCCCTCACGGGCGTGCTAGTTGAAACCATACGTTGCCGGGCGCAAACCATTGCCCGACAGTCACGCCCTCGCGTGCGTGCAGTTGAAACTCCCGCATATCTGTACGCGAATATGGAAGCATCAAGCGATAATAACATACATACCGTCTTTGCCCTATGCCTCCTGCACCGCGCCCTTCATTGACATTGCTATCAGGTGCGAGCGGACGAAGCCGTAGCTGCGCAGGTCGTCGAGGAAGCGGTGCATACGTTCTTTCGAGGAGAAAGCCGCTTCGATGAGGAAGTCCAGCTCGCCGTAGATCTACCAGAAGTGGATGACGTCGGAGGATGAGCGCAAAATGGGGATGAGGATGTCGTTGGGCTTTTTATCGTATTTCTGGCCGCTGTTGAATTTGAAGCTTATCATCACGTGGAGCGCGCGGCCCAGCGCGTCGGTGTCTATCTCCGCTTTGTAGCCGGTGATGACGCCGCTTTCTTCCAGGCGCAGTATTCTTTCGCGCACCGCGGGACGCGTCATGCCGACCGTTTCGCCGATCTCTTTGTATGTCTTTCTCGCGTCCTGCTGAAGCTCCCGCAGAATCTTCCAGTCGGTCGCGTCCGGATTATTTTTGTTCGCCGCCATCGCCGTCACCTTCCTTCGCCCCTATGTTACCCGTATCGCGGCCTTTGTTCAATTCCCAGGCATAAAAATGTTTTTGCCTTACAAACGGAGGCGTAAGCTGCCTTCTTCTTTCGCGGCGGTATTTATTTACCGGCGTTTTTAGGGGAAAATAATAATGATGAGAGCGGTGACGAGACAAATCAAAGGGAGTGGTTGTAATGGGTGAAGAGAAGACGGCGATAACCTCCGCCTGGGATAATATCAATTTTTGCAGCTGTGTCGATCGCGAATGCCCCAATAATCCGGCTAACTGCACGCTGGGCTGCACCCCCTGCGTGGAGAAGTGTCTGCGGCAGAATGAGATACCGGTCTGTTTTTTCAGGAAGCAGCAGCCTGATATGGACCGCAAGCAGGATTATTCTTTTGAGGGTTTCGCAAGGTTTACGCTGGGCAAATAGCTGATATTTCCACATACAAAGGGCGCCCCGCCGAGGGGCGCCTTTGTCGTTTTACTTGCGGAAGTTTTCTGTTTTTATAGAGAGTCGGCGTACCGCACGGTCTCCATCGCGTCTTTCGCGTAACGGTCTGCGCCGGTATATTCGGCGAGGCTCTCGGTGAGCACCGCGCCGCCGACGATCACCTTAACGTCGGGGCATTCTTTTCTTAGAAGCTCTATCGTATCCTTCATGCTGGCGACGGTGGTCGTCATCAGCGCCGACAGTCCGACGAGCTTCGCGCCAGTCTCCCTCACCGCTTCGAGCACGCGCTGTGGGGGGACGTCTTTGCCGAGGTCTGTGACGTTGAAGTTGTAGTTTTCGAGGATCACCTTCACGATGTTTTTGCCGATGTCGTGGATATCTCCGTGGACGGTGGCGATGACGATCTTTTTGCCCTTCTGTGTATCGCCGCTGGTCTTTACCAGCTCCGCGCGCAGCACCTCGAAGGCCGCCTTCGCCGCCTCGGCCGATTTTATGAGCTGGGGCAGGAATATTTTCCCGCTCTCGTAGTCTTTGCCGACGGCGTCCAGAGCGGGGATGATCTCTCTTTCCACGATTTCAAGCGGCGGATGTTTGATGAGCAGCGCCGCCGCCGCTTTGGCCGCCTCGTCTTTAAGGCCGCGCGCGATCGCGTAGCCGATCTGCGGTGTATCCTCCTTGGCGGATGGCGCCTGCTGCGGCGCGGCGGCGCCATATTTTTCGATGTATTCTTTTGAGTCGACGTCCTGTTCCAGCAGTACGCGCGCCGCGGCTACGGTCTCCGTCATTCCCGCGTCGCCTGGGTTCATTATCGGCGCGTCGAGCCCGGAGGCGAGCGCCATCGCCAGCATCGTCCGGTTGATGATCGGACGGGCGGGAAGCCCGAAGGAGACGTTGCTGACGCCGAGCACCGTCTTTACGCCGAGCTCGCGCTTTACGAGCGAGATCGCCCGCATCGTCTCGTGCGCCTGGTCGGGCTGGGCGCTGACCGTCATCATGAGGCAGTCGATGTAGATATCCTCGCGCCTCAGCCCTGCCGCTTCAGCCGCCGCCACAATGCGGCGCGCTATTGCCAGACGGGCCTCCGCGTCTTTGGGGATGCCGTTCTCGTCCAGCGTGAGGCCGAGTACCGCGCAGCCGTATTTTTTCGCGATCGGCAGCACCGCGTCAAGCGATTCTTTTTTTCCGTTTACCGAGTTCAGCAGCGGTTTCCCGTTATATATGCGGGCGGCGCGTTCGAGCGCCGCGGGCGAGGCCGAGTCGAGCTGCAGCGGCAGGTCCGTCACGGCCTGGATCTCGCGCACCGCCTCGGCGAGCATTGCCGGTTCGTCTATGTCCGGCAGCCCCATGTTTATGTCGAGCACCTCGGCGCCCTGCTCCTCCTCTCGGATCGCCTCGCGCAGCACGAAGTCCATATCGTGCGCCCGCAGCGCCGCCTGTAGAGCTTTTTTGCCGGTGGGGTTGAGCCGTTCGCCGATGACGGTGACGCGCTCAAAGCGTGCCTGCCGCGAGGGCGAGCAGATGCCGCCGCGCGGAGCCGCCGCCGTTTTGACTGGAGCCATGCCGCTTATCATCGATTTTGTAAGTTTTATGTATTCCGGCGTCGTGCCGCAGCAGCCGCCGACGAAACGCACCCCTTCGCCGACGAAAATTTTTACGCAGGCGGCGAACTCCTCCGGCGTGATGTCGTAGCGCGTCGCGCCGCCCTCCATCACCGGCAGTCCGGCGTTGGGCTGGACCAAGACGGGCAGGCGCGTAGCCGCGAGGATGCGCTTGACGACCGGCGCGAGCTGTTTGGGGCCCAGCGAACAGTTTACCCCGAGGGCGGCGACGCCGAGCGCCTCGAGCGTCATCACCATCGACTCCACGGAAGCGCCGAAGAAGGTCGTCCCGTTTGCCTCGAAGCTCATCGTGGCGAATATGGGCAGGTCGGAATTTTCCTTCGCGGCGATAACCGCCGCCTTCAGCTCGTAGAGGTCGGTGAAGGTTTCAAGGAGGATGAAGTCTGCTCCCGCCGCCGTTCCCGCGCGGACGACTTCCGCGAAGACCTCTACAGCCTCATCGAAGGGAAGGTCTCCCGCCGGTTGGAGCACGCGTCCGCAGGGGCCGATGTCGAGCGCCGCGTATTTTCCCGGCGCGCCGCCGATGGCTCTCTTGGCGGTCTTTACCCCCGCCTCTACCATCGCCGCGAGGTCTATTCCCGCCTTCTCGGCCTTGAAGCGGTTCGCGCCGAAGGTATTTGCGAGAATGACGTCGGCTCCCGCCGCGAGATATTCCCGGTGTATCGCCTCTATCGCCTCCGGAGCGGTGACGTTGAGCGTCTCCGGCACCGTTCCCAGCTCAAGGCCGCCTCTCTGGAGCATCGTCCCCATCGCGCCGTCGAATAACAAAATTTTATCAAGCTCTATCACCGCAGTAAGCTCCTCTCTTTCTGTATGGGCAGGCTCCTGCGGCGGCGCAGGCCGCGCAGCTCCTGTATCTTTTCTGCGGCCTGTCGGCGATGCCGATGATGGCCGTCACGGATTTTATCGGTACGAGCATTCCTGAATGGGTAAGAGAGAGGCCGATGACCCTTCCAGCATTGAGCGCCATGATTATCTTTGCCGATTCGGCGGCCTCTACGCCGGAGTAGCCGGGGCTGAAACGCATCGTCAGCCAGATCTCACCTTTGACGGCCGCCGGCGCGGTGCGCGAGGCCTCCGCCATGATCGCCGGTTCCGTTTCGTCGCAGAGCCTCTCTATCTCGGCGGAGGCGCAGGCGTCGAGGATCATTGCCCTGGAGATCGATTCTGCTTGTGTGCGTGTGATAAGCCTGTCCACGCCGGCCCCCAGCGTCACCGCGAGCAGCGCCGCCCGCCGTGATTCTCTGCATAATTCAACAAGCGCCGCACCATGCAACCGCAGCTCCGGCGTTATCTCTACGGCGTCGTCATCTGCCCTGATATCGAATATTTTATATATGGCCCGCGGAGACGAATGACGCAGAAGCTCCGCGTAACAGTTCTCCATCTCGGCGGAAAGCTCCGCCTGCGGCTCGCCGGATACACCGAGCAGCCGCAGCGCCTCGGCGCGGACGGAGGGCGGCAGTCTGCCGTCAGCCACGTTTTACCCTCAGCGAATATAGCACGCCGCGGATGTTTTCGCAGATGCGCTTGGCGATGTCGGGCTGGTTCATCGTATAGAGATGGATGCCGTCAACGCCTTCGGCGAGCAGGTCGATTATCTGGTTTGTCGCGTAGGCGATTCCCGCCTCGCGCATCGCCATGCTGTTATGGCCGTAGGCGCGGATTATCTTCTGAACCCCCTCGGGAACCGAAGCGCCGCACATCGAGACCATGCGGTTTATCTGCGTCGGAGAGGTTATCGGCATGATGCCAGCCTCGATGGGCGTCGTGACGCCGAGCTTTCTCGCCCTCTCCCGGAAGCTGTAAAAGGAGGCGTTGTCAAAGAAGAGCTGGCTGATGAGCACGCTGACGCCGCACTCGCACTTTGCCTTGAGGTGTTCCAGGTCCTCCTGCATCGAGTAGGCTTCGAGGTGTTTCTCAGGATAGCAGGCGGCAAAGACACGAAAATCATAATTGTCGTTGATGAATTTTATCAGTTCGCTCGCGTACTTGAAATCCTTCGTGCCCTCGTTGTTGATATCGCCGCGCATCGCGAGAATATTCTGGATACCCTTTTCCTTCAGCTTGTCGAGCGTGGCGCGCATCTCTTCGCGAGTGCTGCCGACGCAGGTGAGGTGGGCCAGCGCCGGGATCGCGTAATCGCGCTGGATGCGCGAGGCGATCTCCGCGGTGTTCTCGCGGCTTGTGCCGCCCGCGCCGTATGTGACGCTGATAAGGTCGGGATCGAGGCTCGCGAGAGCGTCCACCGTGCTGAATATCTGGGAGAGATCTCCCGCCCCCTTGGGTGGGAATATCTCAAAGGAGAAGGTGGGCTTGTCAAGTTTGAAGAAGTTTTTCATCGTCGTCTCCTGCCTGTCATGTAATAATAAAATATATAAAAACACGCTCCGGGCCGGTCGAGATGATCGGCCGCCCCGGATTTATCCCTGCCGGCTGTTCCTTTGCAGCGCCGCCACGGCCTGTTCCACTATCTGGGCTGCCCCGTCCTCGGTGTTCGACGGCGCGATGATATCCGCCGAGGCCTTTACAATCTCCTTCGCGTTGCCCATCGCGACGCCGGTACCGGCCCAGCTTATCATCTCGATGTCGTTCACGCCGTCTCCGATCGCCATCACCTCTTCGCGCGCGATCCCGTAGTGTTCGCTGACCCGCTCCAGCGCCTTGGCCTTGTTGACGGTGGGGTGGACCATCTCGACGAAGGCTCCCCATGAGGTGGCCTGATAAATCCGTTCGCCGAACTCTCCGCGCACGGCGGCGCACATCCGCTCAAATTCCGGCTGGTCGAAAGAGATGCCGAGCAGCTTCGCGGAGTCCAGACCGCACTCCCAGAAATCCTCTCCGAGTTCGACGGCCCGCAGCCCGCAGATATTTTCGTAATATGTGCAGCGTTCGTCGGAGCGGTCTTTGACGACGAGCTTATCGTCGGCGTATATCTGGATATACCAGCCCCGTTTTCTGAAAAAATCCAATATCTCGCGCGTGAGCTCCCTGCCGAGAGTTCTCTCATAGACGGTCTCACCCGATATCGGATCGCGTATCAGCGCGCCGTTATAAAAGATCGAGGTGCTCTCGATGCCGATGTCGCGGATATGTATCATCGCGGAGGGGTACATGCGCCCCGTAGCCGCGACGACCCTTATGCCGCTCTCCTGCGCCGCGCGCAGCGCCTCTTTGGTGCGCCGGGTCAGGCGGCTGTCGTTGTCGAGCATCGTGCCGTCCATATCGAGGGCGATAAGTTTCGGAGTCATCATATCGCCGCCCACACCATCAGCGAGGCCAGCTCTGCCGCCACCGCCGCCGCCCCCATCACGTCGCCGTTCACGCCGCCGAGACGTTTATTCATATGCAGGGCGATAACGAAGCCGATGACCGCCGATACCGCTACGCAGACGGAAAAATGAAAGATAGAAACCGGTAAAAAGATGACGAGGCAGAGCGCCGAGATAAACAGGTCATAGGAGGTGAAGGTATCCACCCAGCCCTTGCCCATCCCATATTCCCAAGGATATTTCCCGAAAAATGCCGCGACATTCTCCGCGAAGCGGGCCGCCGCCGCCGAGGTGACGCAGGCCGCCAGCCGCATATCTGGGGATACCGTGGCGAGCAGAGAGGTCCAGAGGCCGAAGGCGATTATCAGCGAAGCGCCGCCGAAGGAGCCGAGACGGCTGTCCTTCATCACCTCGCGCAGCCCGTCGCCGGTGCGTCCGGAGCCGATGCCGTCCCACAGGTCTCCCCAGCCGTCGAGGTGGAGCGCCCAGCCGATGAGAAAATAAAAGGCGGCGCCGACCCAGGCGCCTGCCAGGGCGTTAAGGCCCAGCACCGAGACCGCCGAGACCACAAGTCCGGTGAGCAGTCCGAGCAGTCCTCCGGCAAGCGGCGCGAGCGCCAGCGCGCGGTTCCCCTCGGGAACAGTTTCCGGCCACCACTCCTTGGGCAGGGGGATACGTGAGAGCAGCGTCCATATGACGACGAAGCGCGCCGCGAGATCCCTCTTAAAACCCTTGTCGTGAAGCTCTTCGTCAAGCTTTCTCGAATACTCCCTTAACTTTTCACGATAATCGTCCATTGGGTTCACCATCCATAATAATTCCGTTATTATGCCGCGCCGGGCACGGCCATGTTTTATAGTCGGTCATACAAAAATAACAGCGGCCTGTGCGGCGCGCTTTACTCCGGCCCGCCGCCCTTTATCCAGAGCGGGCAGCCGGCGACCACCAGCGCGACATTCTTCGCGTATCCGGCGCAAAGCTGATTCATGCGCCCCTGCAGGTCGCGGAATCGGCGTCCCATCAGATAGGGCGGCACGAGGCCGAAGCCGACCTCGTTGCTCACAATTATAAGCGAAGCACCGTTGCCCACGCTCCCGCAGAGCTCCCTCACGAGCGAAGCGATCTCCCCTTCGCGCGCAAACCAGGCCGCTTCGTCCTCTCCCTCGGATTCCGGGAAAGAGAGAAACAGCCGCGTCAGCCACATAGTCAGGCAGTCCAGCAGCAGCAGGCCGGAGGCCGAGGCGACGGCGCGCGGCAAATCCCGCGGCTCGCCCTCCCAGGTACCCCATTCTGCGGGCCTGCGGCTTTGGTGTATCTCTATCCGCTTCTTCATCTCGCCGTCCCGGCAGTCCGCGGTGGCGAGATAGGTGACATGTTCTTTCTGATTAAGGGCGAGCTCCTCGGCGAAGGTGCTCTTTCCGCTCCTTGCGCCGCCGAGGATGAGCGTTATCTCTCCCATCGCTACAGACCGAAATCGACGTTCTTGAGCAGATTCTCAAGCGTCTGCTCGAAAACCTGTCCCTTCGCGTCGCCGCCAAGGCCGCCGTCGCCGGGGCCGACCGGTATCTCAAATTTGAAGCGGAATGTCGTGTTGCCGTCCTGCGTGAGACTCTTCTCGTCAGGGTCGCTGTTGCTGGTCGGTATAGAATCCTTTGCCGAATTCTGGCGCACTGCCCGCTGCACCTTTACATTATAAAAATCGGGAGCGGTTACCGTGCCGCCGATATTCATCGTCACAAAGCGGAACTCGTTCTTCGCGAAGCCCGAAAGAACGCCGCCGAGCACGCTTTGCAGCACCTCGCCTTTGTCGAGCTGTCCAGCGGTGTAGTCCAAACCGGCGGAGACCAGCCCCTGAAAGGCCCCGATGAGCGAATTCAGCGCGCGGATATTGACCTTGCCCATCGCGAAGAGGCTGATATCCTCCTTGCGGCTGATATAACCGTCAAGCATCACATAACGGTAAAGAGGGTCGTTCTTTGGGGCCGTCGCCTGACTGCCGGGGAGGATGTTGAGATCCCCTCCGTCATAGGTGAACGTCGCCTGCACCGAGTCATAGCGCAGCGGTTTGCCGCCCGTAAACTTCTTCGCCGTCTCAAGGACGTCAAAGCTCGTCACCTCTCCCTTGTGCAGGTAGAGGGCGCCTCCGGCACGTACCGTCGATTCGCGGCCAAATTCGCCGCCGCCGCGTATCTTAAGATCGCCGAGTCCTGATATCGACCCCTTCAATTTAGGCGCGGCCTGCTTCACGAGCATCTGCACATCCGTGCTCAGCACCGTGAGGTTGCCGCCCCATTCACTGTTCTTAAGGTCGAATCCGACGCCTCCCGTGAGCGTTCCGCCGTTGGTGGAGGCGTTCAGGTCTTCTATCATTATGTAATTCTGCGAGACGAAGAAAGGCGCTTTAATGTTTTCAAAGCGAATCCCCATAAGCCTCATCTTCGGCGCAGAGAATACCCCCGTCCCCGTCAGCTCGGAGAGCTTGCCATCGCCCTTCATCGAAAAATCGGCCACGCCGCCGAAGCGCGAGCGGAAACTCTCCGGCAGATAGGCGCCGAACTGGCGCATGTCTATCTTTTCTCCCCTTATGTTGAACTTACCGCGCCAATCATTCTCATCCTCGTAAAAATGTCCGTATGCCTTGAAAGTCCCGTTCTTGAGCAGCGCGTGCGCGTCGCTGATCACAATATCCTTCAAAGAACCGTGATACTGAACCTCTACGATAGGCAGCAGGAAGCCGCGGTAACGGAAGGGGGCGATACGTCCCGAACCGTCGAACTTGGGATCGCCCACCGTCCCGGAGACCTTGATCTCCGTCTCGATCAGCCCCTGCACCGCGCGGACCACTGGCAGGTGCCTGCGCAGCAGTTCGTAGACATTCAGCTTTTTTACCGAGGCCACGAGATCCAGCTTCGCGCCGGAGAATGGTTCGCCATCCTTTGGCATCTCTATCCTGCCGCTGCCCGTCGTCGCGCCGTTAAGGAATATCCCATCGGCCTTTTTGATCAGTATCTCCCGCGGATTGCCCTCGATGGCCCCGTTTATCTTCTGCACCTTAAAATTGCGCCAGTGCACGTTGTCTCCCGTGAAATCAAAACTCCAGTCAAGGCCGCCGCCCGCCGCCGAACCGGCCGTCACCGTGCCGGAGACCTCGCCGCCGATATCCTCTCCCGCCTTGAGCAGGCCGTTGATTATTGAGAAATCTACGCGGGAGACCTTGCCGTCAAGCTTCCACGAAGTCGGGCTCTGCATGCCGTCCGCCCGCTTTACGGGCAGCGCGACATTGCAGGCCAGCGTGCCGCGTCCGCCGCCGGCGTTTATACTTATCGGGTCCATGCTCAGAGTGTTTCCCGAATATTCAATATTCATACCGAGCTTCGCCAGCCGCAGATCGCGGAAACGCGCCGCGCCGGTATTGACGCTGGCTTTGACGACCGGCGCTTTAGGCGAGCCCGTGAGGCTCCAGCTCCCGGATGCGACGCCCTCCACATCAAGCGTCTTCAGCACCGAAATCAGCGGATAAAAGCGTTCGGCGTCCACGTTTCGGAAGGTCCCGTCAAAGCTGAGCTGCTTGTCCGCCGAGGCGGCGAAGGCGGCCGTTCCCTTTGCCGTGATCCGCGCGCCGTTCCATTCCGCCGAAGACTTCAGCAGAGAGACCTTTTTATCTCCCATGCTGTAAGTGGCGGAGAGGCTGATATCGGAGACCTTGCCGACCTTATCGGCGGTTATCAGCGGCGAGGCCGCCTCCGCGCCGATTACCCAATGGCCGATTAGCCCCTTGCAGCTTCCTTTAAGAGAGACGCTGCCGCTCACCTTGACATTTTCCGTCTGCGGCAGGCTTTTCAATATCTTTTCAACGGGGAAGCCCTCTGTGGAAAAGGCGAGATCCGTAGGCACCTTCTCGCCGAAGCTGAGCCTTCCCTTGAGCGCGAGGGCTCTGCCGCCGGTGGTCGCCGACATATCGAGCACCCCGGCGGGCTGTCCGTTAAAGACGGCGCTGCCGTGAAGCCCGTTAAGGGCGATATCCTGATAACTGAGGTTGGAGGGGGCCATCTCTATGCGTCCGACAAGGGCGTTGAGCGGTCCCTTGAGGTCCGCGCTGAGAGAGGAGATGCTGCCCTTGAGGAAAAGCGCCCTGCCGGCCGTCTCCTTCTCAAACTGCGCCGTCCAGTCGGCGAACTTCAGATTCTTAACGTCCGCCTTAAGCGTGAGATAGCTGTCCGCGGAGGTCGTATTCAGGCTGAAACTGCCGGAGAGGGAGGAATCGAAAATCTTCCCCTGTCCCACCTCCACGCTGATCTCGCCGGGGCGGTAGCTCCACTTCGTCTGCACCTCTTCGAGCGGGATGCCGCGGATGACGGCGTGGTGAAGGCTGCCGCTGCCCTCCGTGACGATGTCCTTGCCGCTGCCGGAAATCTTGGCGCTGCCGGAGAGCACGCCGCGCACGCCGTACCTCTCAAGCGCCGGCACGAGGTCGGCTACCGTGGTAAGATTCAGCGCTTCCAGCGATATCTGCATATCCATCGAGGGATAAAGAGCGCCGGAGAGCGAAACGCCGCCGTCCTCCAGAGCGGCGGAGAAATTGTCTGCGCGCCATACCCCCTGTGATTTGCCGATCGAGCCGCTCACGGAAAAATCCTTGCTCTCCACCGTTCCCTTTACGTCGAGATCATAATTCAGCGAATTCTTGATACGGATGCGGCTGGGTTTGAAATTAATCGTGCCCCACTCCGTCCGCAGCGTGCTGTCGCTGATCATGACCGTGTCGATGGGGATATCCGTCGGTCCGTCGGACTTCTTCTCCGACTTGGGCATCAGCTCCTGCAGCGCTTTGAGCGAAGTACCCACGCCGTCCAAGCCGATAAGCGAGACGCGCGGACTGCCGGATAACACGCTCGGCAGAGAGATATCCACGCCGATATTTCTTATAAAAAGCAGCTTGTCGCCGGAGCGGGATATCTCGACATTAGATGCGGTGAAGCCGGTGACGGGGTTTCCCTGCAGCGGTGACATCGTGACCTTCAGATTCAGCTGCTTTTCCGCCGCCTCCTCCACCTTGCCCTGAACGAACTCGCCGAGGAAATTCATCTTTGTTAAGACAAAGCCTCCCCCCGCGATCAGGACGATAAAAATCGCCACACCGATCATCCATTTTCTTGCCGCCGATCTTTTGTTCTCTATATCCTTATCCAAAACAAATACCACCTTATGATGCATTCCTAATATTATATTGTTTACATACGTCCCATATGCGCCGCGGCGCCTTTAAACTCTCCTACAGCCTGAGAGACAAAATAATTCTATCACGTTAAAGGGATTTTAAAACGTATATATGGCATATCGGAAGACAAAGCAATATTATGCACACGCATAAAGTGAGGAGTAGACGATATACTAAAATAAAGTTATCATATTTGTCAGTTTGTGAGCTTTACTTGAGAGGCGGGTGAGACCATGACGATGACGGTGCTTTGAGGCGGCGCGTTTAGCGCGGTGCACGTGATGCATTATTGCATGGATCTCGCGAAGGCTTCTCTCCTGCAGATGTAGGCCTTTTATTATCCTGTAATATTCCCATCCTGCTTTTATCTAACGGTTCCGCATGGACGGCCCGCAGCATATGCGCGGGGCGATGTGCCGTGCGGTTGGACAATATTTTAAAATTTTAGGGAGTGTAGCATGTTATGAAAAAAATCATTGCCATTTTACTGACCGCCGCCCTATTCTCCATTTCCAGCCTGTCGGCTCTGGCCGCCGAGGTTCCCACACTGCGCGCCAGCTACAGCATGACGACGCACCAGGAGGCATTTATGGTCGCCATGGCGCGCGGCGAGAAATTCAAGGATTCCGGCGTTTGGCTCAAGCCAGTCGTTGAGAGAGAAAAATTCGACCTCTACGCAGACGGCAAAAGGGTCGCTCGCCTCAACGTCATTGTGACTAAGAGCGGTTCCGAGGCGACCTCGCTCTTTGCGCAGAACCATCTTGACCTGACCACGAACTCATTTCCCGCGATGCTCTCCGGCATTGACCGCGGAACGAAGATAAAAGTGCTCGCGCCTCTGCAGGCCGACGCTATCGCGATGGTGGCGAGGAACGACATCAAAGCCAAGGGCTGGAAGGGATTCTCAGACTATGTTAAGAAATCCAAAAAACCGGTAACGGTGGGATATCATTCGCCGACAAGCGCGCCGAAGATCGTCTTTGAGGCGGCTATGGACGAGGCGGGGTTCAAGATTACCGGCGACGCCAACGCGACAAAGGCCGACGCCGATATTCTCATGATCGACCTCAAGGGCATTCCCAACGTCATTCCTGCTCTGGTAGCCAACCAGGTGGAATTCGCCGTTGTTCCCGCGCCGACCCCTGAAGTCATCGAGGCGAAAAAACAGGGCCGCGTCGTCCTTCAGATGAAAGAGCTGCCGCCGGCTGGCGCCTGGGAGAGCTTTCCCTGCTGCTGCATCGCGGGCCGCGAAGAGGTGATAGAGAAAAACCCAGAAGCGGTAAAAGCCTACGTGCGTCTGCTTACCGCCGCAAGCGACTGGTGCCAGAAGAATAAGATGGATGCCGCAGCCGAAACCGCCGACTGGCTCGGTCTTGAGCCTGAGGTGATCGCGAAGGCGGAGATGGAATTCTCGACGAGGGTGACGAAGACTTGGCTCAAAAACGCCGAGCTCTATCCCGAAATGCTCAACCGCCTTGGCCAGCTCACCGGTAAGCTCAAAGACAAAAAACTCAGTGAAGTAAAGGACGTAGTATTTGACTTCCGTTTTACGCAGGTAGATAAATAAAATATGCGAAGGGCACGGCCCGCACGGCAGAGGCGTGCCGTGCCCTTCTTACCGGAGACTGGAGACAACGATGAAATCATTCTCTTACAGGATACTGCTGCCCGCCGCGGCGCCGCTGCTCGTCCTCGTCATCTGGCAGTATGCGGCGCTGAAACTGGAAAACGAAGTCGTACTGCCTACCGTGCCGCAGGTATGGCGGCTCTTCATGCACCCCAATGAAGACATACTGCGCCTCGGCTCCATGATGCAGAACCTCGGCATGAGCACGATGCGTGTGCTCTGCGGCTACTTCGCGGGGCTGGCGCTCGCGCTTCCGCTGGGCATACTGATGGGCCACTACAAAAGCGTCAACCGCTTCATGGGCGCGCTGGTTGAAATGCTGCGCCCCATGCCTCCGCTCGCCTGGATACCGCTGATCCTTGCCTGGTTCGGCGTCGCGAGCTTCGCCACTTTGTTCGGAATCGAAGAGGGCGAATGGTACACTTTTTTTAATAACATAAAATTCTCCATGCTTATCATCATCTTCATCGGGGCCTTCTTCCCGATACTGCTCAACACCGTCCACGGTGTCTCCAGTGTGCGGACGACGCTTGTGGACTCCGCGCGCGTGCTTGGAGCCTCCGAGCGCGACATCTTCATGAAAATACTGCTGCCTGCCGCCGCACCCTCTATTGTCACCGGTATGCGTCTTGGTCTGGGCGTAGCCTGGATGTGCCTCGTGGCGGCGGAGATGATGCCCGGCAGCATCTCCGGAATCGGATATGTCATCACCCACGCCTACACGGTAGCCCGCACCGATATCGTCGTCGCGGGGATGATAAGCATCGGGGCGATGGGGCTGGCGATAGACGTGGCCTTTCGCCGCTTCGAGGAAAAATGCTTCGCATGGCAGAGGCTGTCGCGGTGAGGCCGCTTATCGAAACGCGCGGCGTGCGCAGAGAATTTGTCCTTGACGGCGGGGAACGCGTGCTTGCCCTGGACGGTGTTGACATAGAGGTCCACGATAAAGAATTTGTCTGTCTGCTGGGGCCCTCCGGCTGCGGAAAATCGACCTGGCTGCGCCTTGTCGCCGGTCTTGACGAGCCTACCACAGGGGAAATCCTCTACAAGGGAGAACCGGTCAAAGGCCCGGGGCGCGAACGCGGCATGGTCTTTCAGGAATACTCCCTGCTGCCCTGGCGCACCGTGGCGGAAAACGTCGCGCTGGGTCCGGAGTTCAATGGCGCTGGCAAACGGGAAAGGCGGGAAATGGCGATGGACTACCTGGCGCGCGTCGGCCTGGAAAAATTCGCCGACGCTAAGCCACACGAACTCTCCGGCGGTATGCGTCAGCGTGCGGCGATCGCGCGGGCCCTCGCGAACGATCCCGAAGTGCTCCTCATGGACGAACCCTTCGGCGCGCTCGACGCGCACACGCGAGTGCTGCTCCAGAAAGAACTTCTCCGCATCTGGGAGCTGGACCGGAAGACCGTCGTCTTCGTCACCCACAGCGTTGACGAGGCACTCTTTCTCGCGGACCGCATAGTCGTCATGACGGCCCATCCGGGACATGTGCTGGAAGATATCAGAGTGAAATTTGAAAGGCCGCGCCATCGGTCGGTAGCTGGCTATGGCGAAATGACGGAGAGGATATTCGCCCTGCTTGAGAGTGGAGAGCAGGAAAACTAACCTTCCCTTTTATGGCGGGCGCCGCCTGCGCCCGCATGAACCCATGTGGCCTTACCGCGGCGGCAGGCTCTTTCTATTGGTGGATTTTGGCGCGTAATCGCGCATACCGGGGACCGCGCCGCCCGCGATCTCCCAGAGATAGAGCGAAGCTAGACTGCCACAAGGGGAGTAGCGTTTTCTGTATTTTTCAAAAAGCGCCGGTGTAATCTCCTTGTGGTGATAAAGCATCCGCAGCCCGCGGCGGATGCCGAAATCCCCGTAGCTCAGCACATCGCGCCGCTGCATGGAGAAAATCAGCAGCATCTCGGCGGTCCAGACGCCGATGCCGCGGAGGGCGCTCAGCGTCTCGATCACCGCCCCGTCCTCCATATCCCACAGCGCGGCGGGGTCAAACTCTCCGGCCTCCGTCTTCCGCGCGAGCTCAGTGATATACTCCGCCTTTCTGAACGAAATACCGAAACCCTGCATCCGTTCCAGGCCGGCGGTGCAGACGCTGCGCGGCGTCACCTCGCCGAGACCGGCGGAAATCCGCGCCCAGACCGTCCTCTGCGCCTGCGTCGAAATCTGCTGCCCCGCGATATGGTGGACGAGCGCGGAAAAAATATCCGGCTCTACATGCCAGCCGGAGAGCGGCCCGATCTCCCCGATCGCCGCCGCGAGTTTCTTATCCCTTTTCTTCAGATAATCCAGCTCTTCCTCGGTATATGAAAAATTCACGTGCTGCTCACGCCCTTATCCCCGTATATCTTAATTATAAGGGAAAAGGCAGACGCCTGTCAGCGGTACGGCCGAAGGGGGCAAGGCAAATGTATAAATCAGCCGCCGCCCGGCGGCTACGGCTTTCTGCGCGTTCTGAGCGGCGAGCCGGCAATCATGAAAAGCAGCAGTACGATACCCACCGCGCCGTTGGCGCTGTAAATGATATTTACAAGACTCTTGAAAGAGATAAACGCGCCTGCCAGACAGCCCGCGGCGGAGAGCGCCGCCGTCAGCAGATAAAATTTCCGCGACCTTTCGGCGGCAAAACGCGCCGATACCGCCCACAAAAGCGGCACGGCAGAGGAAAATATGCCGCCCATGATGATAAATGAAAAGGCCAGCGCGATTTCGGGATGTATCTTCGCCGCGAGAATCAGCGAGGGGATGTCGGAGGCGGCCACCTCTTTGATGGAGGCGAACATTCCGCACATCAGCACGATAATGCCCAGCGCGAAGCCGACCGCGCCCAGCGAAGCGCCGAGCACCGCCTCCTTCGCCGAATTGGCCCGGTGCCCCATCGCCGCGGTGAAGGCCGCAAGCCACAGCATCTGGTTGCCGCTGTAAAAGACGCCGGCGGTGAACCAGTTCGTCCCCGCCCGGTAGATGTCGACCTCTCCCGCTTCGACGAGTTTAGCGCCGGCCATGATGCCGCTGAGATTTCCCAGCGCCGAATAGAGGCCGATGCCGACCGCGAACAATATCAGGACCGGGCCGATCATACCGATGACGTCTACGATCCTGCCGAGGCCGAGCATCACCGTGCCGCCAGACAGCACCGCCATCAGCGCGCAGCCCACATAGACCGGCAGGCCGTAATACTGGGCGACCGTCGCCCCCGCGCCGCCGATCAGCACGATAAAAGAGGCGTAGATACAGACGACCGAAAAATAATCATAGACGCCTCCTATATGGCGTCCGCAGTAACAGCGAAAAATATCGTTGGTGTTTTCAAATTCCGTGGCATAACCGGTGAAGGCGAAGCTGCCCGCCGCGTAGGCGATGACGACCAAAGTCAGTGCCGCCGTAAGAAAACCGTTCAGCCCATAGCCGGTGAAATACTGAAGCACCTCCTGCCCCGTAGCGAAACCGGCTCCGACGAGCAGGGATATCGTCGACCCCGCAAAAATCACGACATTCCACAAACTTACCTTTTCGGTTCTCATCAGAGGTCATCCTTTCACGTCTATTATACTTGTCATAAAAATGAAGATACTTTCCACGCTGTTAAATTATAAAACGGCAAGTCCAACAATAGTCCAACAAGCCCGGAGCAAACGCATCAATAATGATCATAGACGATAAACAACGGTTTCCTGCAAGTTGGAAAAGAGAAAAACAGCGATTTAGCTCTGATAGGGGAAACGATAAATCGTGATTTACCAAAGATTTTGGCGCCATCTCAGAGGGAGCTCCCCGCGAAGCGGGGTGAGGGAGAGTTGACCTTATGTCCTCCCGCGGCTTTTGCCGCGGGCTCTGTTTTGCGCGGGAACCGCGCCAAACAGAGCAACACTCCTTCCGTCTCGCCGCAAAAGCGGCGGCGATCCACCTTCCTCAGAGAGGAAGGCTTTAAGAAAAAACCGCCGTTTATCATCGATAGGCCATAAGCTAAACCGCTATTTGTCATTTACCATATCAAAGCTAAATCGCCATTTATCTTCTTTCTGATTTTTCTTGATGCGTTTGCCCTGCAACAAATCCGCCATGCCGTAATTTGCGAATTTCCCCTGCGTCCTGCCTGCGGGAGGAGGGACCGGGCGGCGGAATTTCTGTTAAAATTGTCGCATCACCTGTGAAAGGAGCGGCAATATGGCTTTTGAAATAATCCACGGAGATATTACCAAGGTAAAGGCCGACGCGATCGTCAACGCGGCTAATACGTCTCTGCGCGCGGGCGGCGGGGTATGCGGCGCGATATTCGCGGCGGCGGGCGCTGAGGATCTGACACGCGCCTGCGAGGCCGTCGGCGGCGTCGCCACGGGAGCCGCCGTCGTCACCCCCGGATTCGCGCTGCCGGCGAAATATATAATCCACACCGCCGGCCCCGTCTGGCATGGCGGCGGCGCGGGGGAGCCGGAGCTTCTCGCCTCCTGCTATAAAAGCTCGCTGAAACTCGCCGCGGAAAAGGGCTGCCGCTCAGTGGCCTTTCCGCTCATCTCCGCCGGCATCTTCGGATATCCGAAAGACGAGGCAATGCGCGTCGCCGAGGCGTCGATAAGAGAATTCCTGCGGGAAGACGATGACATGAGGGTAATGCTGGTGCTCTTCGCGGGCTGACAGCGCCGCGTAACATTCCTTATAGCCGGTAAAATCGAAACATAGCGGCGAGACGCTGAAAGCCCCCGCAATATTCCTGTGCGGGGGCTTATAGCGTAATGTGACATACCTGCGCCGGGCTTCGGCCGTCTAAAAAAATCAATGTACGTCCGCCTCCGCGGAGGGAGGCCCCGCCGCACGGTGGTTTTAAGCCGTAAGGCCGTCTATCTTGCAGCTGAACGGCCATGCCCGGCGGGCCTTCGCTACGCGCCGAATACCGCCTTTGCCTGACGCATATTTTCGACTACGGGCACGCCGAAGGGACAGCGGCTCTCGCAGGCCCCGCACTCGATACAGTCCTGTGCCCTGTGGGGCAGCGCCGCGTAATGCTCGCGCACCGTCTCCGGCACCGCGCCCTGCGCCTTTGCCAGACTGAGGAACTTCGTCACCGCCGCGACGTCGATCCCCGCGGGGCAGGGCGCGCAGTGACCGCAGTACATACAGTGGCCGCGCCAGCTTATCTTCGGCAGCGAGGCGAGAGCCGCCGCGTAATCCCTCTCCGCCGCCGGAGCCTCGGAATAGGCGATACTCTCCCGCAGCTCTTCCGGCGTACGCGCCCCGGAGAGCACAGTTGCGACGGCGGGGCGCGTCAGCGCGTAGTGGAGACACTGCCAGGGGGTGAGCGCGCGTCCCGCGGGCGACAGCTCTTCGTCCAGCAGATCGCCGCCGCCGAAAGCCTTCATAACCGTTATCGCCACGCCGAGACGGCTGCACATTTCGTAAAGCGATTCGCGCTCCGCGTCCATATTCAGCAGCGGTTTACTGTAACTCTCCTCGCTCCAGAGCCGTTCGCAGTCCTCGCCGCCCGGCTGCAGATCATAGCAGGGGTTGACGCTGAACATCAGCACCTCGACAAATCCGCTCTCCACCGCCGCGGCGGCCGCGGCGGGGTTATGGCTGCTGACGCCGATATGCCTTATCCTTCCCGCTGCTTTGAGCTCCTGCGCGTAGCGCATCATGGGCCCCTCCGCGATCCCGCGCCAGTCCTCCGTCGAATCGCAGTAATGTATCATGCCGACCTCGACATAGTCGGTGCCGAGCAGCCGCAACAGCTCCTCAAAACTCTCGCGCACCTCTCTCTCGTCGCGCGTGCGCCGGTACTGTCCATCCTCCCACGTCGTGCATAGATGGGCCTGTAAGACGAACTCCCCGCGCCGCCCCGCGAGCGCGCGCCCAAGATTCTCCCTCACCAGGGGGTCCGAGGAATAGAGGTCTATATAATTCACGCCGCCCGCGGCGGCGATATCCACCAATTCTTTCGTATAACGCCCGTCGTGACCGACAAATCCCTCGCAGCCGAGGCCGATCTCGCTCACCATAATTCCCGTCGAGCCAAGTTCACGATATTTCATCATTCGTCCTCCCGGCGGCTCCGACGCGCGGAGCCGTTCAATAATTTTTGTGCGATGAGACTATAGTACTTGGAGTTGGCTCTAAGTCAAGAACCCACACCGCTCCTTTGTGGCCTTCCGCGGCTCCTCCCACTGTTAAAGTTGTCACACCTTGACTTTACACAACCCAATAAGGAGGACTGCGACAATGCAGAAAGAGAACCAGAGAGTTCACCCGTATTCCCTACCCGTACCACGGCTGAACACCGTCCCCATACCGGAGGCTGTCCGTGCCTACAAGCCGCTTGTAAAGGCCGTCGCGAAACGCTACCAGGGGCGCGGCGCGGAATACGACGACCTCGTACAGGAGGGCTGCCTCGCGCTGCTCATCCTCGTCCCCAAATGCCCCGACCCCCAATGGCTCGCGCTTTTCCTCAAAAATCATCTGCCCGGATACATAAGGGATGCCGCGGCGCGCCTCCGCCGCGCGCACGCCGTCGGCAAAGGGCTGCCGTTCGAAGAGCTGGAAGAGATACTTGGCGCGGAAGAACAAAACTACCGCGAAATCGAACTGCGCGAGACGCTCATGCGCGCCCTTTCCCCCGATGAGTTCGACATCACGCTGGCGCTCCTTGAGGGCTACAGCCAGCGGGAGATCGCGCGCACCCTGGGCGTCAGCCAGCAGGCGGTCGCGGCGCGCCTCAAAACGATCCGTAAAAAGATAAAAAAGGCCATGAACGAATAAATTGCCTAGATTAAGTAAATTATGCTATACTATACTCGGTAAAATCACCTGCACTAGTCAACAAAACCTGGACAGTTGACTTGCTTAACTCTGTATAGTAGGGGGGTATCTCGTTACGTCCTACTCCTAAAACTGCCGTTTCCGCTATACGCCTCCTTATACTGTTTCGGCGTCATGTATCCCAAAGCATAGGCCGGACGCTCTTCATTGAAGAATTTTATGTATTCCTCTATCTCCCGCTCTATGTTTTCTTTGCCTGTTACATGAAAGTCTGTAAACAGCTCCGCTTTCAGCCAGCCGTTTATCGCTTCCATCGCCGCATTGTCCGTAGGAGTTCCGCTTCTGGACATGGAGTGGGCTATATGGTTCAGTTCCAAGATGTCGTTGTATTTCTTGGAGGCGTATACCGCGCCCTGGTCTGTGTGCAGTATCGTCTGCCATTCCGTTTTTTTATCTTTATTCATTATCAGTCCTTCCAGCCCGTCTATGTATGTCATTCTGTCTCCGCGCCTTGAAGACAACGCATGGCTTACTATTTCGTTGTTCCATAGGTCCATATACAGTGTCAGCTCATAGTACGTACCTTTGAAGCAGAATGCCGTCATATCGCTCGCTATGTACTGCATCGGTGAGTATACCGGCAGGCCTGCAAGAAGCAGGTTGGGGAATAATCTGTACGGATTGCCTGGTTTTTTATAACGGTAGTGTTTTGCCTTGCTCTTTATACCGGCAGCCCTGCAACATTTATAGGCGTACGGATCTGAATGGACTATTCCGGTGTCAAGGCGTATCTTCGCGTTAAGCCATCTGTATCCGTGCGACGGATATCTTTTATGATATTCCATAAAGAGCATTACGCTTCTAGCAAAATCCCTCGCTCTTTTGGACGGTTCAAACAGGCTGCGTTTCCAGTTATAGAAGCTGCTTCTGGGAATCCCCGTCACACGGCACAGGATGACTACAGGAAAATACTCGGATAGTTCCAGAATTACTTGGTATTCGAGCTGTCTAAAAGGATATATTCCTTTACCGGACCATCTCCTTTCACCTCGTAGCCTTTTTTTAATCTTGCTTCCGCTACTTTCGCTTTAATCAACTCAACAATGAGTTCTTTTTTTGTCATGGACTCATAATCTGATAGGTCAGGCTGTCTTTCGGAAGGCTTGTAAACATAACTGTCCGAACCGTTTCCGGAAGACTTGGGCGGCAGACTGTTGGAATCACGATACATCCGCATATAGTCCCTAGCCGTGTCGTCGCTGATGCCGTAGGCTTCGGCAGCCTCGTAACGTGTCATTATCCCCTCATAAACTTTTCGTCCGATTTCAAGACGCTCTTCTTTCGTGTATCGCATTACAGGCCTCCTGTGCATATAAACATGGCTCTTGTGCCACAAGATATTATTGTCATGTATAAAAGACAATTATATCTTGTCTCACTTTTACCCCCTATATGTACAGGATTAGTTTAGCAGTGCATCACCTAGCAATAAAGTAAAAAATATGAAGGAGCGAACTAAGTTGAAAACTCAGAACAGAGACCGCTGTAATATTTCTGTATTGAACGAGAGTGCACCCCCCCCCAGAAGTAAAGTCAGGTTTAAGATATCCCTGTCCCTTTATTTTAATTCTTCTCTTACTTTCACTTACACTCATACTGAACACGGCGCGGCCCGCTGCGGCGCTGACAAGCGCGGACGTAGTCTATTACGGAACCTATCCTCAGACTAAGAATGCCTCGGAAGATTTTCCAGCCGAACCCATCGCGTGGCGTGTGCTTGAGGTCAGCGGCGACAAGGGGTTCCTGCTATCCGAGAAGGTGCTGGACTATATGTATTTTAATAAATACCCCACTAGCCCCCCTGATATCACCCCTTCTCAGTATTGGCTATGGTGGAGCGAATCCCCAATACGTAAATTTCTCAACGGTAAAAAATACGTGCCATCCGTATCGGCGGATATAACGGAGCTTGTCGTCGAAAATCCCAAAGATTACAGCTTCTACGAAAGGGCCTTCGTTTCAGGCGAACAGAACTGTATATTAGAGGAGAATCTGGACAACAGCGCGACGCTTTTTTCAAATGATATTCCGGCAGGACCCAACACAGACGACAGAATTTTTCTGCTCTCCGTCGCGGAGCTTCAGGATAAAAGGTATGGATTTAACAGTGGCGAAAACGACGATCCAACGCGTGATGCCCAACAGACGGCCTACTGTGACAAGAATGGAACACTTAATGGATATTGGTGGACCCGTTCTATTGCAAACGACCTGTCGCAGTACGAAGTGGTGAATGTATATCCCGAAGGTTTGCTTGCCGGCAACCCCATCTATAACTGGATTCTCGGGATTCGCCCCGCCTTTTACTTAAATATGAAAAACGTCATCTTTACCTCCCCCGCGAACGGAGGCAAGGCCGGCGGCGTGACGTCGGTCCTGTTGAAGCAGAACTATACCTCCGACGATAAGGGCAGGTATGAGCAGAAGCTCACTATAGCTGCTAATAAATATAAACTTGAATCAGCCGCGCTTACGACGGGCGCCGTGGCTCCTGGCACCGACATTAAGCTGTCGATAGAATACGCGGGGGCCTCTACCGGTCCGGAATATCATCTTGCCGCGGTCGTGACCGAAGGAGACAGGGCCGTTTACTACGGCAAGATAAAAAGCCTCGCCTCGGCGGCTGACAGGGACGGCTCCGCAAGCTTTACAATTCCGGAGTTCAGGGAGGGAGACAGTCTTCACGTCTTGGTCGAAGGGCGCAACAACAACCATAACTATATGACAGACTTCGCGAGCATGCCGAAACTCCTCGCCGGCACCGGTACTGGCAGGCCGCAGGCGGCGCTGTCAGAGGATGTCGTCGAAGAGCCTGCCCCTAAGACCACGGCTATAGAGGTGAACCCCTCCGCACTTACCACTGTTAAAGGATACGCCACGCAGTTATCCGTTATCTTCGTTCCCGAAGGAGCCTCCGAAAAGATAATCTGGAGCAGCGACAAGCCGGATATTGCCGCAGTAGACTCCAGCACAGGCGTCGTAAAGGCGCTTGGCGCGGGAACTGCCGTCATAACGGCCTCCACGCCCGGCGGCAAAACCTCGTCGTGCGCGGTGACAGTGACGGAAAAAACGCAGGCGGAGGGCATCGTCCTGACACCGGCCTCTATGACTATGCACAAAGGCACAAAAGAAAAAATCACAGTCTCCTTTAACGGCATCGCAGAACAGCCGCTTGTCTGGAGCAGCAGTGATGAAAAGATAGCTAAAGTTGACGGACAGGGTAATGTCACCACGCTCTCCGAGGGAAAATGTATGATAAAGGCTTCCACCGCGGACGGCGCGGCGAGCGCCGAGTGTGCGGTCAAAGTTACGCCGGACTCCGGCGGCGGCTCAGGAGGCGGTTCCGGCGGCTGCAACGCTGGGCTGGGGCTAGGCGCGCTCGCGCTTTTGGCGCTCCTTCCCTGCGCAGTCAGGAAAAACAAAGGCGGTAAATAAAGGCTAAAACACGGAACGGAGAATGAAAAACTCCGTTCCGTGTGCCATTATGCCGGGAGATAATCGAATGTCTGCGAAACACCGAGGATTCCACGCGCCGCTGTTGATCGCGATACTCTTTTCAATCTGTCTCTTCCTCATCTTTTGCCTGTTGACTCACGAGGTGCGATATGGATAGAGAGTTCCGTAAAATGCTTATATACGGAAAGAGATAAAACCTTTCTCGAAAAATAGTCTGCCGGCGGTGACGGGCTGTACCCTCAACCACAGAACAGGAGTGAGACGAATTGCGCTTAAAAGACGCGAAACGATTCTTCCGCGACCTGATGGAAGATACAACTATACGCGGTAAATGTATTGAGATCGCCATGCTGCCCAAAAGAGAACGTGGTATGGCACTCCGCGCGCTCGGATACTCATTCACCCCTAAGGAACTGGACGACGTGCTTTGCCGCGAATTTTACCTCATGACGGAAGAGGAGCGCCGTCTGTTCGGCCCCGGCGACCTGCGTGATATCGTGATGGGTATGTGGGGCAATTGCATGTGACGGCGGCGGCAAGCCGCCGTTTTTGCCGTCGGTCTCCGGTCCTGTTGAGCTAAATCCGCGGTGCGTCTAAACGCCGATCCATCTTTGGTTAGAGAAAAGAGATAAATAGCGGTTTAGCTTTTACCCTATCGATGATAAACAGCGGTTTTTTCTTAAAGCCTTCCTCTCTGAGGAAGGTGGATCGCCGCCGCTTTTGCGGCGAGACGGAAGGAGTGTTGCTCTGTTTGGCGCGGTTCCCGCGCCAAACAGAGCCCGCGACAAAAGCCGCGGCAGAACAGAAGGTCAACTCTCCCTCAGTCCCTACGGGACAGCTCCCTCACAGAGGGCGCCAAAATCTTTGGTAAATCGGTGTTTAGACGTGCTGCTGGTCTTTATTGATGTGTTTGCCCAGTTTTCCCCGCCCCGCTGTTTGACAATAAAAAATGCCGGTAATATCATATAAGGGTTGTATTTGAAAAGAGGTTACATGAATTTGAATGTTTTGCTTATAAAACGTTATCTGGTATTTATTCTCGGGGTCCTCATCAATTCATTCGGAATCAGCTTTATCACAAAGGCCAGCCTCGGCACTTCGCCGATAACGAGCGTTCCCTATGTGTTCAGCCTGCGTTTCACGCCGACTCTGGGGGAATGTTCCTTCGTCCTCAATATGTTGTTTATCTTCCTGCAGCTTTTGCTGCTGCGGCGTGATTTTCAGAAGATCCAGCTGCTGCAGATCGCGGTGAATTTTGTCTTTAGCTGGTTTATCGACGTGAGCATGCTGCTTTTGGCCTCCTTCGCGCCGGTGAGCTATGCCGCGAAGCTCGTCTCACTGGCGGCGGGCTGCGCGATACTCGCCTTCGGCATCAGCCTCGAGGTCTACGCGAACGTCCTGATGATTCCCGGGGAAGGGGCCGTCTACGCTATCTCCAAGGTGCTGAATAAGGAGTTCGGCGTCGTCAAGGCGGGCTTCGACATCACGCTGATGCTCACGGCGGTGACGCTTTCGCTGCTGTTTTTCCGTGGGCTGAACGGGATAGGGGAGGGGACGGTGATCTCGGCCTTTATCGTCGGGATGATCGTCAGGCTGTATAATAAACGGCTCGGTTTTATCGGCAGTTATCTGAATCCGCAGCGTCAGTGACGCGGTGTTGGCGGCTGTTTCAGCGTCATACGCAGTACGGAAAGCCGCTGTCCGTGACGGTCGGTATTCACTGATTTTTCAAAAATGACGAAGCCTAGACGCTTATAGAATAGGACTGCGCCAGTGTTTTGTTCATATACCTTGACGTACCTAATGCCGTATCTCGTACGCGCATAGTCCACAAGGGCGGCGCCGATGCCTCTTTTGAAACTTTCGGGGACCACGTACAGCATTTTCAGCTCCTCGCCCGCGATGGCCGCAAAACCCTTGACGGCGGCGCGGCCGAAGCAGACCAGCTTCAAGTTACGCAGATCACGGCTCACGTAAGGGCGTTTTAGTCGTACCGTCTCGCCGCCGTCTCCAAAAAAGTCGTGCGTCGCGAGCATGGCCTGTTCCCAGATGTCAAGAAGCCGTTCTTCCAGAGCGGCATCAAGCCGTGCCGGTTCGTATAATTCCAGTTCCCAGTCAGGCCGCATGGAGAGAGGCGGCCTATTCGGAGGCCGGCTTCGTATTGTAGCCCTCGTTGTAGTAGCGTCTCTTGCCGACTGTCCGCTTGCCGTACTCGATCGCCTCCGCGGGGCAGCCGCTGATGCAGGCCATGCAGTGGGTGCAGCGGCCGTTCCATTCAGGACGTCCCTCTTTGATTTCGATGCCGTTCAGCGGGCAGAGTTCGGCGCATCTGCCGCAGCCGGTGCATTTATCGGTGGCGCGGAAGGATTTGCTCTTTACCGCCAGCAGGTAGAATAGGGGATTGACGACGGCGCTTTTTATGATGTCGATAAAAGAGGGTCTGTAATCGCTGATATAGGCTCCGCGGCTGATGCTCTCGGCGATCGCGAATATCTGCGGCGTCGTCGCCCTGATTATGCTCTCGGATCGCTCCCGGTCCGGTACGTTCATGAGCGCCACGTAGTTCTCCGGCATGTCTACGGAGGCGAGCCCCATGAACTCCAGCCCCTTCGACTCGCAGAGCTTTTTCGCGTAATGCACGGCGTTTCCGGCCTCGGAGGCGCAGGTGACGACGAAGTAGGCTTTTTTACAGCCCTCGAAGGAGGCTGCGCGGATGAAGCTCTCGACGGCGCGCGGAATGCGCCAGGCGTAAATCGGCGCGGCAAAGACGAGGGGCCGCTCGGATTTTATCGCCGCCCCGGCGTCACGCCTCATGAGCCTGTTGAGGGAGGCGGTTTCATCTTTCGTGACCGATTCGATTACCTGTGCCGCGTAGCGGCTGTTTCCGGTTCCGCTGAAATATAGAATCATTAGCTCATACTCCTTTGTATTCGGCCCTCAATGATACTTTACGGCGGGCCTAAAAAGCAATAGGAAAAGTGAAAATAGCCGCCGTAATCGCCCGTCGGAGTAGTTTTTCGCAGGTTTTTGCGGTTTGCGTCCTATGGTCATGCGCCGTTCTGTCCAAGCTGCCATTTGGCCTGGCGCGCAAAGAGGGATATAATGTAGCCTATGTGTATTATTTTGCGGAATATATTTCGTTTGCGGAGCGGGAGGCGTTATGGATAACAGACTGAGCCAGAGGGAAGTTGAAATATTCGAGACGATGTCCGTGCCGAAGGCTGTGGCGGCCCTCGCCGTGCCCACCGTTATCAGCCAGATCATCGCCATGGTCTATAATCTCGCCGACACCTGGTACATCGGACAGCTCAACGATACGAACATGATGGCGGCGGTGACGCTGATTTTCCCCGTTTTTTTGATGCTCTCCGCGCTCGCGAACCTCTTCGGCATCGGCGGTGCGAGCCTGCTTTCAAGGTCGCTTGGCGAACATAATTACGTGCGCGTGCGCGAGGCCGGGGCTTCGAGCGCCTGGATGGCCGTGGCCGCCACGCTGGCCTATTCGCTGGTCACGATGATATGGCGCGTGCCGCTGCTGCGCATGCTCGGCGCGGACGACGGCACGATAGATTACGCGAGCGGCTATCTATTCTGGACAGTTGCCGTCGGCGGCCTGCCGACGGTGATGAACATGGTGCTCGCGCACCTGATCCGTTCCGAGGGGGCGTCGCGCGAGGCGAGCTTCGGCATGAGTTTCGGCGGGCTGCTGAATATGCTGCTTGACCCATTTTTTATCTACGACTGGGGGCTGGGGCTGAAGATGGAGGGGGCGGCGATCGCCACCTGTATCTCCAATATCGCGGCTACCTCGTATCTGCTGTATTATCTCTTCCGCACACGGCGGGAGAATGTGATCTCGCTTTCGCCGAAGTATTTCCGTTTCAAAAGGAGCGTCGCCGGGGAGATATTTTTTGTGGGACTGCCCTCCTCGATACAGTTCATGATGAGCGTCCTCTCCAACGCTGTGCTGAACTACCTTATGGCGGCATACACGGCAAGCGCCCTCTCCGCCGTCGGCATCGTCAAAAAGGTCGATATGGTGCCCACCTATGTCGTTCAGGGGATCTGCAACGGCGTCATCCCGCTTTTGGCCTATAACTATGCCTCCGGGAATTATAAACGCCTCTGGCGGTGCGCCTATTTCGCGGGCGTCTGTTCGCTCTGCGTCACCTTTTCCTATCTGGCGCTCTGCGAATCCTTCGCCCCCTTCATCATCAGAATATTCATCGATAACGCCCGGGCCGTTGACCTGGGGGCGGTATTCCTGCGCCTGCACTGCATGTCCACGCCCTTTCTGGCGATATTCTTCCTCGTCATCGCCTTCTTCCAGGCGACGGGACGCGGCACGCCGGCGCTGTTCATCTCTTTTTTGCGCAAGGGCGCGATAGACATTCCCTTCATGATCGTGATGAACGCCGTCTGGCCGATGTACGGGATAATGGCCGTTCAGCCGATGATGGATTTTATCGTCGCCGTTATCTGTCTCTCCATCTACCGGATAGTGCAGAAAAAGGACCGAAGGGAGCTGGAGCTAAAGAAAACGGCATAGGCGCGCTTTCGCACTGTCTACATCTTTGCCAAGCCATTTATGGCTGCTCGCGTCAGTCTGACATGACATGCCGGACGATGTGCTTTGGGCTTTTTATTTTCCGGCCTCTCACTCTTTATACCCTTCAACCTGGTCACTATTCAGGGCGACTATATGCTGCTGGAAAAGAAGCAGAAGAACTGAGAACGCTGCTATAATTGTTACCGTTGTCGCAACTCCATTCCTGGCAGCAGGAGGGAGGGATTTTCCGTGACAAAAGTGGCGATCTCTTTTTTAATCTCTGTTATGGCTGGCGTGGCTGCCAACTTCATCAGCAAATGGTTAGACAGAGAGGATGACGACGACTAGCCATAGCAACAAAAAAGCCAAGGCTGCCACCTTGGCTTTTTTTGATTCTCCGTAAAGAAGCGATCTCTTTTGTTGCCTATATATATTGTAGCACACCCCGACGCATCGTCAAGGCGGGACTCCTGTTTAGTTAGGCATGTTATAATATTGTAACAGAAAATGCTCCACGAGGGGAGGCGAACCACAATGTGCGACGGTGCTTACTGGCTCTTCAACAGGAATCTAAAGGAAATAGAAAAGATCGAGCGCGAGATGGCAAAGGAAAAAGCCGAACATGACAAGTGGTTCAAAAGGCTTCCTCTCGAAAGACGACAAGCATTGGAGAGAATGATCTGGTGGGACAATGTCATAGTCATTAGCGTTCTCTTTGGGCCTCTGGTCGTGTTCTTTCTTATGAATTAAAACTAACAACAGAGAATGCCGCTATATATACGCTATATATAATTGTACAGTTGTCGCAACTCCATTCCTGGCAGCAGGAGGGAGGTGATTCTGTATGCACGCGGTACTAATCTCTTTCACAATCTCTGTTGTCGCGGGTGCCGTCGCAAATTACATCTGCAGGTGGCTCAACAGAGAAGAATAGGCGGGAAAAGAAAAAGCCCTGCAAATCTAGTGATTGCAAGGCTTGTTATTTTCTGGTGGAGATAAGCGGGTTCGAACCGCTGACCTCTTGAATGCCATTCAAGCGCTCTCCCAACTGAGCTATACCCCCAAAAGACAAAAGGAATTATACTGACTTCCGGCGGCGATGTCAAGAAAATCTTTTCATCTCGCGCCGCGGATTTTTTACCGCACGTTTAGCTTAAGTTTCACATTAGCGGGGAGCACCTTGAGTTCCGTGAGCCGGAGGCGGAGATATTCCTTTTCGTAGAGTTCGAGAATGCCGGTTGCATCGACCCAAACGCCGGGGCGGGGGTAGGGCTTGTCCCATTTCACCTCAAAGCCGGGGTTGAGGTCCGAGCCGCAGCAGCCGGGGCCCCGGCGCGTTACGGAGTAGAAGGTCTCTCCAGTCTCGTCGTCGGTGTATTTTTCAAATATGCCCTGCAGCCGTATTTTTTTGCCGATGTAGTCTTCGGCGTTGAGGTATATTTCGTTGGTCAGCGATACGAAGACCCGTTCTTTTATCTCGATCACCTTTTCCGCTGCGGAGAGCGGCGCGGCGCAGAGGACCAGCAGGCAGAGCGCCGCAGAGAGAGGCCGTCTCATCTCAGCCTGCCCGCCGCGGTAAAGATGAGGAAGAAGGCGAGGTTTACGAGCACGATGCTTGCGCCCGCCGGCATGCTTGCCGTGTACGAGAGCACCAGCCCGACGAGGAACGAGGAGAGCGAGACGGAGGCGGCGGAGAAGACCACGCCGCGGAAGCTCTTGAAGAAGCGCATTGAGGTAACGGCGGGGAATATTATCAGCCCGGAGATTAGCAGCGCCCCCATCAGCCTCATGCCGACGGCGATCGTCACACCCGTGAGCACGGCGATCACGATGTTGCAGAGGCCCGCCTCCACGCCGGTGGCCCTTGCGAAGTCCTCATCGAAGGTGACGGCGAAGATTCTGTTGTAGCAGAGGAGAAATAGCAGCAGCACTCCCGCCGAGGACGCTATGCTGAGCCGGACGTCGCTCTTGCTCATCGCGAGGATGCTGCCGAACATATAGTTGCAGATATCGGTGTTGATACCGCCGGAGAGCGATATCGCCGTCACCCCTGCCGCGAGCGAGCTGACCGATATCAGTCCGATCGCGGCGTCGCCTTTGATGCCGCTGCCGTCCGTCAGCCTCAGGAGCAGCACCGCCGCCGCGACGACCACGGGAATGGTGATCCCCAGCGGCGAGGCTCCCATCGCCACCGCCGCCGCGAGGGCCCCGAAGCCCACATGCGACAGGCCGTCGCCGATCATCGAGTAGCGTTTGAGGACGAGGCTGACTCCCAGCAGCGCGGAGCAGAGCGAGACCATGAGCCCGACGGAGGCGGCGCGCACGAGGAATTGGTAGGAGAGCATCTCCGCGATAAGGTCAAGCATTGGCGCCGCTCCCCGCGCCGGGGCTGGGCCAGCCCGCGCTCTCTCCGAAATATTTCTGCCCGCCGCTGAGTTCAAGTATGTGGCTGGCCAGGGAGGGGACGCGCGCGAGATCGTGCGTCACCATGATGACGGTGGCCTTTTCGTTGGCGTTTATCTCACGCAGCAGCGCGTACATACTTTCCGCCGCCTCCGCGTCAAGTCCCGTCGCCGGTTCGTCGAGCAGCAGCAGGCCGCCGGAGGCGCAGAGGGCGCGCGCCAGCAGCGTCCTCTGCTGCTGGCCGCCCGAAAGTTCGCGAAAGGCCCTTGTACGCAGCTCCCAGATGCCGGCCAGCCGGAGGTTTTTCTCTGCCTCCCGGTGGTCGCGCCGGTCGTAAAATGGGCGCAGGCCGATGTGGGCAAGCCTTCCTGAGATGACGATCTCGTAGACGGTGGCGGGAAAGTCGTTACGTGCCTCCCTCTGCTGCGGCAGATAGCCGATGTCTCTTTTTTTAAGGCCGCCGCCAAGGCGTATCGATCCTGACGAGGGCTTTATCAGACCGAGCAGCGCCTTTATCAGGGTGCTTTTTCCAGAGCCGTTTTCACCGACCACCGCGAGAAAGGCGCCCGCGGGCAGCTCAAAATTGATGTCGGAGAGCGCCTCTCTGCCGCCGTAGGTCACGCTGAGCCCACTGCATACAAAGGCCGCCATTTTAGTTGAGCGCCTCCTTGATGTTCTCGAGGTTTTTCCTCATCAGCTTGACATAGGTGGCGCCGCTTTCAAATTCTTCGCGGGAGATATTGTGACAGGCGTGCAGAAGCATCTTCCTGGCTCCCGTCTCGCGGCAGATGGCGTCGGCGGTCTTCTCGTTGGACATCTCAATATGGAACACGACGGGGATCTTCTCATCTTTCACCTTATTTATGAGGTAGGCGATAGTCGCGGCGCTGGCCTCGCTCTCCGCGGCGCAGCCGGGGAAGGCCGCCGAGTATTTCAGGCCGTATTCGTCGGTCAGATAGCGGAAGGGGAAGCGGTCGCCGAAGATCAGGCGGTGCCGCCGGACGTTGGAGACTGCCTGGCGGAAGTCCTTGTCCAGCCTGTCCAGCTCCGCGATGTATGCTTTGGCGTTCCCCTCATAGGCGGAGCGGTTCTGCGGATCTATGAGGATGAGCTTGTCCATGATCGCGGCCGTCATCTTTTCGGCGTTGCGCGGCGAGGTCCATATATGTTCGTCGTATTCGACTTCGTTGTCATGGTCATGGCCGTGCCTGTCCTTATCCTCCGCCCCGTGGGTATGCTCCTCTTCCTTGCCGTGGTCGTGCTCCTCCGCCTGCATGCCCTCCGCCAGCTCCTCCTCCACGGGGGATACGCAGCCGATAAGTTTCAGCACCTGGGGCCGGTGCTCATTGTCTATAGAGTCGAGTATCTTATCCGCCCATATGTCGTTCTCCCCTCCGATATAGATGAAGAGGTCACAGTTCTGGATGTTGACGATGTCCTGCGGCGTGGGGGCGTAGGAATGGCTCTCCATGCCGGGCTTGAGCAGCATAGTGAGCTCTATTTTATCGCCGCCGACCGCGCGCGCAAAGTCATATTGCGGGAATATCGTTGTGATGACCTTGGGTTTTGATGTGTCCTCCGAGGCCGTGACCGCCGTTTTATTTCCCGGAGATATATAAATGAGGGCGGCGGCTATGAGCAGGACGGCCGCGCATGCCGATATCAAGAGATATTTTTTCATAACAGGGTGTTACCTCCATAATTTCTAGTATTTTTATCTTTGCCTGGGGTATGGAGGGCACCCTATTTATTCATCTCCGTCTTGAGAGCGGTGAGGGTGCGGACGGGGAAACATTGTGACTGCAATGGCAGGGGAAGGCAGATATATCCCTCAAGAATCTCCGCGCCGTCCTGCGGAGCGGGCAGCGGGGCAGTGCCGTCCGTCTGGTACCTGCTTATCGAGAGGCAGACGGGGCAGTCTGCGCCGGTGCAGAGGTGACCGGCGCGGTGCAGCGGAAGCGCCGCAAGCAGAAAGAGGATGGCGAGGGAGAGCAGCAGCGCCGTAAGGCGCGGCGCGCGGCAGGTCATATTTCTTCCCCGCCTTCGTCAGGGGTACAGCCGCAGTAGCCGTAGATCACAGTCTTTGACGGATCGAGCCGGAAGGCATGGTCCTCAAGCAGATGTTCCGAGAAGCTCTGTGCCGTGGAGCAGTCAAGGTGGGTCAGCCTGCCGCATTTGAGACATTTCAGATGCAGGTGGAGATGGCAGCTTTCGCCGCAGAGGCGGTAGGAGGCCGACTCCCCCTTCTCCGAGAGATATTTCAGCGCCTCGCCGTCGGCCGCCATCTTCTCAAGCTGGCGATAGACAGTCGTCCGTCCGATGTGATGTCCCTCTTCGTTGAGAAGTTCGCAGAGGCTGTCGACGGTGTAGCAGCGTGAGGGATTATTGAGAAGAACCTCACGCACGGACTCGTGGTGTTTGGTTTTGTATCTGCCGCGTTCCGTCATCAGTTTCGCTCCTTAAACTGCAATCTGTTTTCAATTTTATATCATAACGCGGCTGATCGCGCAAGAAGTATTTATGGCGCGCGCGGTTTTGCGCCGTCGCGAGGCGGCGGACTACCGGCGGGAATTTTCCCCTCCTCATAAAATCGCCACATATTTTTGATACAAAAGATAGGAGATATCGGACGCGGCGGAACGGAAAATACTGCGGAGACATCCGCTGATAAGTGGTATAAAATATGCAGATGCCCGCGAAGTATCGCGCCTCGGCATGATAAACCGGGAAATGGAGACACAACAGATAAAATATGAGAAAAGGTAAATTTGAAAAAATTAGAAACAAGACGCTGGTCGGGCTGGCCGTGGTTTTTGCCCTTCCTCTGATCGCCTTCGCCGCGGCTCCGGCCGCCGCGCTGACGGCGGCCGAGGTGAAACCGGCGATATTCAAGGCGCTGGGCCATGAGGTGCCGCAGAAGCAGCTTTCGGCCCCCGCGGGGGAGCTGACGCGCGCCGACGCGCTGCGCCTATCTCTGGAGTCGATGGGCTGGGGCTTCGTCATCAAGGCCGTGGACCAGATCGGTATTCTTCCCGAATGGCCGGAGGTGGAGGGGGTATCCTATATCGCCTCGACGATGAACCCGCTGCCGCCGGAGGCTGTGCGGGCCGACCTCTCCGCGCCGGTGACCTCCGACGACGTAGCGCAGATATCTGTGTGGCTCAAGGAGTGCCGGAAGGAGGCGCGCTGGAAGGCCTCCTTTGCCTGGGAGGGCACGGAGCTGATTATGATAAAGCACGGGGTGGGCGATCCCGTGGGCCCCGCGACGGGAGACATGAAGAAGGGCGTCAACGAACCGCTCTTCGCCGCGGTGCTGGCCGTTGATATGAAAGACATCCCCTGCCAGATCGCCACCGCGGTGATGGTGGGGGCCAACAAGGCCCCGCTGGCGACGATCGCGGGAGAGAACTACGGCGTGATCGGCGGCATCAACGGCGGATACTTCGCGGGGGCGAAGCCGATCGGAGTGCTGCGCCGCCAGGGCTATACGGATAACGCGAAATTCTGGCCGAACCGTTCGGCCTTTGGCTGGAACGAGAGCGGCGAGTATGTCTTTATCGACGGCAAGGAGACGGCGAGCATCGCCGGCGACCACAGCTTCGATAAATTCACGGAGGTGCTGCAGGCGGGGCCGCTGCTGGTGAAGAACGGGACGCCGTCGGAGAATACGGAGAAGATCCAGCCCAACGTCCTCGACTTCCGCCATCCGCGCACCTTCGTGGGAACGGACGGGCGGCGCGTTCTCTGGGGCGTCGTTGACGGACGCGACAATATGCACAGCGTGGGGATGACGATCGAGGAGCTGCGGCGTCTCTGCGGCTGGCTATCGCTGAAGACGGCGCTCAACCTTGACGGCGGCGGCTCAAGCTCCCTTTGGTGGCGCGGCATGACCTTTACGCTGCCGAGCAACGCGAGCGACAGAGAACGTCCCATCCCCTATGCTATACTTATGTTTGAACCGGGCGCGGGCGTGCGTCAATAGATTTTTGCGCAATAAAGGCTTTGCCCGTTGCTAATATTCCCCATAGGCTGTTAAACTATTGAATAAAATCAAAATGTCTGAGTAATTGACAAAAAACGAGGGTAAAGAGATGGCAGAGAAGAGATACGCATTAGATCTGGATAACAGCGAGTGGAAGGAATATATCGAGAAGGGGCTGGAGGAGCCGAAGTTCCGCGCCGACCAGATATGCCAGTGGCTCTGGCAGAAACACACCGACGATACGGAGGAGATGACCAATCTCTCCAAGCCGCTGCGCGAGAAGCTCGCGGAGAAGATGGACTTCGCCTACCCGACGCTTGCGCGCGAACAGCGTTCACAGGACGGGACACGGAAATTCTTATGGCAGCTGCGGGACGGCGAATCTGTCGAATCCGTGCTGATGAAGTACAGCGACCGCCTTACAGCCTGCATTTCGACACAGGTCGGCTGTCCGCTGCAGTGCACCTTCTGCGCCACGGGGCTCTCGGGCTTCGTGCGCAATTTGAGCGCGGGAGAGATCGCGGGACAGGTGCTCGCGATCGAAAAGCATATCGGGCGCGAGGTGAACAATGTCGTCTACATGGGCATGGGAGAGCCCTTCCTGAATACGGATGCCGTTCTCAAATCTGTGCGTATGCTGAACGACCCTAAGCTGCGCAGCCTCGGTATCCGCCATATCACAATATCGACCTCCGGGGTGATCCCGGGGATCAAAGCGCTCGCGGCCTCAGGCCTCGGCGTCCGTCTCGCGGTCTCGCTGCACGCCGCCGACGACGAACTGCGCAGCTTCCTGATGCCGGTGAACCAGACCTATCCGGCCGCTGATCTGCGCCGCGCGATGCAGGAATACCAGGAGTCTACGGGCGACCGGGTGACGATAGAATACGCCCTCTTCGGAGGGGTTAACGACAGCGTGGAGAGGGCGCGCGAGCTGGTGCGCTTCCTCAAGGGGATACATGTATTTGTCAACCTCATTCCCTTCAACGCCGTCGACGGACGTTACGAAAAACCGAAGGCCGAGGACGTGCTGCGTTTCCGCAACATCCTTCAGACCGCCGGTTTCGAGACGGAGATCCGTTCCGAACAGGGCGCGGATATAGACGCTGCCTGCGGGCAGCTGCGCCGCAAAACGGTAGGCGGCGGCTCCGCGCCGCTTGAAGCTCCGGCCTATTCGCTTACGAAGGCTGACATGACGCCGGAGAAGAGGCGCGAGCGGCCTGCGGCGGCCGCCGCCGATCCGCGGAAAGAGGGCTTGCCGCGCAGAGAGGCGTCAAAAAAAACACCTTTAAAGCCCTCGGGAGGCTTTGTCGCGGAGCGCGGCAAGCGCCGGAAGAGCGACCGCGATCCGCAGGAGCGCTACCGCAGCGGTAAGATGAAAGAGGCCCGCCCCAGCTACAGAGGCGACGGCGAAGAGACGCCGCGTTCATTGCGGCGCGACGCCCGTCCGGAACGCGAACCCATTCAGAAGCAGGAGGCCTTTCCGAAGAAGAGCTCCGATGAAAAACGCGGCGGGGATAAAAAAGAGCTTCGCGGTGCTGCCGCCGGGAGAACCGCGGGCAAAAAAACATCCGCCAGAACCAAAAGAGGCTCGGACAACAAACCGCAGGGAGCCTTCAGTAAGTTCTACGGCGCCTCCGGCGGGAAGGCCAAGCGGAGCAAAAAATCATAGAACACGGGGGATATAGATGAGATTTCTCTTATTTCTGCTGATCGGAACGCTGATCTTCGGCTTTGCCTTCCCGGCGATGATATTCATCATCGGATTTATCGGCCTGCTGATCTGCGCGGTGATCGTATATAAATTCCTTACGGGGGGACAGTCGTTCCGCGTCTATACCTCGCGTGACTTCTCGCCTCCGGAGGACGAAGGCCCCTCTTCCCGCCGGATGGTATATACCGAGGATGACCCGGAGGTCGTGAGCCACGGGCGGCGGAATCCCGACGCCGTGAATGTCGCGGCGGACGAAGAGGAGATAGAGGAGGCCAGCGAGATCATAGAGCTCCCGGCCACCGCGCTCCGAAAGGACGACGAATCAGAAGAGACGGTGAAATAGCGCCCGCCCAATAAAAACGTAACGCGCGCCCGCGAAGGGGAGTCCCCTTTGACGGGCGTATTTTATTGCTTTTCTTCTTTTTTTGAGGAGAGATACTTTTTGAATCTGATGAACTGCATGGCCTCTTCGCGCTCACGCGGCTCCAACGTGTGAAAAAGATCCATCAGCGCCTCGTCCTGCGACGGCACCGCCACCTTCGTATGAAACTGGTCCTCAGGGAGGATATAGGTGGGAACGATGATAAGCGGTCCCGGTTTGTCTACCTCCCCGAGCAAGAAAGAGATCGTCGTCTCCAGGGCGTCGGCGATCCTCCTGGTTGTGGCAAAGTCAGGCTCACGGTCGCCGTTTTCCCAGCGGGTCACAGTCGCGGGCGTGACGCAGAGCATTTCGGCCAGCTTGGCGCGGGACATATTTTTACGTTTTCGTGCAGTTTTCAGCCGCTCGTTGAATATTTCCATAGTTCGATTATTCCAGAATGGTACTTATAAGGCAAAGAACTGTTCGGAACACTAAATTATTCCTAACTGGAATATTGAGCCGTAAAGCTCATTGAAATTCCGTGGTGGAATCGATACTATTTTATAGGATATAGTGTGGTTACATCACTGCCAGAGGGATAAGACAGATGTTGACATAGGTATTTTGCCCTATACCATAATGGTATCAATCTGGAATCCGTGGAAGAGGTATCGGCATGTGTACATTGGATGCTAAAGATTTCGTCAGCGAGCTTATGAGAGCCCCGGAGAGGCTGGTTAAAATTTCCCAGATGCCTGAAGAGGAGCGCCGCGGCGCTATCAGGGCTCTAGGCTACGGCTTTACCTCCCGTGAGCTTGACGACTATATCTGTTATTACGCTGATATGCTGCGCGATGATTTATATCTTGGCGAGGGAGATTTCCGCGACATCATTATGAAAAAATGGGGCAACTGTCTCGAGTAGAGCCGCCCCGCCGTGAATAGGCGAAGCTGATATGGTAAATAAGGTTCGGTATATTAAGTGCTGGACCTTTTTGTCTGCCCGGAGCGCCGTTCAAAGTCAGCCCCGCGTCACGAAAATATTATATGTTATAATATCGGTTAGCAAAAGCTAACTTATATGCGCGAAAGGGATGGAACTCATGCTCAAAGCCTTATTCAAAAATTGCGGCAAACCGCAGGGCGGTCTGGGAAAATTGCTGCTGTACGGCATGAATATCGGACACGGCACGCTATCCGAGTGGGGGCTGTCGCAGATCAAGATACCCGCCGCGGCAAATGTGCTCGATATCGGCTGCGGCGGCGGTGCCAACCTGCGGCGGCTGGCGAAGAGAGCCTCTCGCGGTCTCGTTTGCGGCATAGACATCTCCGAATGTAGCCTTGAATGTAGCCGTAAGAAGGTCAGCGAATATATCCTTGATGGAAGGTGTCAGGTCAAGTACGGCAGCGCCGAAAAGATTCCCTTCCCCGACGGCCTCTTCGACGTGGTCACGGCCTTTGAGACGGTCTATTTTTGGAAAGATATGGAGTCGGCCCTGCGTGAGGTGGGGCGCGTCCTGAAAGAGGGCGGGCTTTTTCTGGTGGTGAACGAGGCGAGCGACGCGCAAAACAACTGCTGGTCGGATATAGTCGACGGCATGACCGTCCTCGGCGGGGACGAGCTGCGGGCGTTGTTCGAGGAGGCCGGTTTCAGCGCGGCAGAGGTCGTCAGTGAAGACGACGGGCGCATCTGCGTCATCGGTGCTAAATAGGGATTTGCTGAAAGAGGGGAGCGCCGCACGGCCCTTTTTACTTTTCCGACCAGCGCCGGGCGGCGCGAACGTCGACCGTGGTAGGAACGTCAGGAAGGATGGCGCGCGCCGCCTCCTCCATCGCCCGCTTCAGCAGGCCGCCGCAGTTGGCGGCGCTCTCCCGCGGGCATTCCACAATCACCTCGTCATGGATGGTGGCTACGATGAAGGCCTCGCTCCCCGCCAGCTCGGCCGCCAGCCGCCCAAGCGCCAGCTTGAGAATATCGGCGGCCGTCCCTTGTACCGGCGCGTTGCTGTGGGCCGGCAGGCCGTACCATTGCGGAAAAGAATATCTCCGCCCGGTTAGCGTCCTGCCCTCGGGGCAGCGGCGGCGGCTGAGCGAAGCGTGCCACTCCCTGATGGAGGGATAGGCCTCGAAAAAGAGTCTGCGGAAGCGCTCGGCCTCCTTATGCGTCATCTCCACGCCGTAGGACTGCCGGGCGGAGAGGCGCAGCCCCTCGGCTCCCATCGCGTAGATCAGGCCGAAGTTGACGGCCTTCGCATATTGCCGCTCCTCCCGGCTGACGGAGGCGAGCGGTTTTCCCAAAATCAGCGACGCCGTCAGGCCGTGCAGGTCCGTGCCGTTTCTGTAAGCCTCCAGCATCCGCCGCTCCCTCGTGATCTGCGCCGCGACGCGCAGCTCGATCTGCGGATAGTCCGCGATGAGCAGCAGGCGTCCGGCGGGGGCGATGAAACATCCTCTGAACTCTTTGCCGCGCGGTATCTGCTGGATATTGGGGGAATAGCAGCTCATGCGCCCCGTCCAAGCGGCGATCTGGACATACTGCGGGTGGAGCCGTCCGGTTTTTGCATGGAGCATCTTAGGGATTGGCAGCAGATATGTTGAGAGCTGCTTTGAGACCGCGCGGTAGCGCGAGAGGGCTGCTACCAGCGGGTGCGAACGGTGGGCGGCGAGCGCCGCCTTCGAGGTGCTTTTCACTTCGATTCCGTGTTCCCGCAGCAGCGACAGGATTTGGAGGTTGCTGTCAAAGTTCTCTCCGGAGGCGTCGGTATCACCCCAGAGCGTCGTCTGGAGCGGGCGCGGGCCGCCGAAGCGGCGCAGCTCCTCAAGGGCCTCCCTCTTTTCCTCCTCCGCTCTGGCGGTCAGCTCCCGCCAGGCAGCGAGGTTGAGCTGTATGCCGTGATATTCCATCTGGGCCAGGGCCGCCGCGCAGTCGAATTCTATCTTCGCGATCCACACCAGCCCCTTTTCCTTGAGCTCCCCGATCATCGCCCTGCGCAGCCGCAGCAGAACATCAGCCTCCGCGGCGGTCTCTTCCTTCAGCCAGCGCCGCGCGATCTCCTCAAGCCCGGCGCTCGGATACTCATTCTCTGAAAGAAGCTGATGCGCGAGTGTGACGTCGAATATTTTTGTTGGGTTAATACCGTAGGGGATGAGAAACTGCAGGTCGGTTTTGGCATTGCAGAATACCTTCACCGGCGGCGATTCCAGCACCCCACGCAGTAGCCTTTGCGCCTCTGAGGGAAGGGAGAGACAGTCTACGGTCATGAGGGTGCCGCCCCATGCCAGGTTCAGGGCGTTGAGCCGGTCGCTGCGCGGATCGTTTCCGCTTGTCTCCAGCGTGACGGCGACCGCCTCCTGGCGGCTGATTTCGCCGCCGTAAGACGAAAGTTCCTCCGCCGTAACGGCCACGCGGCGGCGTTTGGCGTTTTTTTCATCTGCTCTCCACATGGACAATTACCCCGGCTTCAATAATCGATAACTTTTTCGCTGTTAAGTAATAAATCACTCTGTTCTTATTTTATCGTTATTCTATAATAAAGTTATACCGTAAGGTATCGGCGAATACAACTTCATGGAAAAGGAGCGTGTTGACGATGAAAGAAGTTCTCGATTTTTTAAACAAGGTCGGAGTCTACTACCTGGCGACGGAGGAGGGAGACCAGCCCCGTGTGCGGCCTCTCGGTTTTGTCATGGAATGGCAGGGAAAACTGACCTTTTGCACCGGTAATAAGAAAAATATGTACAAACAGATGGTAAATAATCCCAAGGTGGAGATCTGCGACAGCGATGGCAACACGCTGCGTATCTGCGGCAGGGCGGTATTCGCGACGACGGAGGCGGCGCAGGCAAAGGCTCTGGAGGTCATGCCGGCGCTGAAAAATATCTATTCCGTAGGCGACGGCGTCTTTGAGATATTCTATCTTGACGGGGCGAAGGCTGTCCTGTCGAATATGAAGGGTGAGAGCCGGGAACTGGCCGTTTAAGCGGCATCCAGCCCCTGCGCCCCTCAAGATGAATATGCCCCGAGGCATTTCTTGAACGTAAAAGATAAAAACCCCCGCGGCTTGACCGCGGGGGTTTCCTGTCTGTTGGGATTGCAGTCGTAAGGAGTGGTCCTCTACTGCGGCCTTTTGAGCACGAAGCGCGGTCTAGCCGCCGCCATCACGGGCACCGGTTCGCCCTTCGGCGCTGATTTTTGCGTGCTCTCCTCTTCGGCCTTCTTCTCGTCCTCTTTCCTGTAAAGCACCTGGCTCGACTTTGAGCCGTCGCGGTAAACGGTGATGCCCTTGCAGCCCTCTCTCCAGGCGAGCGTGTAGGCGTCAAGCACATCCTGAACGCTGCATTCGTGGCGGAGGTTGACCGTCTTGGAGACGGCGAGATCGGTGTAGCGCTGGAAGACGCCCTGCATACGGACGTGGGCCGAGGGCGATACGTCGTGAGAGGTGACGAAGACTCTCTTCATGACCTCTTCCGGGAGCCCCTCTTTCTGGGCCTGCTCATAGTAGCGGTTCACCTGCTTCATGATAACCTTTGTGCCGTCCGTCTGCGTGCGCACGCGCGTGTGCTCAAGCGCGAAAAGCGGTTCTATGCCGGAGGAGCAGTTGGCGAGCAGGGCGATCGTGCCGGTAGGCGCGATGCAGGTGAGCGTCGCGTTGCGGCGTCCAAGGTGCGCGAGAGTCTCCGGTATGCCCTTCTCTTTGCCGAGAGCCACCGATGTTTCGTGCGCCCGCTGCTGGATCGTCCGCATGATGTTTTCCGCGAGCTCGTAGGCCTCTTTGCTGTCGTAGGGGATACGGAGCTGGAAGAGCAGGTCGGCCCAGCCCATGACTCCGAGCCCTATCTTGCGCGTCAGCTTCACCGCCTCGGCGATCTCGGGCAGTGGGTAGTGGTTGACGTCGATGACGTCGTCGAGGAAGCGTGTCGCCACCGCGGAAACTTCGCCCAGAAGTTCGTAGTCGAAGGCGCCCTCTTTTACCATCTTGGCGATATTTATCGAACCGAGATTGCAGGCCTCGTTCGGGTAGAGCGGGGACTCGCCGCAGGGGTTTGTGCTGGTTAGCTCTCCGAGGTTTGGCGTGGTATTGCCGCGGTTTATCGCGTCAAGGAAGATTATCCCCGGATCGCCCGTGCGCCAGGCCGAATCGGCTATCTCCGCAAGCAGCGCCGCCTCCTCGCCCCGTGGGTCGCTGTTGACCTTTTCCATGAAATCGTCAAAGACGCCGACGGAGATGTTGAAGTTCGTTATCGTCCCGTCCTTGTCCTTGCAGTGGATGAACTTACGAATATCGGGGTGGTCGATATTGAGAATGCCCATGTTGGCGCCGCGGCGCATGCCGCCCTGCTGGACCGTCTCCGTCGCCTTGTCGAAGAGTCCCATAAAGGATACGGGGCCGGAGGCGCGTCCGTTGGTGCTGTTGACCTTCGCGCCCTCGCTGCGCAGCTTCGAGAAATTGAAGCCGGTGCCGCCGCCGCTCTTGTGTATCAGCATCTGCTTGCGCAGGGCCTCGCAGATGCCCTCCATGGAATCTTCCACGCCGATGACGAAGCAGGCCGCGAGCTGTCCGTGCGGTGCGGGGCGTCCCGAGTTCATGAGGGTGGGGCTGTTGGGCAAAAAGAGAAGTTTCGCCATCACGTCATAGAACTCATCCGCCCATTTATACTGCATGGCAAGGCTTGATTCCGCGCCCGCGACATGTTTGGCGACCCGTTCAAGCATCTGCTCCGGTTTTTCTATAGGGTTCCTGTTCTCGTCGCGCCACAGGTAGCGGTCGCGTAAAATATCCTTGGCTGATGGACTGAAAGCCGGCTTTATGATCATGATGACAGACCTCCGAGATAAAAACATAGTTTTAATTGGCAGGCGTGTTTTTTGCGCAGCCTCTATTTATAATAACATAAATCTGCCGTTTGGGAAGGTAAAATACACTATATATATTGACATCTTATCCACAAAACACTAGTGATAGTGTGACTAACTTGTGGATAAAAAATAGGCCTTTTTTACGTTACTTCTTCCAGATGTCTTTCGTGAAGAGGACCAGCACCGTATATAGTTCGAGGCGTCCGCAGAGCATGTCGAAGGTGTAGACCCATTTCGCGAAGGCGCTCTGTCCGGCGAAGTTGCAGACGGGGCCGACCTCCGCCAGTCCCGGACCGACGTTGCTCAGCGTGGCCGCCACGGCGCTTAACGAGGTCACGATATCGTTGCCGTCTAGGCTGACGGCAAGTGTGGAGACACCCCATATTATGAAATAGACGGTGATGAAGCAGGCCGACGATGTGACCATCGAGGGGCTTGCCGTACCGCGTCCTTGAAATATCGCGACGACCGCGTTGGGATGGACCATTTTCTTGAGCTCCGCGGCGGCTCCCTTGAGTACGACCTGAAAACGCACGCACTTGATCGCTCCCGCGGTCGACCCCGCGCAGCCCCCCACAAGCATGAGGGCGAGCAGCAGGAGCTGGGTGAATATCGGCCACAGCGCAAAGTCGGCGGTGGCGAAGCCGGTGGTGGTGATGATGCTGACCACCTGGAAAGAGGCGTAGCGCAGGGCGTCGGCAAAACTGCCGTATATCCCCTTCCAGAGCAGTACGGCGCAGATCATCATAATGGAGGCCGCCACCAGCACCGTGTAGAAGCGGAACTCCGAATCACGGTAGGGGCGCAGGCTCCTGCCGCGAATGGCCGCGAGGTGGAGGTTGAAGTTTGCGCCGGAGAGAAACATTATAAGGGTAAGAATATAATCAATATACGCGGAATTATAAAAGGCGACGCTGGCGTTATGGGTGGAGAAGCCGCCCGTCGATACGGCGGCGAAGATGTGGGCGATGGCGTTATAGACCGACATGCCTCCGAAGACGAGCAGGACGATGCCGACGACGGTCAGCCCCATATAGACCTTCCACAGCATCATCGCCATATCGGTGATTCTGGGGCTCGTCTTTTCAAGGCTGGGGCCGGGGCTTTCGGCCTTGAAGAGCTGTGTCATGTTGACGCCGAAGAGCGGCAGCATCGCGATTACGAGGACGACAATCCCCATACCGCCGAGCCACTGCGTCTGCGCGCGCCACATGAGAATACCGCGCGGTATCACCTCGACATTTTGCAGGACGGTGGCTCCCGTGGTCGTAAATCCGGACATTGCCTCAAAGTAGGCGTCGGTAAAGGCGGGAATATAGCCGCCGAGCATATAGGGCATACAGCCCTGTAAAGAGGCCACCACCCAGGCGAAGGCGACGCCGGCGATCGCCTCGCGCGTCCCCAGTTCGTCCTTTGAGGAGCTGCGCCCCGCTATATGCAGCACCGCCGCCATCGCCAGACCGGTCAGCACGGAGAGCAGGAAGGCGCGGATATCATCGCTGCCGTCTTTCAGCGCCCAGGCCAGAGGAAAGGCCATTGAAGCGGTTATCGTCAGTATAAGTATTGACAGAAAGCGCGCGACTATCCTGTAATTCAAGAGTTATCCTCTCCGAAGGGGCGCATGGCCGTGTCCATGACGGCCGCCGTGCCGAAGACGACCACCTTGTCGCCGGCTTCAAGGATCGTCTCGCCGGTCGGGATCAGCATTTCATTTTCACGCTCCAACAGGCCGATGAGCGAACCGGGCGGCATCTTCAGGTCGATGAGGCTCATGCCGTTGGCGGGCGAGTCTTTGGAGAGCGTTATCTCAACGGCCTCGGCGCTGATCTCTTCAAGCACCGTCAGCACCCTAGCCGAGCCGGGGTAGCGGACGCTGCGCGTGATGACGTCTGCGAGCGTCTGGTTGCGGTTGACGATGGCGTCGACCGGTATATGGTTCGTCATCTCAAGATAATTCGACCGGCGCACCACCGCTATGCTCTTGGAGACGCCGAGTGTCTTTGCGAGTACCGAAAGCATGAGGTTCGTCTCGTCGTGCTCCGTCGCCGCCACATAGCCGTCGGCCTCCGCGATGCCCTCGGAGAGCAGGAACTCCGTGTCCGAGCCGTTTGCGCAGAGCACCATCACCTCCGGCAGCTCGCGGGAGAGCTTTTCACACTTGGCGCGGTCCTCGTCGACAAGGCGTACCTCGATGCCGCGGATATGGGATATGAGCCTCGCCGCGGTCTGATAGCCGACCTTACCCGCGCCGACGATGAAGACCCGCTTGAGGCGTTTTGATTTGGAGGGCTGGAAGAGCCGCTCAATATCAAAGACTATCGAGCGGTAACACATCGTATAACAGAGGTCTCCCGCCTGTAATTCATCCATCGCCTTGGGGACGAACGAATGTTCGCCGCGTCTGATGCAGACGACGAGCATGATCATATTCGGGTTGTTTTTGCGTATTTCATAAAGCGGCAGCCCCTTGAGGGGAGAGTCCTGCGCGATGCGGAAGACATATATCCCCGCGCGTCCTCCGGCGATCTCGTTCGCGTGTATGGCGGAGCGCACCTCAAGCAGCTCCTCTATCTCCTTCGCGACGGAGCGTTCCGGCGAGATGAGCATATCGATGCCGAGATCTTTCGCCCAGCTCTCGTTGTCCGTGAACTCGAGGCCGACGGCGCGCGCAATAACGTGGGGCACGCCCATCCTCTTCGCTATCCAGCAGGCCATGAGGTTGACCTCGTCTTTATTGGTACAGGCGATGAGCATCGAGACATCGGAGCTGCCCTCCCTTATCCCGGCCTTTGCGAGCACGCTCGGACGGGCGCCGTTGCCCCTGATCACCATTACGTCAAGAGAGTTCTCAGCCCTTTCGGCCCTTTCCTCGCTGTCCTCAATGATGATGATATTATGTCCGTCCGACGATAAGTTTTTTGCTACGCTGTATCCGACTTCGCCCGCTCCGACAAGCACAATGCGCAAAATGGATCTCCGTCCTTTCGGGACTTGATTCTAAATCTGATAAGTATATTACGATAGTTTGGAGATTTTACAAGTCATTTAAGGCAAATTGCGGCGGGCCGGGATATAAAAAGAGGGAGGACGGGGATGCTGTCCGCCCGTCCTCCTTCCGTGAAACGAAAAATATTTTACTTGCGTTTTTTGCTTTCAGCGCTCATTGTTTTTCTGATGGCCCAGACGAAACAGCCAAACCCGATAGCGACGCAAAGAACCATATTAACCTGCCACATTTAAAATCCTCCTTTACGGCCGCGCCGTTAATCGATCTTGTTCGTGTGGACGAGGCGCTTTGAAATGACCCCATTCAGCAGTAAGCAGACCAGCGCGATAATGCCCCATTCGACGACCATCGAGCCTGGGGTGTACTGGTACTTTGTGATCGGCCAAAACTTGAACCACTCTCCCGGATACCATGTCGAGGCTTCCCACATCCACCAGCCCCAGACGAAGGCGAATTCGAAGGGGAAGAACTTGATGCAGCTCCACATCCACTTTACATGAATGTCGGAGCAGGGCATGATGTCCTCTTCCCAGAGCTTATCCACGCCGTACTTGAGCGAGGCCAGTGAGTAGATGAGTCCGACGACGAGCAGCCCGACGCCCCAGACCATGTCCTGGTTTTCAAAGACCCGGTTGTCGAGCGCCGAGAAGGAGCCGACGAACAGGAAGAAGATCGCGACGCACATCGTCGCCTTGACGCGCGAGAAGCCCATGTCGATCAGGTTGCGCGTGCCCGTCTCAAGCATCGCGATGACCGATGAGAGCGCCGCCGAGAAGAGGGCGAGGAAGAAGAGCACCGCCATAACGAATCCGCCCGAGGTGTGGGCGAAGAGGTTTGTCAGATGAACGAAGGTAAGTCCGTTCGCGCCGGCCTTCATAACCGCCTCGGGGTCCGGGGAAAGGGCGAAAACCGCCGGCAGAACGACCATACCGGCGAGCATGGCCGCGACCATATCGCCGAAGGTAACTGTAAAGGCGTTGAGCTCTATATCTTCGTCCTTAGCGGCGTAGACGTAGTAGACATGGAACATGCCCCATCCTGCGCCGGAGGACCAGGCCGCCTGTGTGAAGGCCGCCAGCCATATCTTGGCCGAGAAGAAATCCTGCGGATTGACATGGAACATATATTCGAAGCCCTTCCAGGCGCCGGGAAGCATCACAACGCGTACGAGAAGCGCGGCGAGCAGTACGAATACGGCTGGGATCATGATCTTGTTAGCTGTTTCGATGCCGCCCTGAATGCCGCGGAAGATGATAACCGCGGAGAGCGCGATGGCGAAGGCGAACCAGGCCCAGGCCTCATAAGCGGGAGGCGTCGTCGCGAAGCCGGAGAAGAACTGCGTGGCGAAATCCGTCCCGCCGTCCCGTACGGCGTCAAGGAATCCTGTGAAAATCAGAACTAAATATTTTGATACCCAGCCAAGGACGACGACGTAGTAGCATCCGAGCATGATGCATACCATCGCGCAAAAGGCGCCGACCCAGGCATATTTCTCTCCCAAAAGCGCTTTGAAAGCTCCCGCGTTTGCCATCCTCGTCTTTTTTCCGAAGACGGATTCGGCGCAGATGAGCGGTACCGCCCAGACAAACAGGGCAAAGAAGCAGATAAGAATGAAAGCTCCGCCATTATTAGAGGCAACTTCGCGCGGGAAGCGCCAGATATTTCCGGTGCCTACCGCCATGCCGAGAATTGTACATAAAAGTCCCCAGCGGCTTGAGAATTGTTCTCCGCCTTTTTTGATTTCAGCCATGCAATAAACCTCGCTTTCTATAATATGATAATAAAATTGGTGATATTTCCCGCCGCGCCGTAACATAGTTGATCCTCATGCGAAGGCGCCCTCTCCTTTCTTTTTATAGTTAAAATTTGAATAATTAAAACTGTGGCTACAATGTTTTTTCAGTTTACCATATTTTAAAATATATTACAATAATAAAGTAATTGAAATATCAATGGTCAAATTTTTAATCAAATTAAAATTATTTTTTGATAAATGGAGGGAGTAAGAGATCTTTTAAGGTAGATTCCGCCCTTAAAATTTAATATAAGTCCTTATTGGGAAGTTATCGTAACAAAAAATTTAATGAATCCAATCTAATGAGGAAACAAATAATTTCCGCCTCGAAAAAGATTTTCTTTTGAGGCGGAAATTATCAAAATACAGCTATTAAATATCTAGTATTTCGATATTTAAGTGTCCGCTTTTGCGCCTACGGGACGTTTCCTCTGCCTGTCGATCTCGGCCTCAAGCCTTATCAGTTCGTTTATCGAATCGATATCGATGTTTTTCAGTATCTCGTTGCGGTTCATGATGCCTATCTCGTTACGCGTCTTGCCGGGATTTTTTTCAAGCTCTGTAAAGGCCGAAATCTTGCGGTCGCCGTGATAGACGTCAAAGTCCACGAAGCGCTGTCCCCTGTCGTTGTATTCAAGTCCCATCGCAAGCTTCTTTATCGTCTGAATATCCACCGGCGTGTAGAGCTTCATCATGTAAACCGGTATCGTGCGCCGCGTCAGCGCCTGTTCCCGCTCCCATTTTTCCTCAAGCACGATCCCTATCTGCATCCCCTGGGTCACGGTGAGCAGCCTCTGGCGGTGGAGATCGAAGAGGCCGTCTGAGTCGCATATTTTTATTTCAACGTCGTTCCAGTCAGGGGTACCGAGCGCGTCTCCGAGATATTCTATGCCGTGTAAGGAGAGGTACTGGACGATCGCCCCTTTTGAACGCGTATGGACCAGCAGCGCCTTATTATACATGTCGTCAACGGGAATGCTCTTCGCGAGGGATTTGGGTGTGAAATATATTATTGAGGAGGTGCCTGGGATGTCTGGGCGGAAGATGGGGTCGCGGTCGATGATCTCGCCGCCGATGTCCCGCTGTATCGCGCCGATGCCCCGTTTAAGGTTTCCCATCAGGCGCATCATTATATAGCCGGGCATCATGCTCACGCTGTCAATGCCGCCGGTCATGCGGCTGTTTATCAGCGTCGTAAGGAGAAGCTCAAGCGGATTTTCCGAGACATAGGTCTCGTACAGCGGGGCGCCCTCCTCCGTGCGGGCGGTGAGGAATACGAGCCTCCGCGTCGGTCCGTATTTTCTCAGAGCGCTCTCGGCGTCGAGCGAGATGAGCGTTCCCCACGCTCCAAGCTTATGGCGTATCTCCGAGACCTCCGAGGAAAGTTTTATGGCGATGCTTTCGGGGCCTGTCCTTACCAGCGATATCATCTTCTCCTGCCTCCTCCGTGATAGATTTACAACGAGACCTTTTTGCGCTGGAGCCGTGCGTTGTCCGTCCCCGGCGGGTAGGGGATGGAGATCACCTCTCCGGTATAGATGTGGATCAGGTACATTGACTGTAGTCCGTTAAGGTACATACGCCCCTCCTCCGTGCAGCCCGAGGTATATTCGAGGTTATGTCCGTAAAGGTTATATTGCGCCGGGTCACCGCTCACATCATCATAAGTGTGCCCCGCCCTGAAGCTGAACTGCCCCAGCGAGAACCGTCCGGGGCCGGTCCATACCTGCACCGACTCGCTGTGCTGCTCTTCGAGCAGCGTCGGGACGTGGTCGTGGTTTCCCGTGACGAGGATCGCCCCGTAGTCCTCCTCTTCAAAGATGGAGAGGAAGTCCTTTATCCGCTTTTGGTAGAGGTCCAGCATTCCGGGACGCTTCTCAAGTTTGACATTGTCCACGAAGTCCCCCGTGTGGACTATCCAGGCGGGATGAAGACGGCGCAGCGCGCGCCGCAGATAGGGATAGATGGTGTAGGGCGTGTCGGAGAGATGCAGCACCATCTCCCTGGCGTCTATGCAGGGCGGGTTGATGCCGAACCATATCCCGAGGTCGTCAAAGTGCTTGATGATCGGGCACTCCCTTATCTCCTGAAGCGTCGGTTTCGGAATGTTGGGTGGTATGTGCAGTGTCGCCATGTCTATCGCCTCTTTTGGTCTCAAAAAATTTTACGTAATTATGAACGAAAGACTTGTCTTTTTGTCTTCCTTATTGTACCATAGCGACGATGATAAAATAAATAATGGTTCTCCGAGCCTGCGTACCTAAGGAAAAGGATCTATGGTTATCAGGCCGTCAGGGTTGCTTTGGAAACGAAACAGCCTCCCTTTGGAAAGGAGAACGGCTGTTGCTTACGTTACGGGCCGTACTCTATACAAGGGGTACGGCCCGTTTATTTTGTCGCCAATATCTTAAAAATACACACAATCTCCACTTAAGCAAGGGGTGACCCCAACACCCCTTGTCTTCCCTTGATTTATTTGTTGAAATAATGGCCGGAAATAGTGTACAATAGCGGCGGTGCGGATTTTATCCGCCAGGTATCACTGCGTATGTTTGCCTGCATACGTCCCTGAAACTGTCTCTCCTGCGGCCGTACGGTCATGGAGGCCAGTCGTTAGGGCGGTTCTGGAAACGGAGCCGTCTCCCGTTGTGGAAAGGGGATCTCCGAGGCCTGCAGCCTCCAATCTTTTATCCTCCGTCCCGCGGGTTTTGAATATCGGTTGTAATGCAACACAAATCTCACGAGGAGGGTTTCTAACCCATGCGTATCAACAAGAAAGGCTCCATTATCGCGTTACTTCTCGTCGTCTGCCTGCTGGCCTTTGGCTCGCTCGCGACGGCAAAGGCTCCCGTGCTCCGGATGGCGACCACGACGAGCACCGACAACACAGGTCTGCTCGATTACCTCGCCCCCATCCTTCTTAAGGATACCGGCATTGAGATCCAGTGGGTCTCCGTCGGCACCGGCAAAGCCCTTGAGTATGGACGCAACGGCGACGTAGACGTCGTCCTTACGCATGCGCCGTCTCAGGAAGACAAATTCATGGCTGAGGGCGCGGGTGTAAACCGCCGTAAAGTCATGTACAACGACTTTGTGCTTATCGGCCCCGCGAACGATCCTGCGGGTATAAAGGGCAAACCGGTCGTCGAAGCGCTGGCGACGATAGCCGCCAAGGGCCAGCCGCTCGTCAGCCGCGCCGACAAATCGGGTACTCACACGGCAGAGCTCAAGCTGCTCAAGGCTGCGGGCGTGAAGGATTTCGACAAGGCAAAGTGGTACGTTCAGACGGGCCAGGGAATGCTCAAGACGATCAACATCGCCGACGAGCAGAAGGGCTACGCCCTCACCGACCGCGGCACCTTCATTAAATACCACGCCGGACTCAAAGGCAAGCCGGGACTTGTGATAGTATGCGAAGGTGACCCCGAGCTTCTCAACAAGTACAGCGTCATGGCGGTGAGCCCCCTGAAGCACCCGGACGTCAAATACGACCTCGCGCTCAAGTACATCGACTGGATCACCTCTTCAAAGGTCCAGAAGGATATCGCGGACTTCAAGGTCGAGGGAAAGCAGCTCTTCTTCCCCGAAGCCGAGATTCGCGCGGGCCACTAACAGCTTAACAGAGCCAGTACATAGGGCGGACGCCGGATGAAAATGCTGAAGCGTCCGCCCCTTTTATGCGGGACTAAAGACAGGGAATGATTCGATGGATTTCATAGCGGACGGATTCATACAGGCTTTCAGGCTCCTCTTCTCGATGGACGAGGAGACTATGAACATCCTCGTCACCACGCTGCAGCTGACGGCGGTTTCGATGGGTGGGATACTGCTTTTGGGGCTGCCTCTCGGCTTCCTTCTCGGGTACTTCGATTTCCCCGGCAAACGCTGTGTCCGTACCGTGGTCGACACGCTGCTTGCGCTGCCGACCGTGGTCATCGGCCTGCTCGTCTACGCCTTTATCTCGCGTCGCGGTCCGCTTGGCGGCTGGGACCTGCTCTTTACGATTGAGGGCATGGCCATTGGGCAGATCATTCTCGGGACGCCGATCGTGGTCGCCTACACGGCGACGGCGATCGAGGGGCTTGACAACCGTCTGCGCCAGACGCTGATGACGTTGGGGGCCTCGGGCGCGAAGCTTGCGATGACGAGCCTGTGGGAGGCCCGCTTTCTCGTCCTTGTCGCCGCGCTGACGGCCTTTGGCCGCATCGTCGGCGAAGTCGGCTCCGCGATGATGCTCGGCGGCAACATCAAATGGCACACGCGCACGATAACCACGGCCATCACTTTGGAGACAGGCAAGGGCGATTTTGCCCTCGGCATCGCTCTCGGCGTTATCCTCATCCTCATATCCCTGATACTCAACATCTCTCTGACATTCCTGCGCCGCAGGACGCAAAACTAATACCAGACAAATAAAAAATACTGAATATGGACGGTGTAACTGAAATCATGAAAAAATTTGCCATCGCACTCGCCGCTCTTCTCATCTGTTCGCCCGCCTTCGCCGGCACGATAAAGCTGTCGAGCACAATCGGCCCCGTCGACGCGGGTATCATTCCGCTTCTTGCCGAGACATACAAGGCGAAGACCGGCACCGACTTCGTCATCGAAAAGGCGGGGACCGGCGCGACCCTCAACAAGGCCAAAAGCGGAAACTTCGATATGGTCGTCGTCCATGCGCGCGCCCTCGAGGAGCAGTTTATCGCCGAGGGCTACGGACAGAACCGCAGAGACTTTATGTACAACGACTTTATCATTCTCGGCCCCCAGGAGGACCCCGCGGGCATCAAGGGCATGAAATCCGCCGCCGAGGCGCTTAAAAAGATCGCCGCGGCCAAGGCCCCATTCATCAGCCGCGGGGACATGTCCGGTACGCACGTTGCGGAGATGAACGTCTGGAAGGCGGCGGGGATCGCTCCCGACGGCGAAAAGGACGAATGGTACACGGTATTCTCGCTCGGCAAGCTCGGCAACGGACCGACCACCGACTTCACCAACCGGCGCGGCGCCTACACTATCATGGACAGGGCCACCTACCTTACAAAGAAGAAGGGGCTCAAGATAATCCCGCTCGTAGAGGGCGACCCGATCCTGCTCAACTTCATCGCGGCGATCGAGGTAAACCCGAAACGCTTCCCGCAGGTGAATAACGCCGACGTCGTGAAATTCGTCGACTGGGTCTGCGGCGACGAAGCGCAGACGATAATCAAGGACTTCAAGGTGAAGCAGTACGGCGAACCGCTCTTCTTCCCGAACTCCGACGAATGGAACAAAAAGCGCGGCAAATAAATTTATAGTAAAATAATCAAAGGGGGGGCGGAAGATTCTCCGCCTCCCTTATCTTTACGGAGGAACGCCTGAGATGAGCTCACTGCTTTATGAAATACGGGACCTGAAACAACGCTACGGGAAGGGGCCGCTCTCCCTCGATATCGCGGAGCTCTCCATTCGGAGCTCGGGAATAACCGGCCTTGTCGGACCAAACGGCAGCGGCAAATCGACGCTGCTTAAAGTTCTCTCCTTTCTCATCACATACCAGAGCGGCAGCATCATCTTTGACGGCCTTCCCTCCGAGGGGCGCGAAGGGGCGATCCGCCGCGAGGTGACCTATCTGCTCCAGGACTCCTATCTGCTCAACCGTTCCGTCTATGAAAACATCGCCTACGGGCTGAAACTGCGCGGGGACGTTCCCGACATAAAAGAGAGGGTGCGCGAGAGCCTGACGCAGGTGGGGCTCGACCCGGAAAAATTCGCCCAGCGCCCGTGGTACCAGCTCTCCGGCGGGGAGGTGCAGCGCGTGGCGCTCGCCGCCCGCCTCGCGCTGCGCCCGCGCGTCCTGCTGCTCGACGAGCCGACGGCGAACGTCGACGAGGCGAGCGCGCAGCTCGTGATGGAGGCCGCCGTCAGCGCGGCGAATGAATACGGCACCACCGTGATCGTGGCGACCCATGACCTCGCCTGGCTCTATGAAATGTCCACGGACGTTGTGAGCCTCTACCGCGGCCGCGTCGTCGGCAGCGGCGCGGAAAACCTTCTGCAGGGCAAGTGGCGTCTTACCGGCGGCTACATGGTGCGCGAATTCATCGACGGCCAGGCGGTATTCGCCTACCAGCCGCAGTCCGGCAGGCCGAACGCGGCGATGCTGAACTCCGCCGGCGTGCGCCTATTTGTCGAGAGGCCCGACGCGGCGCATGATATGAACATTATCCGCGGGCGCATCGTGCAGATGACGCTGGAACGCGCCACAGACTCGGTGCTGGTCTCGATAGAGGTCGGCGAAAACGTGATAAAGACGCGTATGGAGGCGGCGGAGCTGAACCGGCTGGAGCTGTGCCCCTCAAAGATGGTGTATCTTACATTTTCGTATGCCGCTGTCCGCTGGATCTAAAAAATCGGCGTTTATAAGCACGATTTGCGTCATAACTTCGGGCTCTGGTATCCTCGCCGTATGAAAATACGGCTCCGGTTCCAGAGCCCAAAGTTATTTAGCAACTCGCACTTCTAAACGCCGATTTTCCTTTGGAGAGGAAAAGATAAAAACCCCTGCAAAGGCTGTAAGTGGCTGTGGTTTGTCATGCCGGGCTTGACCCGGCATCTAGCGTCTTGGCTTTTGTTTTTTCCGCATATCGTGAAACAGCTTTGGAGACGTTGTACTCCGGCGCGGAGGCCGGAGCGACAGAACAGGGGCAAACGGTGGGATAGATTCAAAGTGCTGAACGATAAATTACGATTTACCTTCGAGAGAGGAAAAGAGATAAATTGCGATTTATCATTTCCCTTATCGAAGGTAAGTAACGGTTTAGCTTTTGACTTGCCCTTTTGCCTCCCTCTCTGAGGGAGGTGTCGGCCGCCTGTTTTTGGCGGCTGACGGAAGGAGTGTTGCTCTGTTTGGCGCGGAAACCGCGCCAAACAGAGCCCGCGGCAAAAGCCGTGGGAGAACCTAAGGTCAACTCTCCCTCACCCCGCTTCGCGGGGAGCTCCCTCGGATGAACAGCATCCCGAAAATCGGACAGCCAAATAAAGCCCCTGGATTATAATAAAACTAAATACATATAAAGGGGGATCTTCTATGCGTAAACGTAAAACGGAAGAAAGAATAAGAGCAATTGAGATGCACAAACAGGGAATTCCACGAAGGCGGATTGCTGAAGAACTTGGTGTTAGTCCTGATTCTATTAAAACATGGATATCTTTATATAAGAGCGGACAGAAGGACTTACTGGATGATACAAGGAAAAAAAGAACCTACAGCAAGGCTGTAAAACTTGAAGCTGTTTCGGCTCATTTAGAAGAGGGACGTACTATGGTAGATGTTACCTCATCTTTTAACATTTCAAGTCCCTCTCTTTTAAGACGATGGTGTAAGGAATTTATCGAACAAGGGGATATTTCTAGTTCAAAACGTGACTGTCCAGATAAGAAATTGGAAGTTACAAATAGCATAGAAAAGATCAAAGAGCTGGAAATGCAGGTCGACGTATTAAAAAAAGCCTTAGAGCTGCAAAGGTGGTGATAGAAAGAAATATTAAATACAGAATCATTTTTGAATTTTCAACAAAACATTCTGTCTGTGGAATGTGTAGATTTTTGTCCGTATCACGCTCTGCATACTACAGTTGGCTAAAGCGGCGTGGAATGGAAGATAAAGACGGTCCTCTCATAGAAGCAATAAGAACGGGACAGGATATCAACAAAAACACTTATGGGTACAGGCGAATGACTCTGTGGCTCAACAACTTCATTGGCATTCATGTAAACAATAAGAGGGTAAGGCGTGTTATGAAAAAAGCAGGACTTCAAGCGGAAATAAGAAAAAAGAAAAAGTTTAAAGTGATGTCAGGAAATATCCACAGCTATGAGAATATCCTGAACAGAGAATTTCGTTCCGACAGACCAAACCAGAAACTGGTTACTGATATCACATATATACGAACAAAAAAGGGTAATATATTCCTCTCCATGATAAAAGATCTCTTTGATAATTCCATACAGGGATATCAAATCAGTCGTAATAATAATATTAAGTTAGTAACCGATACATTGAAGAAAGCATTTGAAAACAATAATAAGGTGGTCGCTGATGGACCAATCCTCCACAGCGACCAGGGGTTTCAATATACAAGCCATGCATATTTCAACCTGACACAAAGATACGGACTCAAGGTCTCGATGTCAAGGAAAGGAAATTGTTTGGATAATGCCTGTGCAGAAAACTTCTTTAGTCACATTAAATCAGAACTCGTCAACCGAGTAAAATGGGAGAACTACGAGGAGGCTAAAGATGCTATAGACGAATATATAAGGTATTATAATAACGACAGGATACAGATAAAATTGAAAAAGGCTCCGATGCAATATCGAAGTCTCTTTATTGAATAAATTTTTGATACCCTTGGGAGCTTTTATAGCGCTGTGCGGTTTTCGGGACTCTGTTCAGGAGAGGGCGCCAAAATCTTTGGTAAATCGTTATTTACCTATTTTCCTATCCGAAGGAAATCGGCGTTTAGAAGTGCGAGTTGCTAAATGAAATGGGGGTTCCAATACCGGAACCGTATCTTCATACGGTGAGGATTCGGAGACCCCATTTTATGACGCAAATCGTGCTTATAAACGCCGATTGATTTAGCGTTTCTTTCTTCTTAGCCAGAGAGGTATCAGCGCCAGCATGGGAAGCGCGCCCAGCCCCGCGGCGCAGCCGTGGCCGGAGCCGCCTGTTTTTTTGTGGGCGACGGTCACCGTGCATGCGGCGCTCACGCCGCCAGCCTTTGCGGTGACGACCGTCGTGCCGACCGACAGCGCCGTCACCTTGCCATTCTCGTCCACCGCGGCGACCGCCGGGTCGGCGCTCGTCCAGACGACCGCTTTATCTGTTGCGTTGTCCGGCTTTACCGTCGCGGTGAGCTTTTTACTCTCCCCTATATTCAGCGTCAGCTCTGTGAAGTCGAGGCTGACTCCGGCGACGGGAACTTTGCCGACGGCGGCGGTGAAGCAGAGCGGGCCTGTAGCGCAGCCTGCGGAGAGCGGCTTGAGGTTGTTTTTGTCGCTGAAATCGGTGGCCCGAAGGTCGATGTCGAAGCTCACCGCCGTAGTACCCTGTTTCTTGCCGGAGACGGTACAGGGCCAGCCGCGGGAGATATCGGCGATGTCCGGCGAGGCTATGAAGATATCGCCGCTGACGGAGAGATAGCCCGCCATATCGTCCGCCGTGCCCGGATAGGAGATGAGGGCGGGAGCGGAGCCGCCAACCTCTACGGAGAGCGTCCGCTTCGCAGGCAGGACGGTGGTGACGACCTTTTCCATCACCGCCGCGTCGAGGGAGACGACGTCGGCGCTGACGGCGATGCCGCCGCCGATTGCCTCAAGATTGCCGGAGGCGAGCCAGCAGCTGTTGGTTATCGTGCCGGTGCCGTTGTTGCGTCCCGCGATACCACCCGCGTAGTTGTTGTTGTGGCCGCCGGAGACTGATACATTGCCGCCGCTGTGGGCACAGTTGGTTATCGTGCCGTTGTAGTTGTGTCCCGCGATGCCGCCCGCGTAGTTGTAGGAGCTGCTGGAGGCCGAGACGTCGCCGCCGCTGTGGGTGTTGTTGGTTATCGTGCCGCCGTAGTTTTGTCCCACGATACCACCAGCGTAATTGATAAAGGAGCCACCGGAGGCCGATACGTCACCGCTGTCGCTGTGTGTGTTGTTGGTTATCGTTCCGTTGTTGTTGTATCCCGCGATGCCGCCCGCGTAGTTGTAGGAGCCGTCGGAGGCCGAGACCGTGCCGCCACTGTGGGCGCAGTTGGTTATCGTTCCGTTGTTGTATCCCGCGATGCCGCCCGCGTCGTTTTCGTTGGAGCCGCCGGAGGCCGAGACCCCGCCGCCGTTGTTGGCGCAGTCCGTTATCGTGCCGTTGTTAAGTCCCGCGATACCGCCCGCGTAGATATAGGTTGTATTGTCGCTGATGTCATAGCTGACGCCGCCGCTGACGGTGAGACCGCGGATATCGGCGCTTTGCCCCACAAGGCCGAAGAATCCCGCGGCGAGGATGCCGCTGTCGTCCATGCTCACCACGTCGGTGACGGTATAGCCGCCCACCGTGAAGCCGCCGCCGTCGAAGCTGCCGGCGTAGCCGTTGTCTTTTGCATTACCAGATATGTATCGACCGATCGGGGTCCAGTGCGAGGGGCTGCCGCCCTCCGAGATGTCGATGTCCTTTGTGAGTTTCGCGTCGATATCAGCGCTGACGTTGTTGACGGTATCACGGAACCAGAGGAGATGGCCCGGTTCGGAGAGCAGATAGACGCCCTGGTCGTCCGAGGCCGGTTCCACAGGGGCTATCGCCGCCCGCGCGGCGGAGGGCGCTGTGAGCGCCGTGAAGAGGAGCAGTAGTAAAAAGGCCGCTATCTGTAACTTGCAGTTAGTATTGCGGGGGGGGCAACCATAGTTTCTTTTGTGCCCGTGCTGACGGCTGTCTCGTGCATTATTTTGGCCTCCTAGATGGATTGGTTCGTTTTATTATACAGTAATAATACTGAAAAATATTTTCTCGTCAAAATATTTCCGCGCAGGTTATGTGAGGATAGGGCGCGGGATCAGCGCGGTTATATTTTATTTTTATCCGCCATTATTCCAATATTTACTGTGAAAATATTGTAAAATAGATAGTGCTTAGCAGTTGGCGAAAGGATGATGGATAAATGTGCGGAATCATGGGCTACATCGGAGACAGAGATACGACGAAGGTAATACTCGAGGGTCTCGCGAAGCATGAATACCGCGGCTATGATTCGGCGGGCATAGCCGTTATCAAGGATAATAAAATATCGGAGCTCCGCACGATCGGCAGGGTCTCCGCGCTTGCGGAGAGGGTCGCGAAGGAACATTTCACGGGCGATTTCGGCATCGGCCACACCCGCTGGGCGACCCACGGCGGCGTGACGGAGAACAACGCCCATCCCCATGTCTCAAGCGATAACCGCGTGGTGCTGGTGCATAACGGCATTATCGAGAACGCGCGCGAGATACGCGCCGACCTTGAGGCGCACGGGATAAAGTTCCACACGGAGACGGATACGGAATCCGCCGTGCAGTACCTCGGCTATGTCTACGCCGGTGACCCGAAGGCGGCGATCGTAAAGCTGACGAAGCGCATCCGCGGCGCCTTCGCGCTTGTCATCATGTTCTATGACAAGCCGAACGAGATCTGGGTGGCCCGCAAGGGCTCGCCGCTGGTCGTGGGCCACGCGGAGAACGAGGGCTTCTGCGCCTCCGACCCCACGGCGCTGCTGGAGTATACGCGCGACGTCTGGTTTATGGACGACGACGAGATGGCGCAGATAACGAAAGAGGGCTGCAAGTTCTTTGACTTCAACGGCGCGGAACATCCGAAGGAGTCGATGCACCTTGATTGGGACGCGGCGATGACGAACCGCGGCGCTTATCCGCACTTCATGCTCAAGGAGATCCACGAGCAGCCCGAGGTTGTGGCGCATACGCTGCTGGGGCGCGTGGCGGGCGAGAGCGTCGACCTCAGCAAGGAGCTTGGCTGGACGAAGGAGGACGCCGCGAAGTGGCGTAAGATCCACTTTATCGCCTGCGGCACCTCGCATTACGCGACGGTCGTCGCGGCGCATATCATGGAGACGCTCGGCAATTTTGAGATACGCACCGAGGTGGCCTCGGAGTACAGGTACCGGAATATCCCGATCGACGAGGAGACGCTGGCGGTGTTCGTCTCTCAGTCGGGAGAGACGGCGGACACGCTGCACGCGGCGCGTCTCGCGAAGGAGCGCGGCGCGAAGTGCCTGGTGATAACGAATGTACGCGGCTCGACGATCCACCGCGAGGTGGGAGAGGCGCTGATCACCCCCGCCGGTCCGGAGATCGGCGTTGCGGCGACGAAGACCTTCACCGCGCAGATGACGGTGCTGACGCTGCTCGGCCTCTATCTCGCGAAGCTGCGCGGCGATCTGAAGCCAGATACGGAGAGGCGGCTCACCGCGGCGCTGATGGATATTCCCGGCAAGCTTGCGACGATGCTTTCCAAGGAGAAGGAGATCGAGGCGCTGGCCCGAGATTTCGCCGACGCGCGCGGCTTCTTCTTCATCGGACGCGGCCTCGCCTATCCGCCCGCGCTTGAGGGCGCGCTGAAGCTGAAGGAGATATCCTATCTCCACGCGGAGGCCTATCCCGCGGGCGAGATGAAGCACGGGCCGATCGCGCTGCTGGACAAGGAGCTGCCGGTGGTCGCCCTTGTCCCGAAGAACGCCCTCTGGGAGAAGACCATCTCCAACATTGAGGAATCGATGGCGCGCAAGTCCCCGATCATCGCGATCGCCACCGAGGGCGACGGGGAGATCGGGCACTATACGAAGCACGTCATCTTTACGCCCGAGACGGAGCCGGAGCTCTTCCCCTTCATCGCGATCATCCCGCTCCAGCTCTTCGCCTACTATATCGCGCGGCAGCGCGGCTGCGACATCGATATGCCGCGAAACCTCGCAAAGAGCGTCACCGTCGAGTAGATAAACGAAAGAATCAGAAGACAGGCGGAGCTCTTCCGCCTGTTCTTCTTTTTGCGGGGCGATAATGATGATAGATAAAAAAGTTGTGATCCTTATGATTCTCACCGCCGTGCTGTTCGCAGGCGTTCCCTTTGTCACGGGGGCCCTCTTCGGCGAGAGCGGCGTTCCGCTGCTTGGGCAGGCGCGGGATTATATCTCCGCGGGAAGCGGCGCGGAGTTCGCGGCGCATTTCTCCGCCTTCACCGGCCTGTCTTACTGGCTGCTATCCGGCTGCTGCGATTTCTTTTATGAGTTTGACGAAGAGGGGCTCTGGGATTTCCTCTACTACCTCTTCCATGACGGGCCAGGCCGTTACCGGTTCGAGAGAGACGTCCCCGGCACCTTCTCGATATGAGCGCCTATACCTATATCCTGCGCTGCGCCGACGGCACCCTCTATACCGGCTGGACTAACGACCTGGAGAGGCGGCTGAAGGCCCACAACGCGGGGAAGGGGGCTAAGTACACGCGCCCGCGCCTGCCCGTTGAGCTCTTTTATTATGAGAGCTTTGAGACGAAGGAGGAGGCTATGTCGCGCGAGGCTTCGATAAAGAAGATGACGCGGCGCGCGAAGATACTCCTGAAAGTACGCAAAATTTCCGATAAAACCTCTTGATAATCTCAACATCAGGGGATACAATAACGAGGTTTTTGAAAAGAATGTTAAGAAGTAAAACTATTGGCAATCTGTTAAAGAGGTGTTTTCAATGAAAGGTCGCACAGATATCGTTCTGGGAGTACAGTGGGGAGACGAGGGCAAGGGCCGCGTGGTCGACGTGCTCGCCGCGAAGGCGGGGGTCATCGTCCGCTATCAGGGCGGCGCGAACGCGGGCCACACCGTCGTCGTCGACAATGAGAAGTATGTATTCCACCTTCTGCCCTCCGGCATACTCTATCCCGGTAAGACCTGTGTGATAGGAAACGGCGTCGTGATGGACCCCGAGACGCTCTTTGAGGAGCTTGACGGTCTCGCGGCGCGCGGCAAGAAGCTGGCGCGTCTCGTCGTGAGCCACGGCACGCATATCGTCATGCCCTACCACAAGCTCATTGACAGGCTCGCCGAGGGGGAGCGCTGCGAGGGGACCAAGATCGGCACCACCGGACGCGGTATCGGCCCCTGCTATGCGGATAAGTATGAACGCATCGGCATCCGCGCCGAGGACCTGGTCAACCCCGAGATCCTGCGCGACAAGCTGTCCCGCACGCTCAAAATAAAGAACGACATTCTCACGAAGATATACGGCGCCGAGCCTCTCGACTTTGCGGAGATCTACGCGAAGGCCCTCAAGTGGGGCGAACGTCTCGCGCCGATGCTGGGAGAATCGTTCCTTGAGATAGACAGGGCCGCATGCGCGGGAGAGAATATTCTCTTTGAGGGCGCGCAGGCGACGCTGCTTGATGTCGACTACGGGACATATCCCTTCGTCACCAGCTCGAGCCCCTGCGCCGGTGGCGCCTGTACGGGCGCGGGCATCGGCCCCTCGCGCATCGACCGCGTGATCGGCGTCACCAAGGCCTACTGCACCCGCGTCGGAGAGGGCCCCTTCCCGACGGAGGAGCTCGGAGCGACCGGCGAACTGCTGCGCTCAAAGGGCGGCGAGTTCGGCGCGACGACGGGCCGCCCGCGCCGCTGCGGATGGTGCGACCTCGTGGCCGTGGATTACGCGGTGAAGGTGAACGGCCTCGACGGGATCGCCCTCACGAAGCTCGACGTCCTCGACGGCTTTGACGAGATAAAGATCTGCACCGCCTACGAAATAGACGGAAAGATACGCGGGCACTTCCCGAGCAGCTGCGCCGAACTCGCGAAGGCGAAGCCGGTCTATGAGACGCTGCCCGGCTGGAAGAGCGATATTTCGCGCTGCCGCCGCTTCGAGGAGCTGCCCAAGGAGGCGCGGGACTATGTGCGCTTCATTGAGGAGCGCGTAAAGACTCCGATCCTCCTCATCGGCGTCGGCGTCGGCCGCGAGGATACGATCGAGCGCGGGATATAGGACTCGCGGCGGCTAAGGATATAAGCGCAAAACAGGGCGCGGCCCCTCGCTGAGAGGGGCCGCGCCGCGTTTTGCGGGGCCGCCGGCTATCTGTGCCCTGCCGGCCCTGCCGCCGTACGCTCCGTTTTTTCCGCCTTTTTAAGTTGTTCCGCCTTATATATTCGGAAGAGCGCCCAGCCGAAAAAACCGAATATCGTTCCGAGCCAGAGCGCCATGTTGACGTACCACATATCGGCATTTCTCCTTTATCTTATTGCTGGCTACAATATAACTCTTACGGCAAAGAAACATATCATAAAAATACAGAGGGCGGCCTCGTGGTTTATAACAAAAGCGGCCGCTATCGGATGCCAGGATATTGACCTCATTGACCTCGATAAGCATATTTGGAGATAGGAAGATGTGCTATTGTCGGTCTTCGAGGTTTATAAGGCCTTCACTGATGGCGAAACGCAGCAATTTATTCAGGTTTTCACAGCCAAGCTTGTGCATGAGATTGGCGCGGTGAGTATCCGCGGTGCTTCTGCTGATGCATAGTTCCTCGGCTATCTCCCTCATGCTTTTTGACTCCGATATCATGCGCAGCACCTGACGCTCACGCACGGAAAGTTCCTTCAAGTGCTCTGAAGCGGTCGGTACGCAGCGTTTTTTTATATATCCGTCCACCAGCAGCCTTATCACCTTTGAGTTTAGGTACATTCCTCCCGACAGTATCGTGTGCACGGCAAAAACGAGTTCTTCCGGTTCGACCGCCTTTGGCGTGCAGCCCTCGGCTCCGGCTGTTAAGACTTCAAGTACGAGACGCAGATTCAGCGACATTGAGAGGATCAGAATCTTGGTCTCCGGCTGCTCCTGCTTTATCTTTTGTATGACTGCGACATTGACCCCATCGGGGTGTTCCGTGACCGGATCGGCTATTATCATGGAAGGGTTTCGTGCGTAGACTGTATTTTCCAGCTCGCTTCCGTAGCGGACGCGTTCCAGTATCTCTATGTCCTTTACAGATGACAGTACAGAGGCGATGCCCTCAAGGAAAAATTTATTTTCATCAGCCAGTATAATTGAATGTTTCATGAAGACCGCCTCCCTCTTCTCTGTCTTCTATTTTAGCAGTAAATAAAAAAGTACGGGCCTTGGCAGGCTCCGTACCCATGAACATTTGTGGCAGGATGATCGTTTAGCATCGTTATCTCTTGCGAGATTCCGCCTTGATTGCCTTCATTACCGCCCAACCGAAACAACCGAAACCTACAGCGATACATAAAATCATATTGGCGACCCACATTTCAATACCTCCTCCATTCCTTTTTAATCAACCTTATTAGAATGTACGAGCTTATCTCTCATTTTATTGTTCAATAGGAACAAAACAAGGAAAAGGATTCCCCATTCGACGACCATCACGGCCGGAGTGTACATGTACTTTGTTACAGGCCAGAATTTATACCATTCGCCCGGGTACCATGTGATGGTCTGCCAGACCCACCATCCCCAGACCAGCGCGAAGATCACGGGGAAGAAGCGTATCATGCTCCACATCCACCTTATTTTGATGTCGGAGCAGGGGGCTATATCCTCCGTCCACAGCTTGTCTACGCCGTATTTTAGCGCGCCCAGTGAATAGCAGAGCCCGGATATGAGGAGGCCGACGCCCCAGACCATATCCTGATTTTCGAACACTCTGTTGTCCAATGCGGAAAAGGTTCCGACAAATATATAAAATACGACCCAGCAAAGGGTGGCTTTGGTGCGTGAAAATCCCATGTCGATCATATTTCGCGCTCCGGTCTCGAGCATGGCGATCACGGAGGAGAGCGCGGCGGAGAAGAGCGCTAGAAAGAAGAGCACCGCCATAAAAAATCCTCCGGGGGTGTGCACAAAAAGATTTGTCAGGTTGACAAAGGTGAGCCCGTTGGCTCCTGAGTTCATCACCGCTGCGGGGTCCGGAGCCAGCGCGAAGACGGCGGGGAGTACCACCATTCCGGCAAGCATGGCCGCCACCGTATCTCCAAACGCGACCGTAAAGGCGTTTAATTGGATATCCTCGTCTCTTGCCGAGTAGACAAAGTAGACGTGGAACATGCCCCAGCCGGCTCCGGTGGACCAAGCCGACTGTGTAAAGGCGGCCAGCCATATCTTTGGCTTCAGGAAATCCGCGGGGTTGACGTGGTACATATACTCCAAACCCTTCCATGCGTTTGGTATCATCAGGACGCGCACGACAAGCACCGCCAGCAGAATGAATATGGCAGGTATCATTATCTTATTGGCAATCTCGATACCATTCTGAATTCCCCGGAAAATTATCGCTCCGGCAATGATGACCGCCGCCGCAAACCATATCCAGGCCTCGTAGGCGGGAACCGCCATGGCGAAGTCGTTCCATGTCTTTGTGGTGAGCGCCACTCCCTGGCTTTGAACCTGAGACAAAAAACCGGTAAAGATGAGATAGAGGTACTTCATCACCCAGCCAAGCACGACCACATAATAAGAGCCCAGCATCATACAGACCATAAAGCAAAAGCCGCCTATCCAGGTCCACTTTCCGCCAAGCAGGACTTTGAAGGCTCCAGCGTTTGCCATGCGAGATTTTTTGCCGAATACAGATTCGGCGCAGATGAGCGGTACGGCCCAAATGAAGAGCGTTATAAAGACCATAAGAATGAACGCTCCTCCATCATTGCCGACAACTTCACGTGGGAACCGCCAAATGTTACCCGTCCCCACGGCCATCCCTAAGATAGTGCAGAGCAACCCCCAGCGGCTGGAGAATTGTTCTCCCGCCGCAGCGTTTTTTATTTCCGCCATAACTGCTCACTCCTCTCTCCGAAGTCTTTAAAGGGGAAAATGAGGTACTAAGGATATTTCCCCTAAGCCGTAGTTTTAAGACATACGTATATATGATTGACGGACATCGTTTAACTTTCTGAATATTAGGTTGAGTATATGCGCTGTCTGTTTGTTTGAAAATTAAGAAAAATATGATTTATATAGTTTAATTCACTATTGCAGAATAGCGACTGTCGTTAGTAAACTATCGATATTTTTGCACTTAAAAGTGTGAAAACATATAAAAACGGTAAGATCTGTCTTTGTCAGCTTCATTCGTCCTGTTATGGAGGGATATCGGTATCTCCGTTAAGAATAGGAGATAAAACAAAAACGGCCGCAGGGGGCGGCCGTTTTCATATAGGGGAAATGAGAGACAGAGATGTTAAACGACGTTCGGCTCGACGATCTTTTCGCCGCGCTCGAATCTTCTGTAGTCCATGATCGTGGGGTCGATGGGCGGCTTGTCTCCGTTGAGGAGAGCCGTCATAACCTGTCCCGCTACCGGCCCGAGCATGAATCCGTGGCCGGAGAAGCCCGTCGCGTGCCAGAAGTTCTTCACGTCGGTCTCGCCGAGTATCGGGGCGGCGTCAGGGGTCATGTCGTAGTAGCCGGCCCACTGGCGCACGACGCGGATGTTCTTCGCGCGCGGCAGCAGCTTGATGATGGTGCGCGCGATGCTTGCCACCGAGTGTACCGTCGAGGTGTATCCGAGAAGCGGTTCGTGCGCGGGGCTCTCACCGGCGATGATCGAGCCGTGGGGGCGCTGCTGGATGTAGTAGTTTCCGCTGAAGCTCATGAGCATCGGCGGGCATACGCCCGGGTCCACCGGCTCCGTGATGAGGATCTCGTGGCGCTCGGCCCAGTTCGGAAGCTTGATGCCGGCCATCGCCGCGATGTCCTGCGCCCAGGCGCCGGCGCAGTTGATGACGCTGCCGCACTCGATGGTGCCGTGGTTGGTCTCAACGGCCTTGATATTGCCGCCCTCGGTTTTGAGGCCGGTCACTTCGGTGAATTTGTAGAACTTCGCTCCGTGGCGCTTTGCCGCCTCCTGGAAGGCGAAGGTCGTGAGGAAGGGGTCGGCGTGGCCGTCCCTGCTGTAGTAGGTGAAGCCCAGCGCGTCGTCGACCGCTACGCCGGGGCAGATCTCCTGCGCGCGTTTGACGTCCGTGAAGGCCTCGGTCATGATGCCGAGGGAGTGCTGGAGCTCGACGTTCTTCTTGAACTGCTCCCATTCCTTCTCTTTGTAGGCGACGAGCAGGTATCCGCCCTGGTTGAGACCGGTGGGCAGTCCGAGTTCTTCGTCGAGCTGCTCGAAGGTGTCGAGGCAGGCGAGGGCCATGCGGCAGTTGAGCTCAAGGCCCCACTGCGCGCGGATACCGGCGCCGCAGCGGCCCGTGGAGCCGGAGCAGACGGTATTCTTTTCGAGCAGAACGACATTCTTTCTTCCTGATTTTGCAAGGTAATACGCGGTGGCGGTTCCTACGACGCCGCCGCCGATGATGACGACATCAGCTGTTTTCGGGAAATCCATCTTCTGCACCTCCTATTCGCAGTCCTCAGCAAGGAGGCTGAGCTTTATCGGCTTTACGGGGGGTCTCATCGTTCCTGGGGCGATCTCCGATACGGGTTTGCCGGTGGCTTTCGAGATCTCGCGCAGTATGATGTCGCGGCATCCGCGTCCCTGGCATGGTCCCATACCGACGCGGAGCTCTCTCTTGAGCTCGTCAAAGGTGTCGTAACCGCGCGCAATCCATTCGCGGATCTCGTCGATCTCTATCTCTTCACAGCGGCATATCACATTTACTTTCGCCATTTCAGCACACCACCTTTATCGCGCGTATTTGATCGGCCATCTCTTTCGGGATGACGACGCTGACCACGTAGGTGCGGTCTTTCGAGGGTTCGGTGACCGCTATGACTTCTCCATCCGCCACGGCCTCTCCTGTACGGTCGAGGCATTTGACGGTTTTGCCTTTTTCCGGCAGCGGCAGCATTTCATAGGGGAGTTTGATCACGGCTTTGTCCGCCGCGTAGGTCATGTCTATTACGAAGCAGGCCAGTCCGGGGCATCTGGAGACGCAGATTCCGCACCCAGTGCATTTGGCGTAGTCTATCTGCGGCACGTCGTTTATGTCTTCAAAGGGGAGGACGGCTCCCGTTGGGCAGCTGGTGTAGCAGGGGTTGCAGGGGATGCGTTTCGGGCATTCGATTACCACGTAGCCGCCTTTTTTGGTTTCCCACGCCTCCTGCGGCGGCAGTACCGCACCTTCGGTGTGTTCCACGAGGATTCCGCTGTTGAATAGTTTTTCTTTATCGCATGTGCAGCCCATTGTCTACGCCTCCCATCTTTCTACGAGGACCTGGCCTATTCCGGCGAGGATTTTTTCTCCCACTTCTCCGGCGCGGAGGTGGTGGAGTCTGGTCCAGTATTCTTCGAATTTTTTGTCTTCTACTTTGTGGCCGAGGGCTTTGGCCGCCGCGTGGCCCGCTATGCGCCCCTCTACCATGGCCGCCGAGGCCTCTTCTATGCCGGAGGCGTCTCCCGCAACCCAGATGTCAGGGTTGCTGGTGCGCATGGTTTTGTCTCTGAAGGGTACGTAGCCGCAGAGCTGCGGTACGAACTGCATTTTGCAGCCCGCCTGCCAGAAGAGTTCGGTGGTCGGCGTGAGGCCTACGGCCATGCAGATGATGTCGCAGTCTATTTTACGGGGCTCGCCTATGAGCTGGAATTTGTCGTCGAGTTCCTGGATGACTGCTCCCTCGAGGACTTTGTCGCCTATGGCCTCGACTATGGTGTGTCTCAGGAGGATGGGGATGCCGAGTCTTCTTATTTTCGCCGCGTGGACCCAGTAGCCGCCGATTTTAGGCATGGCTTCTACTACCGCCGCCACTTCGACTCCCGCCTGGGTGAGCTGGTAGCTGACTATGAGGCCGATGTTCCCCGCTCCCACCATGACGACTTTTTTGCCCGGCACGACTCCGTAGACGTTCATGAGGGTCTGTACCGCTCCCGCTCCGTAGACTCCCGGAAGGTCGTTGTTGGGGAAGGGGATCATTCTCTCCTGCGCTCCCGTCGCCACGACCGCCTTTTTGGCTTTCACGCGGTAGTAGTTCTCTTCTCCCTCCATGACGGTGTAGACTCCGTCTTCGGGATAGCAGCCCGTCACGGTGGAGTTGCAGTTGATTTTTACTTTGTCTCCCAGCGACGATATTTCGTCGAGCAGGATGTCGGCTATCTTGTAGCCGCGCGTTCCCGCGTATTCGTCTCTGGAACCGAAGAATTTATGGGTCTGTTTGACGAGCTGGCCGCCGGGATGGAGGTCGCTCTCGATAACCGTGACGCTGGCTCCCGCAGTCGCCGCTTCCGCCGCCGCGCAGAGGCCCGCCGCTCCGCCGCCTATTACGAGGAGGTCCGTCTCATGTATTTTCTTCATCTCTTATACCCCTCCTTAACAGACTTCCAAAGGAACGCGGCCTTTGTCCCTCTGGGTCTCGACCTTCATGCCCGCCGTAAGCGGCGTGACGCAGGTGCGGACGTTGGGGACGCCGTCGACCACCATGAAGCAGGAGCTGCATTTGCCGATCGCGCAGAAGAAACCGCGCGTCCTCTTCATCTCCGGCGTGATGCGGTAGATGTGCACCCCGTTCGCGTGCAGCGCCATCGCTATCGGCTCCCCTTCGTATCCTTTGAGCTCGCGCCCGTCGAAGGTAAATGTCACTTCCCGACCGTGTTTGTAGTCCAGTATCGGGTGATTCTGTATCAGTTCCATGCCCTCTCTCCCTCCTTGGTCTTACGCCGGCCGGTGACGGCGCGGCGAATTGAATGCTGACAAACGTAAAGAAAAAATCGGTGAGTAGATTATAACATCAAAAAATTGTTTTGTATCAATTTTTTGATGTTAACATAGAATATTGTCATTCAATATTGAAATTTTGTCAAGATAAAATAAATATCTACACGCAAAAACATTGCTTTGTAGGCAAGGGTAGTATTATCGAAAAAATACTAAGCTTTTTTGCCATAATGGCTATGATTTACTGCTTTTTTTGTATATCTCTTATATATGCGTAGATGGTGAACTTTGTGTTGCCCATTTCAGCTGCCAGTGTGTCAACAGCGCCCTTGAGCAGGAAGAAGCCCTTGTCGTGAAGTTCCTTGATGACCTGCTTTTTTTCAGGTTTGGTGAGGTACTGCAGTGGTTTGCCGATTCGTCTTTTGGCCTGTGCGAGGGAATCTCCCATCACCTCTTCCAGGTCCTGCGCGAAGGACTCGCGCACCGGTTCGGGGAATTTTCCCGACTGGTCGGAGGGCGGGTCGAAGTTTTCAGGATATTGTTCAATCTTGCCCATGTCCACCTTGACGAGGCTTTCTATGAGCTCCTGCGCGGCGATGGCCTTTTTAAGGTCGTAGTTGATGCAGAGGAAGGCGATGGTTTTTTCGTTCTCGTCGCGGATGAAGATGCAGCTGCATTTGATAAGTTCGCCGCGGTTGTTCTTCGCGAGATAGTTGTAGATGCCGTCCTTGTTTTGGTACTCCTCGGATTGGAGCATGAAGAGGCCGAAGTCGGTCATCGGACCGCCCTCGCTCCGTCCCGTGACGTAACCGTTTTCGCAGAGGACGAGAGAGTGCTCCGGCATTGAGACGTCATGAAGGTTGACCTCGTAATCTTTGCCGAGTATCTTCGCCAGTCCGCGTACGACGGGGATGAGGATCTTTAATCTAGGGTTTATTTTTTGCGGGGCCGTCATCACAGTCACCTCCATGCTGTGGATTATTGTACACTAATTTGCGCGGCAAATAAACAAAAAATTGATATACCGGCAAAAAGATAACCGGAAGAGCGTAAAGCTCCTCCGGCTGTTCTCTCTGTCGTATTGGAATTTGTTTAGAGGACTTCCGCCAGCCGTTTGATACCCTCGCGGATGGTCTCAGGCGTAGAGTTAGTGTAGTTGAGCCTGAAGGTATTGACGTTCGTCTTGCCCGCGTACGGCCAGCGAACCAAAACGCCGTTCCTGCGTTTTGTGTGAGTCGGCTGGTCTCATCATGCAGGAACGGACGGTGGTGTGGTGGTTGTCTTGCCTATAGAACTTCAGCCAGCCGTTTGATACCCTCGCGGATGGTCTCAGGCGTAGAGTTAGTGTAGTTGAGCCTGAAGGTGTTCACATTTGTCTTGCCCGCATAAAATGGGTCTCCGGGGACGAAGGCGACCTTCTTTTCCATTGCCTTATGGAAGAGGTCGAGCGCCGACTGTCCCTCGGGGAGCGTCACCCAGATGAACATGCCGCCCTCCGGCTCGGTGTATTTCACATGGGCGGGGAAGTATTCCTTCATCGCCGCGAGCATCGCCTCGGCCTGTCCTTTATAGAGGGCGATGATCTTGTCCACATGCTTCTGGTATTCGTTGTGCGCGAGGTAATCGGCGATCATGTACTGCGAGAAGATGTTGGTGTGAAGGTCGCTTGACTGCTTGGCCGTCACAAGATGGTTCATGAGCTCCTTATCCTGCGTGATGATGAAGCCGAGGCGCATGCCGGGCGTGACGGTTTTGGAGAAGGTCCCGAGCAGCACGCTGTGAGGCAGCTTGCCGGCGCCGATGTAGGGGAGTTTTTCTCCCTTGAAGCGCAGCTCGCCGTAGGGGTCGTCCTCGACGAGCACCGTGTCATATCTGTCGAAGAGTGCGCAGACGGCCTCGCGGCGCTCCTTTGAATAGGTGAGCCCCGTGGGGTTCTGGAAGTTGGGCACTACGTAGGCGAACTTCACACGTTCTTTCTTGAGAGCCTCTTCGAGCTTCTTGAGGTCTAGGCCGTCGTCTTCCAGCGTGACCGGCAAAAATTCCGGCTCGAACATGCAGAAGGCCTGGATGGCTCCGAGGTATCCAGGTTCTTCGATGATGACGCGGTCGCCTTTATTGAGCAGCGTCTTCGCGATGAGGTCCAGAGCCTGCTGTGAACCAGTCGTGATGAGGACGTCTTCGGGCGTGATATTCAGACCGAAATTTTTGTTGTATTTGTCCGCCACAAACTGGCGCAGCGGCAGATGTCCCTCCGTGGTCGAATATTGAAAAACTTTGCCGCCCTCATTGTCGATGATACGGCAGGCGGACTCCTTTAACGCCTCTTCCGGGAAGGATATCGGGTTCGGAAGGCCGCCGGCGAAAGAGATTACGGACGGGTCCTGCGTCACCTTCAGTATGTCCCGGATGAACGAGGAGGGGGTCGATAAAATTCTGTCTGAATAGCGCATGGTGTGATCACTCCTTGGTAAAGATCTTTGCTTACTTTTCTAACGCAAACCGCCGGCTGCCGTGTTGCCTGCCGTCAGCCGGCGGGATATGCCTCTGTTTTGATGAAAGATGTGCCCTAGTTGGCGGCTTCGGCCCGTTTTGCCTGGATCTCGTCGGCGATGTCCGAGAATACGGCGAGCGCCTTGCTGAAGTCGAGGCGGCCAAGCCCGACGCGGAAGTGGTTGGTGTCGAGGCCGAAAGCGCGCTCTCCGATTATGAGCAGCTTTTTCTCAGTCATGGCACGCTCGCACATCTCCGTCACGTCATAGGGCGGCAGCAGGCGCGGGAAGGCTGTCGAACCGCCGTTGGGCTGTATCCACTGGAAGAGGTCCCGGTGTTTCTTGAAGAAGGCTTCGGCCATGCCGAGGTTCTCAAGGACTATCTTGTGGTTGCGCTGGAGCAGGTCGGGGGCGTTTCTCATCGCGATCGTCGCGAGTATTTCGCCGGGGGCGTTGTTGCAGTATGTCGTGTAGTCCTTATATCCGGCGCACTCTTCGATGAGCTGGCGGTTCTTGGAGGCGAGCCAGCCCATACGCGTACCGGGCAGCCCGTACTTGTTGAGGCCGCCGATGACCGTCGCGCGCGGATAGATGTCAGCGAGGGAGGGGAGCGCCGCCGCGGGATCGTGTTCCATGCCGCGGTAGGTCTCTTCGTTGAAGACCCAGGTTCCCATGCGGTCCGCGAGGTTGAGTATCCTGTCGAGCTCCGTGCGCACGGGGATGTATCCGGTCGGGTTGTTGGGGATGTTCATTATAAGCAGCTTTGTCTTCGGCGAGATGTTCTCGGCGAGGAAGTTCACATCGAGGCGCCAGCCCCAGCTTGTGACCTCCAGCGGCCACTTTATCACCTTGCAGCCGAGCGTGCGTGGCAGCTCGTAGAGCGAGGGAAGCGTCGGGTGCATGACGATCACTTCGTCGCCCGGCTCCAGCATGTTGTTCATGAAGATGAAGATACCCTCTTCGGGGGTGAGCTCCAGGATGTCGGAGGGGCGGAGAGAGGTGTAGCGTTTGGAGATCGCCTCACGCAGGGGAGCGAAGCCCGCCGGTCTCGTGTATCCCAGGCTCAGATTGTCCCAGAGTTTCTTGCATTCCGGGTCGGCCATATCCAATATTTCTTTCATTGAGCAGCTTTCGCAGGAAGACTGGCTCAACGTATATTTTGCCTGTTCCGCATACCGGGCGAATAGTCTTTCGAGCTTGAATGCTTTAATTCTCATTAAAGTTTCCCCTTTCGTCTATAGTTCTCGGTGGAGTTTTGCAAACCTTAACGTACCCATTCTTAATTTATACAGTATAACCTTTTTTTAAAAAGCTGTAATCCCTTCTGCCAATTATTATTCAGCAAATCTTATCTTGATTTATAATATAATAATGCGGTTCTTTAAATGGCTGAAAAGTTTAGGAGAATAATTAGAAAAATATCACGAAAAATAGGAGTGTGCAGAGGAAAAAACCTTGTTATTACGGAATTAATCGGATGTTTGGTAAATAGAGCCTGAAATGTTTTTAAAAATATATTGCAATCTGATATATCTGTGCTACAATTAGCCTAAGGGGAGGAGAATATCCAATGACGTGCGAATCGCAATTTACTTTAAAGTCGCTCAGAGAACAGGTTTACGATTATCTCCGCATTCAGATGAATGAGGGAAAGATTCGTGCGGGCGCTTTTCTGAACCTCAACGACATCAGCAGGGAGCTGGGCATGAGCCGGACGCCGCTGCGCGACGCGCTCTTCCAGCTTGAATCCGAAGGATTTATCACCATATTCCCGCGGCGCGGAGTCGTAGTAAACGCGCTGACCCTTGAAAAGATACGCAACATCTATGAAATACTGGGAGCCCTTGAGTCCGCGGTGATCGTCCTCGTGGCGGTCCGCTTCCGCGACAGCGACGCCGACCTGATGGAGAGATACAACCAGCAGATGGGCAAGGCGCTTGACCAGAACAATTTTTCCGTCTTTTACGACGCGAACCTTAAGTTCCACAACGTGTACCTTGAAATGTCGGACAACGCCGAGATGCTCCATTCAATTAAGATACACAAGGAGCGCCTCTACGATTTTCCGCGCAACAAGACCTTTGTCAAGGAGTGGGAGCTTCACTCGCTTGAGGAACACAAAACGATGATCGAGATGCTGCGGAACCATGACTTCAACAGCGCCGCCGATTATATCCGCGATGTGCATTGGTCGTTCTCCGTGCAGGAACGCTTTATACGTAAATATTATTTTGCCAAGCATCTCGACCTTGACCTATCCGAGGAGGGGAACGGCACAGTTGAGTAAGACGGGAATCATCTTTGATATAAAGAGATATTCAATACACGACGGCCCCGGTACGCGTACGACGGTACATCTAAAGGGATGCCCGCTGGCCTGCTGGTGGTGCCATAATCCGGAGAGCCAGTCCGTGGCGCCGGTGGTGCTTTTCCGCGGTGAGAAGTGCATCGGCTGCGGCTCCTGCGTTAAGAGCTGCCACAACGGCGCGATCTCCGTGCGGGGCGGGACCCTCGTGACGGACGACGGCCTCTGCGACGGCTGCGGCAAATGCTGCGAGGTCTGTCCGCCCGAAGCGCGCGAGCTCTGCGGCAGACACTATACCGTCGACGAACTGATGACGCAGCTCCACAAGGACGAGATATTCTTCCGCGACGGAGGCGGCGTGACCTTCTCCGGAGGCGAGCCCTTCATGCAGCCGGAGTTCCTCTTTGAGGCGCTGGATGCCTGCGGCCGGGCCGGTTATCATCGGACGCTCGACACCTGCGGCTTCGTGAGCAAAAGCGTTATCACGGATTCGGTGAAGCGCGCGGATCTTTACCTCTACGACGTAAAGCATATGGACCCGGAGAAACATAAGGAATACACCGGCGTGGACAACGTAGTGATCCTTGAGAATCTGCGGGCGATATCGGAGGCCGGCGCGAAGATCAACATCCGCGTCCCCTTCATGCCGGGGCTCAACAGCGGCGACGAGAACATGCACGCCCTCGGCAGGTTCGTCCAGCCACTTAAAGGCATCACGGGCGTCAACATCCTGCCCTATCACACGGTGGCGAAGGGCAAGCACGATCGCTGGCACATGGAATATAAGCTCAGCGACCTGCTGCCGCCTACGGAGAACCAGACGCGCCACGCGGCCGGTATCCTCGAGGGGTACGGCCTAAAGGTACATATCGGAGGATAACCGCCAGCGGCGGTATAAGATAAAACGGCAATAAAAGGCTCCAGCGCTTAGAGAGACGAACTTATTTCATATTGACAACGGGAGGTAATAGATCATGAACGAAAGAATCCAGCGTCTGCGTGACGAAAGCTTTGACACCCACCCTTCAATCGACATCGAAAGGGCCCTGCTTGAGACCGAATTTTACCGCGAGAACGAGGGCAAGCTCCCAATGCCTGTGCTGCGCGCGGCGAACTTCAAGCACATCTGCGAAAACAAGACGATATATATCGGACCCGAAGAGCTCATCGTCGGAGAGCGCGGCCCCAAACCGAAGGCCGTTTCGACCTTCCCCGAACTGACCTGCCACTCAAGGCAGGACTTTGAGATCCTCACGACGCGCGCCCAGCAGAACTACACCGTGTCTCCCGAGGATATGGACACCTATGAGAAGGTCGTCGAGCCCTACTGGCGCGGCCGCTGCATGAGAGACCGCCTCTTCGAGCGTATGCCCGAGGACTGGACGCTGCTCTACGAGGCCGGCACCTTCACAGAGTTCGGCGAACAGCGCGCCCTTGGACATACCGCCCTTGACAACCTTATCTATCAGAAGGGCGCCCTCGACCTTAAAAAAGATATCGAAGCCTCCCGCGCGAAGCTGGACTTCATCAACGACCCCGAAGCCACCGCGAAAGACGAACAGCTCCAGGGTATGGCGATCTCCTGCGACGCGGTGATCATCTTCGCCGAGCGCCACGCGGAGCTTGCCGAAAAGATGGCGGCGGAGGAGAAGGACGAGAGACGCAGGGCCGAACTTCTTAAGATAGCCGAAGTCTGCCGTCACGTTCCCGCGCACGCCCCCAGCAACTTCTGGGAGGCGGTGCAGATGTACTGGTTCGTCCACCTCGGAACGATAACCGAGCTGAACGGCTGGGACGCCATGAGCCCCGGACATCTCGACCAGCACCTCGCCCCCTTCTACGCGAAGGGCATCGCCGACGGCTCTCTCACGCGCGACGAGGCGAAGGAGCTTCTCTCCTGCCTCTGGATCAAAGTCAACAACACCCCCGCGCCTCCGAAGGTCGGCGTCACGGCGAAGGAGAGCGGCACATATAACGATTTTACAAACATCAACCTCGCGGGACTCAAAAGAGACGGCTCCGACGGTTCCAGCGAAGTCACCTACATCTGCCTGGAGATATTTGACGAACTGCGCCTTCTCCAGCCGCAGGGCAACATTCAGGTCAGCGAGCGCACGCCGGACAACGTGCTGCGCGCCGCGGCCAGAGTATTCCGCAACGGCATGGGCTATCCCTCGATGTTCAACGCTGACATGGTCATTCAGGAGCAGATGCGCGTAGGCAAGACCCTTGAAGACGCGCGCGAAGGCGGCACCAGCGGCTGCATCGAGACCGGCTGCGCCGGTAAGGAGGCATATCTGCTTCACGGCTATCTCAACGTGCCGAAGCTCCTTGAATACGCCCTCTCCAACGGAGTCGACCTTCTCACCGGCAAACAGGTGAGCATCAAGACCGGCGAACTTTCGGAGTTCAAGACCTTCGACGACCTCTACGCGGCCTTTGAAAAGCAGATGGCCTACGCGATAGAGACCAAGATCGGCGTCGACAACTACCTCCGCTACCAGTACGCGACGAACATGGCGGCCACCTACCTCTCATGCGTCATCCGCGACTGCATCCAAAAGGGCAAGGACTACTACAACGGCGGCCCGCGCTACAACAGCGACTACATCCAGTGCTGCGGCATCGGCACCATCACCGACAGCCTCTCCGCGATCAAAAAGCACGTCTATGACGACGGCACCTACACGCTGCAGCAGGTGGTCGAGGCGATGAAGGCCAACTGGGAGGGACACGAGGAGATGCGTCTCACCCTCTGGAACAAGACGCCCTTCTTCGGCAACGACGACGACTATGCCGACGACCTGATGAAGAGGGTTTACAACAGCCTCTTCAACAACATCGACGGCAAGCACAGCATCCTCGGGCCGACCTACCACCTTAACATGCTCTCCACGACCTGCCACAACTACTTCGGTCAGAAGCTCGCGGCGACCCCCAACGGGCGCTTCAGCGGCATGCCCGAGTCCGACGGTACCTCGCCGAGCCACGGCGCTGACAGAAACGGGCCGACGGCGGTTGCCAAGTCCCTCGCGAAGATGGACCAGGTCAAATCAGGCGGAACGCTCCTCAACCAGCGCTTCCTGCCCTCCGTGCTCGCGGGAGAAGAGGGGATCGAGGGCGTCAAGAACCTCATCCGCTCCTACTTCAAGCTCGGCGGACACCACATCCAGTTCAACGTCGTCGACGAAGATACGCTGCGCGACGCGCAGACGAATCCCGACAAATACCGCGGCCTCCTGGTCCGCGTCGCCGGCTACAGCGACTACTTCGTAGATCTCGACAACTATCAGCAGGAAGAGATCATCGCGAGAAACGCGCAGGAGGGTTTCTAAGCCTGGCGGCACAGATAGTAACAATTAGAGCAATAAAATAGATACGCATAAATCCCGTGACGGCAGTTCACGGGATTTATGCGTGTAAAGAGATATAAATTACCGTGGGACGGCCGGAATTGAAAAAGACACAGTGGCGGGCGACGCTGCCGATGAAAAAAGCCGATGATTATACTTGCTCTTTTTATAAACAATAAAAATTATCATATAACAATATAGAATCAAAATAATTGATAAAATAAAGCTAATAAACTATAAATTATGTAGATTTATGAAAAAAAGTTATATAATAAGAATGACGGCCTCTGGTCCTTGAATTTATACCGGGGATAAAGTCCGCAAAATACTATATAGAAGGAGAGCTCCAAAATGTTTCGGGTAATCAAGACGGCAAAAGCAGTCGGCGTATTAGTGATTGTGTTGTATATGTGTATACGGGGGGGGGTATGGCTTACATGTAGCATTTGCTGAGGATATTACCACACCGATTACCAACGGAGATAATGTATTTACCGGCGATAGCTCAATAAATGTTAATAACGGCGCTGCCATAAAGGTGAACGGCGGAAATGAAACAAATATCACAATCAATGAAGGAACTCTGTTGATAGAGGGGTATGATTGGGACGGAGCGGCATATGTTTCCGGCGGTGGAAAGTTAAATTTTTACGGCGGCGATATTACTCTGGAGAATAAATATAACGCTTATTATGTAGATACGGTGAGGGTAAATGGGATCGACTCAAAGGTTTCTTTTCACAATGAGAACACCTTGATTAAAGGAAAAAGCAGCTACGGTCTCAGCTTGATTAATGGTGCGGCGGGATATGCCGAGAACCTTATAATAGCTCTTGACCGATCCGGCGGGACCTTTACGCGAGAAGACGAGACTCTTGGTATATTGGTTGGTACTAACGGATCGTTTGAGGCGAATGGCACAGTCGATATCTCGGTAAAGGGCAACAATGAATATGATTCATATGTAGCGGCACTTCACATTCGAGATGGGCAAACAGTCGACTTTAATAAAACCGCCTCACTCAAAGCCGAAGGCGGTTACAACCAAGCCTATGGCATCATGGCGGATTATGCCCAGGAAATTAACTTTAAAGATAAACTTACCATAGCGGCGCAGGACGCTAAATTTTCAAATACGGGAATATATCTAAACGAAATAGATGGAGCCGCTTTCAACGGTTTGGATGTCGCCGCCAGCGGCGGTGACAGCACTGCGGACGGAAGCTCCGCTACAGGAGTCATCATTAGCGGAGTAGGGAGAACAACCTTCGGCGGAGAAACCAGGATTACGGCCAAAGATAATGCCTCTGTCAACAATGGTATGCTTGTGGAATGGAATTCCAATGTGTCTATGGGCAGGACGGAGATAACGGCCAGCGGCGGAAAAAGTGCCGCGGGGCTGCTTTTAAGTTTTTATAGCAATGTTGATTTTGAAGATACGCTGAAGGTAAATGTCTCCGGCGGCTCTAAACAAAATAACGGCATAAATATATATAAGGAAAGCGCAATGACCGCGGGCGACGTCATCGTAAATGCCGGCGGCGAGGATGCCACCGCCTTTGCCGTCACCGACGGCAGCAGTGCGTCCCTGAGCGGCGCGCTCGAGCTTTACGTGGGAGAGGGCGGCAGTCAAAAGGGTTTGATGGTGACGGAGAAGGGAAGCAGCTTTCATGGAAAAGAGGCGGAAATACAGGTTGGCGGCGATTCCGGCGTCGCGCTATACGTTGAAACAGGCGGAAAGGCCGTCTTTGACGGCGATGCGGCGATAGCGGCGAAGACCGGCGCTCACGTGCATGGAGACGGCAGCGCCGCCGTCTTTTCCAAAGGCTTTGACACTCAGGGCAGGGATACGCTGCTGGAAGCCTTTTCCAAAGGGACGCTTGAAGTCAATAAGGATTCGTCGGGAACAGTAATGTTCACGGGAAAGACAAATATCGAAAAAACGGTCGAACTCGAAAACGGCGTTATATTCCGCGAACCTGACGGCGTGATCAATATGAACCTGAACGGCGCCGGCTCATACTGGAGACTCACGGGCGACAGCTCCCTTACCAACATCAGCAGCAACTCCTCGCTGATCGATATGACCGCGGACGGCGGCGCATTCAGCGTCCTGGCAACCGATAATCTGGCGGGCAGCGGCGGCTGGGTGAAAATGGACATCGACGCCTCAAAAAATACCAACAACAGCGACATGATCCTTGTAAAGGAAAAATTCAGCGGCAGCCAGTATATAGATCTGAACCGCGTGGACGCCGGAGAGGTAACGGCGGCCGCCGGCACCGTCCTCGCTAAGGTAAAGGATAATCAGGGCGTTTTCCTGGCAAACGATAATGAAGGGACTCTGTTCTATGACAGATATTTGCTTGACCAGACGGAGAGCGGGACGGAGGGTTATACGGTAGACTGGTATCTCAAAGAGGTAACGCATGTAATTCCGGAGGAAAAACCGACCACCTCTGTGGCGACGGTAAAAGCCCTCAGCGCTCTGAACTATCATACATGGCGCTCTGAGAATGACAAACTTATGCAGCGCATGGGCGATCTTCGGAAAAGCGCGGGAGCGGACAGGGGCGCGTGGTTCAGGGTAAGAGGCAGCAAAATAAATATGGGAGGCGACAGCGGTTTTGAGAACAAGTATGTCTCCTATGAGGTCGGATACGACTTGGTAGCCAAACGTACCGATAAGTATACCAGATACGCGGGAGCGGCTTTCAGCTATACGGACGGCGACAGCTCCTATGCCCGCGGCGACGGAGAAAACTCAGGCAAAGCCGTGAGCCTCTATCTCACCCATCTGTACAACAGCGGCCATTACCTCGATATGGTTTTCAAACTGGGAAACTGGGATAACGATTTTACCGTGTATGATACCAAAGGCAATAGAATAAAAGGAGACACTGAAAACACAGGAATATCCTTCAGTTTGGAATACGGACGAAAATGCGCTATCGGAAAGAACGGCTGGTATATTGAACCGCAGGCGCAGCTTACATATGGATATCTGTACGGAGACTCGTTTGCCCTGAGCAACGGAGTGGCAATAAAGCAGGATGGCATCGACAGCCTTGTCGGAAGGGTCGGCTTTAACCTTGGATGGGATATAAGCAAAAACTCCAATGTCTATCTTAAGGCCAATCTGATGCATGAATTCTGCGGCGGCTATGGCATAAGCATGTCCGACGGCAGCGGGCGCCTCAAGCTGACGGGAGATTACGGCGACACATGGTTCGAATATGGGATCGGGTGTGCCATCCAAACAGGTAAGAACAATCATCTCTACTTTGATCTGGAGAGCAGCGAGGGCGGCGAGCTGGACAAAGAGTGGCAGTGGAATGTCGGTATGAGATGGGATATCTAGCGTATTGATATCCCCGGCTGATAAAGAACCGCAGCGGTCTTTTCAAGCCGGCGGCGGCCGTCATGCTCCCGGAGTCTGTCGAAGAGCGTGTAACGGTCTAACGGCCATTTAATCCTAAACGGCGGATAGGCCGCTGTAAATCAGGAAAACTGGTTTACAGCGGCCTTCAAATTTTGTAATGCCCTGTATAAAAACGCGTGGTCGGCAAAATCACCGTTCTTTTTCAGTTTATGTTTACCGATGATTTAAATACAAAAGGAGAGAGAGCCGTGAACACAGCTCTCTCTCCTCTTGTATATGGGATGGATACACGAAGCGTGGCAGAAGTTTTATCGGCCCTCTCTAAAGGTCATACCTCACATATTCTCCGCAGCAGGGCGTGCCTTTGCAGATGTAGGCGCTGCCGGCGCGCAGGTCGTAAACTACCGAGGCGATCGTCTGCCATACGCCGTTGGGGTCCAGCTCGCCTTTGGGGAGGTGGGTGCAGAGCGCTTCGATGCAGTCCGCCTGCGGGTAGGTGTCGGCGGCTCCGGGGAAGGTTTCGTGGTTGGAGAGGGCCTGGAAGATGTCTTCCTTTGTAATGTGTCCGTGGCTCTCCAGCAGAATCTTTCTGAGCATTTTGTCTCTGAATTTATTGTCATGGGCCGTGCAGTATTCCGCGCCGGCGACAAAGTGGTTGGCGTGTGTGACGATGCCACTCTCAGGGGTGAGACGGAATACCTTTTTGGGGGTCGTCTCAAGATCCGCCGCAAGGTCCTCGCCCGAGGCGAGCATGTAGTTGCAGGAGACGCTTCTTTTGCCCTCGTATATCAGCTTTTCCGCCTCTTTGAAGTTTTTCGAGTTTAGTACCCGGCGGCGCAGGAAGGTCACGGGGATACCCGGCTCGCCTCCGTCGAGCGTCGAGGTGAGGTTGTTGGCGCAGATTCCGACGCCGTGGCTGTTGAAGCCGTTTCTTACCAGCTGTCCCGCCTCCGCGATGCCCAATATTCTTGTTCCTTCGCAGTCGTCGATGGAAATTATCACCGCGTTGTCCATCACCCAGGGGCGGTAATCCCAGTTCTGCGCCAGGAAAACCTTACCGCTGCCGGTCGCCTCCGTGAGTATTGAGGCGCTGGTGCACTCCTTCGGCTTGTCCTTGAGCAGTTCGTAACGGCAGTTGAGGGCCATTACATCGCCGAGCTCCACGCCCGCCCCCTGGGCGACGCCGCGCGCCTCCGTGAGCTCCGCGGGGCACTCCCTTTCAAGCAGCGGCAGGTACTGCGCGGAACGTCTGCCGATCTCTTCCCAGGAGAGGTTTCTCGCGAGGAAATGCCTTTTGTAGTTCTCAATGCCTCCGAGGATCTGCGCCGCCGCCTGAGCGCCGTACTGCAGCCCCCTTTCGAAGGGATCGGCGGATTTTATCTTTACCAGTGTGAATCTGTTCATCATATTTTCCTCTCTTTACATGAACACTCCGGCTCCGGGGCCGAGCGGTATATTGAAGAAATAAAAACAGGCAAGCATCGCGAGGAAGGCAAAGAAGAAGAATATCGTGTAGGGCAGCGAATAGGCGACTACTGTGCCGATTCCTACCTCCTTCTTGTCGGGGGCGACGTTGAAACGTTCAAAGAGGGCGATTGCGACCACGAGCATCGTCGACAGCGGCGCGATCGGGTTTGTGCAGGAGTCGCCGCAGCGGTAGGCGGCCGTCACCATCGCGGGCGAGAAGCCGACCGCCGTGAACATCGGGATGTATATCGGCGCGAGCATGAGCCACTTGGCGTTTGCAGAACCGATGAAGAGGTTGAAGAAGGCGGTCAGGCAGACGATGATGACGAGCGTCGGATAGCCGGTGAGGTTGGCCTGGTTGATGAGCTCCGCGCCCTTAAAGCCGACGATCGTCGGAAGGTTGGAGAGGTTGAAGAGTTTGATGAATATGGAGGCGGTGAGGGCGATGACGATGAGCATGATGTTCTGCTTGAGTGCCGTACCCATCATGGCGGGAACGTCCTTTGAGTTTGTGATCGTTCCGACGGTTCTCCCGTAGGCTATGCCGGGAAGCAGGAAGGCCATGAAGAGGGTGAATATTATGCCGCTGAGGAAGGGAGAGCGCGGCAGCAGGGCGCCGTTGTCGGCGCGCAGTATGGCGTCGGCCGGCAGTGTGAGGAGCAGAATGACGGCCAGCCAGAAGAGGAGCGCCAGCCCCGCGTAACGTAGCCCTTTGACCTGCAGCGGGCTTATCGTCTCTCCGCACTCTTTGCGGGGGATGTCGATGGGCAGCCCGTCGGCGGCGATGTGCGGCACGGTGCAGTACTTAGTGACAAGGACCGTCACCGCCGTAAGGACGACGACCGCGGCGGAGAGGAAGTACCAGTTCATCAGCAGATGGGCCGGCGCGTTGAGCCCCAGCTCCTGCGTGACCGCCATAGTGATGCCGTTGACGACGAGGTCCTGGCTCGCGATGAGGAAGTTCGCTCCAAAGCCGGCGTTGCCCGCGGCGTAGGCGATGGATACGCCGATCCAGGGGTTCTTTCCCATCGCCTGATAGACCGCTCCGCCGACCGCGGCCGCGGCGATTATTCCCGCGTCGGAGGCGAGGTTGGCGTTGATGGCGACGAAGGTGAGGATCGCTACGACCGCCCACTGCGGGGCCTTGAGGATGGTACGTTTGATGAATGTCTCCATCAGGCCGGACTGTTCGCAGACGCCGATGGCCATCAGCAGCGGGATCACCGCGCGCAGCGGGGAGAAATCAAAGAATATGTTCTGGAAATTAAGGAAGAAGAAACGGATATTTTCTTTGTTGAGCAGGCTCTTGGCTTTGATGGTGATCGTTTCCGGCGACGCGCCCTCCGTTACCTTCGTATATGAGGCGGATACGCCGAGCCATTCGCAGATCACGGAGATGAGGATTACAAAGGCTATAAGCCATACGAACATCATAAATGGGTGCGGCAGACGGTTGCCTATCCGCTCCACGCCGCCGATGAATTTCATAAATCCACGCTCTTCCGCAGATTTTTTTTGCATAGATACTTCCTCCTCATAGATATTTTTACAGGATAATCTATTCAGGCCCGAATACTATCTGCATTGAAGTTAAATTATCACAGTTGTTTTCAAGCGGCAAATATCAAAAAGGAAGGAGCCCATAACCTGAGGTTATAGGATATATAATAGACAGACAGTCAATTCCCATCCGTAGGGGGAGGTGCCCGATAATGGAGATAAGAGAGTTTGAATATATTTTGTCGGTGATACGCAACCGAAGCTTTTCCGCGGCGGCCGCCGAACTGCACATATCCCAGCCCGCGCTGAGCAAATATGTCGCCTCCCTTGAGCGGCGGCTGGGGCTTAAACTTCTTGAGCGAACGAACAAAGGGCTGGTTCCGACATACGCCGGTGAGCGCTGTTATGCCTGCGCGCTGGAGGTGAGCGAAAGGATGGAGCGGTGGCGGGCCGAGATGGAGGGAATCGCCGCGATGCAGAAGAACCGCCTCCGTGTCGGTGTGATCCGCAACGACCGGCAATATTTTCTCCCGCAGAACATTGAACGCTTTCGGGAACGTTATCCTGATATCGAGCTCAACATAACACAGCAGCTCTCAAAGGATATCGAAAGCGGCATCCTGAACGGACGCCTCGATATCGGTTTTGTCTCAGAACCCTCCATCCCGGGAAGCGTCGATTACCGCACGCTGGGGAAGAATTATACCCTGCTTGCCGCGCCGGCCGCGATGGGGCTGGCGGCGGAGGGGGCCGAAAAAGAACAGCTGCCTTTCCCGTGGATCGATATACACCTCCTTGACGGCGCGGCCTTTGTGCTGCAGGATGAGAGCTGCCGTTTCCGGAGTTACATCGACGATTTTTTTGAGCATGAGAACTTTTTCCCAAAGATCAAGATGACGACCCAGAGTACGGTGGACGCGCTGCGTTTTACGGAGCTGGGTGTAGGCCCCTCGCTGATCTCCGACGGTTATATCCATTATCTGTCCCTTAAGGAAAAGGTCGACATCTTCTGTGTGGGTACACCGCCCGCGACGACGAACTTTGGGGTGATCGCGAAGAACCTCGACGCGCTTCCAAAGTGCGCCGTTGACTTCATCGATATCTATATGACGGACCAAACGCGGAGCTGAGCGGCGGAGAGAACGCGCACAGTAAATTATTGTTTTAAGAAAAAGTCTCTTAAACTTAAAAAATTCTTGAATTTTTAAAAAATATATACATATAAATATAAAACACATAGTATATCCTTAAATTATTCTTGGAGGGATGACTATGGATGAGATCGACATGCGGATCATCGGTGAGCTGAAGGAGAACGGGCGGGCTACGGCCTCGGAGATCAGCCGGCGGATATCGCTCTCCGTACCCGCGGTTGCCGAGCGTATACGCAAGCTGGAACAGTCGGGTGTCATTGAGGGCTACACGATCAGAGTAAACCGGAATATGACGGGATTCAGCCTGCTGGCCTTTATCCTGGTCACCGTCGCCGGTTCGGAGAATATCGAGAATTTTCGCGTGAAGGTCGTACGCGAAAGGTGCGTGCTGGAATGCCACCACATAGCAGGGCCGAACGACTATCTTCTGAAGGTGCTGGTGCGCGATACGGCGGAGCTGGAGTCTTTTCTCTCGCAGACGCTCAAGAAGATCAACGGCGTCGCCGCCTCCAACACTATCATAAGCCTCTCCGCCCTCAAGGAGAGGATCAATGTCTGACTATGGCGCGCCGCTTGTCAGAGGCCTGCTCTTCGGCATGGCCCTGCAGCTGGCAGTCGGCCCCGTCTGTATCTTTGTCTTCCTGGCCGGGGCTGCGCAGGGATTTTACGAGGCCATGAGCGGAGTTCTGGGGGCGGCACTTGTCGACGCGCTGGAGATAGCGCTTGCGATAACCGGCGTTGGCCTCATCGTGCGCCGTGGCGGCGCGGCGGGGGCAAAGCTGCGGATCTTCGGTGCCCTGGTTCTGCTGCTGTTCGGCGCCTCCTATATCCTTGACGCCGTGGGGTTCTCCATTTTGCCGGATTTCGCGCTTTTCTCTGCCGCCAGTGCCGACGGAACCTTTATCAAGGCCCTTCTCCTTACCCTCTCGAATCCGCTGACGCTGGTCTTCTGGGTTGGCGTCTTTTCCGTCAAGGTTTCGCGGGAGGGATACGGCGGGGCCTCCCGCTGCCTTTTCGGCCTCGGCTGCGTACTGGCGACGCTCCTGTTTCTGAGTCTCGCCGCCCTCGCGGGCGGTCTTGCCAAAGAGATGATCACGCCGTGTCAGCTGCGCCTGCTGAACGCCGCGGCGGGGCTGCTGATGTTTTATTTTGCCTATAGGAGTTTCAGGGGAGGTGAGGGCGGCTAAAACTATGCCTTGCTCTGTTGGCTACGGCTGCGAAGCCGATAAAAAAGCCGCGCCCGACGTGAAGCCGGGTGCGGCGATATTTTTATTGACGGCTATATTCGGCGGCGGTCTGCCGGCGGGGTCGTTTTACTCCTCCGGCTTCACGGCGAGGAAGCGCAGCCGCACGTAATCGGCGGTCCAGCCCTTCTTCTCATCGAAGAGCGTCGGGCGGCAGTAGTCTTCAACCTCCTTATAGAAGGCCTCCCGCTCCGCCTCGCTGAAGCCCTCGGTGTGGCTTGCCGAGAATACCTCCAGCCAGCCGTGGAGTCCCGCAGGAAGCGGCGTCGGACGGTCGATACGGGCGATGAATTTTACCTGGAAGCCCTGGTTTTCCAGAATCTTCGAGAATGCTCCGAGTTCGGGGTATTTCCACGGGTTGCGCGCCTTGTAATCTATGCCGCGCTTTATGAGGGCGATCTTCATCCCCTCGCGGATGATGCGCACGCATCCCTCGCCGCCGCACTCGGCGGCGAAACGCCCGCCGGGTTTCAGCAGGTTCCAGACGCGGCGCACGACGGCATAATGGTCCGGCATCCAGTGGATCGCGGCGTTGCTCATGATGGCGTCGAATTTCTCATCCATCTTCAAGGTCTGTGCGTCCGCCAGAAAGGCCTCAACGCCGAGCTCGCGTGCGGCGGCGACCATCTCCGGGCTGGCGTCCGTACCGATGACGGAACAGCCCATCTCGGCGAGCTTCTTCGTCAAGATGCCGGTGCCGCAGCCAAGATCCAAAATCCGCTCTCCCGCCTTTGGCTCAAGGAGTTCTATCACCGGTTCCCCGAGTTTTGGGACGAAGTCCGCGCTCTTCCTGTATTCCTGTGGGTTCCAGATTTGATTTGTCATAGATGACGGTCCCTCTTTCTTAGAGCGCCGCCGGACGCCGCGCCAAATTGCGGCGCAAACGGAGCGGCGGAAGCTGTTTTGTATTTTGCCGTGCCGTCCCTATTATATCTGAGTTGAGACCTCTCTGCACATCTTTTGTATCTGCGGAACGAGATTTACCGCCTGTTCCTCGGTGAATCTCTGCGCCGGTCCCGCGATAGAGAATGAGAAGGCGAGCTCGCCGCGGCGGTTGAAGATGGGTACGGCGACCGAGATGATGCCCTCTTCGCGGTCTCCGTAGCTTAGGGAATAGCCGAGGGTGCGCACATTTGAGAGCTCCAGCCGCAGCTTATCAGGCTCGAAGAGGGTCGTCGCGGTGATCTTATGGGCTTTCTTTATTTCGCGTTCGATGGTCTCCTCGCCGAGAAAGGCGAGCAGCGCCCTTCCGCCCGCGCCCGCCCAAAGCGGCAGGCGGTCCCCGACGCGCATCACGCACTGCATCGAGAGCAGGCTTTCCACATGCTCAAAGCAGGCGCGGTCCTCGCCGACGACGCCGTAAAGAGAAACGGCCTCCTTCGTCTCGTCGCGCATCCTCTTCATATAAGGATAGATTATCTGCTGCGGACGGAAATTGGCCTTCGCCACGCTGCCGAGCAGATAGAGCTGGTTGCCGAGCGAGTAACAGCGGTCGCTGTGTCGGTGAAGCATATTTAGGTTCTCGAGGGTGCTGGCAAGGCGCAGCGTCGTCGTCACGGGAAGTTGTATCCTCTCCGCGAGTTCGCTGAGCGTCAGCTTATAATCGTCTCTTGTAAATGCCTTTAATATGGAAAAGGCGCGTTCTACGGAACGTACGGAATCTTCCTTCATGACAGCCTCCAAAATATATTATGTTTCCAACGTATGGAATAAAATTGCATTGTGCGATATTATAATAGTGGAAGAGTAGAAACTTTGCAACAGGATATTTCGCTTTTTGCCGTGTTTTTTGTCCAGGTACGGATGAGCGATGTTCACGAACGCCGATTTTTAGAAATATGCCTCTCTCCTTGACGAAAATAACCTCTTTGTTATAATCTTAAATGAATAAAAATGAATAATACCCCGAGTCAAAGCTCCTGTAAAGAAAAATATTCTTATGGAGCACGACCAATGGGTATCTTTGGAAACGAAGGTGCCTCCCACTTGGAAAGGGGAAAAGAGACCACAGGCGCAGGCCTGTGCGGCGGCCTTTTCCTTATCTTTGCGGGAGCACCGAATCCATGAGATTAGAGAGGAGGAAGAGGTTAAAATGCGCAGCCTAAAAGTTTTGATCGCAGAGTCAGATCCACTTCTTCAAAAGCTTTATTCCGATATTATCATCAACGACAGCGCTTTTACTCTGCTAAAGTGCGTCTCCACGGGGCCGCAGATGTTCGAGGCGATGCGCTGCATCGACGTTGACCTGGTGCTGCTTGACCTGTTCCTCAGAGATTTCAGCGCGATCGAAGGGCTCGACGACCTTCGCAAATCCTTCTCACGCACAGACTATATCGTAGTCTCCTCGGGGGAGAATCCCGAGCTTGTGCGCAAGGCGCTCTGCGCCGGCGTCTTTGAATTTCTCGTTAAGCCCTTTTCCTTTGACCGCCTGCGTGCCGCGCTGAAAAACTACCAGATATACCACCACTCGCTCACCGGCAGGACGCGCCCGTGGCAGCAGGAGGACCTGGACGCCCTCGTCTCAATGAAGAGCCACGACCCCTCGTGGGCCAACAACCGTTCGATCCCCAAAGGGCTCCAGCTCAAGTGCCTCAACGACATCGAATCATTCCTCAAGAGCAACGAGGAGACCTTCTCCGCGCAGGAGGTCGGCGAGCATCTAGGTATCTCCCGCTCCACCGCGCGCCGCTACCTTGAGTTTCTTACCATGAGCGAACGCGTTGTCGTAGAGTACGCCTACCGCCGCGTGGGCCGTCCCGAAAAGCGTTACCGCATGGCGCTGCTGTAGGCGCCCGGCCCTGATTTGAATTAATTAAATAATAGAGAGACAGAAGAGAGGGGGTGGCTTCCCTCTCTTTTGTCTTTAATAGATAAAATTCCGAAAACCCACTTGTAAAAAACAGCGCCGCCGCGCACTGTTATTTATATCGGCGCAAAAAGCGGATTGGCTGCGAATGCTCCCGGAGGGACGGAGGGAATTTAGGGTGTTTTGAGCGGGTAAAACTTATACGCGCGTGAATAAGCTATATAAGAAAGATATTTTTTGATGGGAAGGCCGCGCGATATTATCATTAATTGACAGCGGTCAAATATTGTGGTTTCGCTGCCGAGAGCCGGTAATTTTTGTACTTTTGCCCGTTATCGGTTCATTTTATGTCTTTTTGCAACTTACTTGTAAAGAAATTTTACTATCCATAAATTAATCAAAAAAGCGCATAATGTCTCATATTCTACCTAAATATTGCTCATTATTGTGTACTTTTGTATGATTTGTATAGAAAGTTTAGACAATAGTTGCAACTTAGTTGCAACCCCGAGTTTCATTTCCTAACGCGAACAGGCTATGGAGATGTGACCAGTGAGCCGAAAGGCTCCAAGGGCTTTTGCGGGAAACCGCGAAGCCTCCCGGGATGCGCAGAGCATCCGAATTGGAAAGGGGTAAGAGTATATTTGCCGCGTTAACGGGCGATGTGCACCACTCCCTCTTTCCGATGAAAATGCAGTCAAGGTTTCTTAATTATTTCCAGAGTTCCCGCATGGGATATGGAAAAATTCATTTCGAGAGAGGAGATTTTCAATGGCAAAGGAAATGACAGAGGCACAGGTCCAGTCCAGCTATCATGTCAAGAATCTTACCATCAACGGCGTACCGAGGCGCGTAATTGGCAAACCCGAGGTCACGCTTCTCACCGTTCTTCGCGACCAGCTGAAGATGACGGGCACAAAGCGGGGCTGCGACTGCGGCCAGTGCGGCGTCTGCAACGTAATACTCAACGGCAAGGTGGTTCGCGCCTGTATCACCCGCTGGAAGAACGTTCCCGAATTCTCGCAGATCACGACGATCGAAGGAATAGGCACCCCCGACAATCTCCACGCCCTGCAGTGGGCGATGATCGTCTGCGGCGCTATCCAGTGCGGTTTCTGCACCCCCGGATTCATCACCTGCGGTAAGGCTCTTCTCGACCAGAACCCGAACCCGACGCGCGAAGAGGTTCGCGAGTGGTTCAGCAAGAACTGGATGGCTTGCCGCTGCACCGGCTACAAGCAGATAGTCGACGCCGTTATGAAGGCCGCCGCCATCATTCGCGGCGAAGAGAAGATCGTCGACCTCGCGAAGATGTACAAACCGGGAGATTCCGTGTGGAACACCGATTATCCGCGTCCGAGCGCGGTCTACAAGGCGACCGGCCTTTGGGATTTCGGCGATGACGACCGCCTGAAGCTGCCCGAAGAGTTCCTCTTCGCCTATCCCTATTCGGTTGAAGGCGTGCGCCACGCGAAGGTCAATAAGATCGACGTCAGCGAAGCCGAGAAGATGCCCGGCGTATTTAAGGTAGTCACCTACAAAGACGTCAAGGGTACGAACCGTATCCGTGGCCAGGTCGGCTGCGCCTCCGCCCTCACGGACGGCTGGGAGCGCCGCATCATGGTCGAGGAGGGAGACAAGATCCGCCAGTGGGGCGACGTCGCCGCGATAGTCTGCGCCGATACGGAGGCCCACGCCCGCGAAGCTGCCGCCAAGATCAAGGTTGACTATGAGCCGCTTCCCGAGCTTATCGACATCTATCAGGCAATGGCTCCCGACGCGATAAAGGTCTACGATGACATCGAAGGCTACGATGGCATGCCCAACGCCTGGAACAAACGCGTATTCACAAAGGGCGACGATCCCAAGAGTGATCTCGACAAGGCCGAATATGTCGTCGACGACGAATTCCTCAGCTCACGCCAGCCTCATATGGTGCTTGAGCCAGACTGCGGGTATGCCTATTACGACGAAGAGGGCAAACTGACGATCGCCTCAAAGTCGATCTGCGTCTACCGCCATCAGATGATGATCGCGCGCGGCGTCGGCGTGGCCCCCTCGAAGATCCGCGTTATACAGAACAACATGGGCGCCTCCTTTGGTTATAAGGTCGCCCCGACCAACGAACCTTATCTCGCGATCGCCCTCATTGCCTGCGGACGTCCCGTCTACATGCGCATAAACATGAAGGAGCATAATATCCGCACACCGAAACGTTCGCCGTTCCTCATGCACATCCGCGTCGGCGCCGACAAGAGCGGCAAGCTCGTCGGAGCGGAGCAGACCTGGTGGGTCGATCACGGCCCCTTCAGCGAATCGGCCAACGACCTTACGAATAAGGGCGGACAGTTCTTCTTCTCGCCCTACGCGTATGAGAAGATGCGTGCCACCGGCTATACCTGCTGGAGCAACCACCGCTGGAGCGCGGCCTTCCGCGCCTACGGCGCCCCGCAGACATATTGGGGCTGCGAGACGGCGATGGACATGCTCGCCAACAAGTGCGGCATCGACCCGTTTGATTTCCGCGAGATGAACCTCCTTGAGTGGGAGCCGTTTACGGAGAATCCGCGCGGACAGTTCCCCTCGGGATACGCGCCTGAAGTGTTCCCGCTTCCCGAGATGATGAAGAAGGCCCGCCCCTACTACGAAGAGATGAAGAAGAAGGCGGCGGAGCTCTCAACGGATGAAAAGAAGTACGGCGTAGGCGTATCGATCGGTATCTACAACTCAAACGACGACGGCGCCGACGAAGCGGCTAGCAACATCGAGCTTACGAAGGACGGCGTCATCCTCTACAACACCTGGGAAGACCACGGACAGGGCGCAGATATCGGCTGCGTGGGCACGGCGCATGAGGCGCTGAAGCCGCTTGGACTTGCTCCCGAGCAGATCAAGCTTGTCCTCTCAGACACCGCGAAGGCTCCGAACAGCGGCGCCGCCGCCGCCAGCCGTTCACAGGTCATGGTCGGCAACGCGATCGTCGACAGCTGCAAGAAGCTTCTTGACGCGATGCGTAAGGAAGACGGCACATACCGCACCTACGACGAGATGATCGCCGAGAATATCCCCGTATTCTACGAGGGCTACACGCAGGCGATGGTACTGCACGCCGACGGTTCGACCGAGGTCTGCTCGGGCAACGATAAGGATACCGGACTCGGCAAACCCTTCGGCTTCCATATGTTCGCCGTCAACCTCGCGATGGTCTCCATCGATATGAAGACCTGCAAGGCCCACTGCGAGAAGTTCGTGCTTGTCGGAGACGTAGGCGTCATCAACAACTACCTCGTTGTCGACGGACAGCAGTACGGCGGTATCGCGCAGGGTATCGGACTTGCCCTCACGGAGGATTTCCTTGACGAGAATAAGTACAACAACTTTGTCGTCATGGGTCTGCCCTACATTAAGGATATCCCCGATGAACTCGAACTGGTCCACGTAGAGACACCGCGTCCGCTTGGCCCCTTCGGAGCTTCTGGAACCGGCGAGATGCCGCTCTCCGCGCCGCATATCGCGGTCTGCAACGCTATCCACGATGCCTGTGGCGTCCGTATCAAGGCTATCCCCGCAACCCCGGACAAGATCAAGGCGGGACTTGAGGAGCTTAAGAAGTAGGATAGAGCGCTTTACGCTTGCGTGAGGCCCTCTCCCGCAGGCATAACGAATGACTCAGAGAGGCCGGCATGGAGTTTTTTCTGTGCCGGTCTTTTACTAATAAGATTTTTACGGTTCAGAGTACAGGCTTCGGCCGATTTATGCTAGACTGTTGCAGTAAGGAATCACCAGTTTATTTGTGTGGAGGGGATATTATGAGCGAAAAAGAAAAAAATTATGGTTCGATATACGAGCTTCCGCTGCAGAACGCCTCGGCGCTTGCGCCGGAGATAGAGAAGAGGACGATATACGGCCCTGAGAACTGCTGGGACGATTATGTCATGCGCCATTTTATCCTGCCGGCGCACAGGGGTATTCCCGCGCACGAACATGAATGGGACCACCTGATGTTCACGCTGTCCGGCGACGGCGTCGTTGAGGTCGAGGAGGAGCCGGGCAAACGTGTTCCATATCTCATGAAGACCGGTTACTGGACGCGCGTTCCCGGAGGCCTTCTCCACGAATATAAGAACGACAGCGACGTGCCGCTTGAGTTTTTCTGTATCGTCCCCACGCGCGGCGACCCGCACGCCAAGAAATTCTCAATGCGTGCCGAACGCGCGAAGCGTAAGGAAGAGGCGGAATAGCTTAGGCAGGCCGCCGGTTTTCGGCGGATAGACGATAAATACGACGCCGCGGCTCTTTTTACGGAGTCCGCGGCGTTGTGTTTTTACAGAGAAAATATATTTAACGCTCAGGCGCGCCGGATACCCGCAGGTATTATGGGCGAACGGCGCGGACACCGGAACGTTTTTTATCTGAACTGAATCGCTGTCTGTCGGACTGTCCCTATTTCTCCAGCTCCATATCGACGATGGGCGGGATGAAGGCCGTAGTCGGCGCGGTATCCCAGGGGAAGAGCACCCAAGTATCCTGGCTGACCTCGGTGACGAAGGTGTCGACCATTGGGCGTCCCTCGGGTTTCGCGTAGACGGTGGCGAAATGGGCGGGGCCGAACATGGCGCGGACGATCTTCGCCGTTTTGCCGGTGTCAACGAGGTCGTCGATTATCAGCCATGTATCGTCGACCCCCGCGAGGTCGGGTCGCTTGAGGATGTTGGCCGCCGACTGGTCGCGCATTGTGTAGCTCGATATGCAGATGGTGTCCACCAGGCGAATGTTGAGCTCGCGCGCGATGATCGCCGCGGGGACCAGCCCTCCGCGCGCCACGGTTATGAGACGGCTCCAGTCGGAGCGGATGTCAAGCAGCTTCCAGGCAAGGGCGCGGCAGTCCCTCTGTACCTGTTCCCACGATACGGGATAATTTTTGTGATATCTTGCGGTGGTTCCGGCCATTTATATTCCCCTTTTCATGAATTCGGATAAAAACCATTTTTAATTGTACTAACAGAGCCCGCGCTTGTCTATCGCCTCTCAGGGATTGTCTCCGAGTTCGTCCAGCAGGGAGTCGATCTCTTCCCGACAGCCGTTTTCGCAGCGCAGCACCGCCGTGATCTCCACTTGGCAGCCCTCTCGCGCGCCCGCCGGCAGCAGCGCCGCGGGAAACTCGAAGGCGGGGCCGTCCTTCGGCAGCAGCCGCGCTGTGCCCTCAGCCACCGCGTCGATAAAGAGCAGGCTTTTTTTCTTACCGTCCCTCATTTGACTACCCTCTTTCTCTCAAATGTGATGCCTTTGCCGTCCGTGCGCAGCTTGACGGTTCCGTCAGCGGTGTCGAAGCGGCGCACTCCCGCCTCCCTGATGGCTTTGACCACCTCTTTGTGCGGATGTCCGTAGCTGTTGCCCCGCGCGTAGCTGAGAATGATTATCTCGGGGGAGAGCTCGCGCAGCATATTTCCGTCCGTCCCGTTGCGGCTGCCGTGGTGCGCCGCCTTGAGCACCGTCGCCTGCGGCAGCGGTTCTAAAGTCCTGCGTTCCTCCCTCTCCATGTCGCCGGTGATCAAGAAGGAGATGTCGCCGTAGGTGACGAGCAGAACGAGGCCGTTGTTATTGGCGTCGCTGTCGGTATTTTTAAGCAGCTTCGCGGGGCCCAGCACATCGACTCTGACGTCGCCGAAATTCTCGGAGAAGCCGCGCTTCGGCCGCCCAAAGGCGATCTTTCCATCTTTGATGGCGCGGTAAAAGTCGCGCTGTACGCGGGAGCCGTGGTTATAGCCGGAGTCCCATATCTTGCCCACCGGAAAGGCCGAAAGCAGCTCCTTCATACCGCCGATGTGGTCCTCGTGCGGGTGCGTCGCCACGAGCAGGTCTACCCTTTTCACGCCGCAGGATTTAAGATAACGCACCGTCTGTTTAAGCGTTTTTCTCGGGGCCCGCGTCGATCACGATATTTTGTCCGTTGGGAAGGATAAAGAGCGAACAGTCCCCCTGCCCGACGTCGACGGCGTAATAGCGCAGCTGCGCGGTTCTGGCCTGAGCACCGGAAAATACGGCGCAAAACAGCAGCAGCGCCATTAGTAATATTTGCAGTGGAATTTTTAATTTTGCCTTCATCTTATGCCGCCTTTCAAATATATATTAAATAAAACGATATGGTCTATAATAGTAACCTAGTTGAGACTGAAAGGGAGAACCGTATGTTTGGATTTTTTCTAGTACTGCCCCTCGTCATCATAATTATAACGGGAAACCAGCTGCGTGCCCGCGGCTTTTATTCCGCCGACGACATTTCCGCCCTTATGAAGACCCTCTACTGGGTCATACTGCCTCCCCTTCTCTTCCGCACCACCTATATCGCCGGTACGGAGGTCTTAAAACAGCCCAATCTACTCATAGCCAGCACGCTATGTTATATCCTCACGATAATCGTGGCCTATATCGGCTCCGTATGGTTTGCCCATAGGGGAAACGTGAAGCGGGTGGCCGTCTCGGTATTCTCCTCATTCCGCAGCAACAACATTTATCTTGGTTTTCCCGTCATTCAGATGGCGATGGGTGAGGCGGGGCTTCACGAGGCCTCCATATATGTGGCCGTTACGACCGTATCCTTCCAGCTTCTCTCTATCGCCGCGGGAGAGGCGGTCCTCTACGGACGGCCATCCGTAAGCGGCATTTTGAATATGCTGAAGAAGCTTGCCCTGAACCCGCTGATAATCTCCTGTGTGCTGGGCGTTATCGCCGCGTCCTTTGGCTTCTCGATCCATTTTGTCTTTGACGAGGCGATGAAGCTGATGAGCGGGGCTGCGACCGCTGTGGCGCTGCTGGCCCTCGGTGGTTCGCTCGACCTGTCGCGCATGGGCAAGATCGTTAAGATACTGAGCAGTACCTGGTTCGATACGCTGATAAAATTGGCGGTCAACCCCGCGATAATGTGCGCGGTGCTGTTTCTCCTTCCCATCTCCAAGGAGCTCTTTCAGGTCACCGTGATGCTCAGCGCGATGCCGAACGCCGTAAACTGCTTCATCCTCGCGCGCGGCATGGGGATGGACAGCGAGTACGCCGCCGACCTCGTCGCCGCGACTACGCTGCTCGGCATCATCTCCATTCCCGCCTGGGCGTATATCCTCGGAATGGTCTAAGTAAACTCAAGGTTTATAACAGGTTTAGAATGGATAGCGGTTATATGCTGCGCTGTGGTGAAATTGCGGAAAAATTCCCCTTTTTTAAATTGGTATATTGAACTTTTTAGTGGTTTGGGTTTATAATATAGAGACAAAAAATTATTTATCCAGACTAAAAATTTTTAATATGAAGGAGTGCTTGATAACAATGATTCCGCATTCGATCGCCACGAACGACAACCCCTCAAAAGCAACTAAGGTAGTAATTGCCCTTGGCGGCAATGCTCTTATGGAGGCAGGTACCCCGCCGACGGCGGAGGAGCAGCTCAAGGTCGTTAAAAAGACCTGTGAGAATCTCGCTGATATCAGCTGCAGCGGATATGAGATGGCGGTAGTTCACGGGAACGGACCGCAGGTCGGTCGTCTTGTGCTCCAGCAGGAGATAGCGGCGGCCTCTCAGCCGGACCAGCTTCCCGCGATCCCCTTTGACTGCTGCGGCGCGATGACCGAGGGTTACATCGGTTATCAGATCCAGCAGAGCCTTCGCGACGCTCTGCGCAACAGGAACCGCAACGTTCCCGTCGTGACGCTCGTCACGCAGGTCATTGTGGATGAGAGCGACCCCGCCTTTGAAAAGCCGACGAAGCCGATCGGCCGCTTCTACAGCGCCGAAGAGGCCGAGAAGGTAGCCAAGGAAAAGGGCTGGACGATGAAAGAGGACTCCGGCCGCGGCTGGCGCCGCGTCGTCCCCTCGCCGAAGCCGAAGCGGATCGTTGAACTTGATTCCGTCAAGCGCCTCTGGGATTCGACGATCGTCGTAACGGCGGGCGGCGGCGGTATTCCCGTGATCGAGAACATGGACGGCTCGCTCACCGGCGTGGCGGCGGTCATCGACAAGGATCTCGCGGCGGAGCGCCTGGCGGAGGATATGGAGACAGACATCCTTCTCATCCTCACCGAGGTCGAGAACGTCTACGTCAACTTCGGCAAGCCCGACCAGAAGGCGCTTTCCCACATCACCGTCGCCGAAGCGATAAAATATATGGAAGAGGGGCAGTTTGGCTCCGGCAGCATGGAACCGAAGGTCATGGCGGCGATCAAGTTCGCCCGCCGTTTCCCCGGCAAGAAGGCGATCATCACCTCGCTTGCGAAGGCTATCGACGCGTTGGAGAACGGAGCCGGTACGGTAATCACCATGGCGTAAAGGTCGTCGGGCCGACGGTCAAGGTAATCGTATCAAGTCTTTTGACGAACATTGAGCAGCCCGCGCTGCCGGGCTGCGGCATTTTTCGCTTTCACATGGCAGTGGAAGGTTGCGATGAACATTTACAGGAGGGAAAATATATCATTTTTCTTAATATCCCTAAAGTAAATTACGGCGAACGTTGTGAAAGCGCTAAAAATGACGCTGTCCGGCAGCATGGGCGCAGGCTGTCAGCTTATGCGTTTGCCCTGAGAACGAGGCTGTTCGGGTTGACAAAAGCGTGATATCCTGTAAAATATCTTTTCGTGACGCCGTGTTGACCGGCTTACTTTTGTGGTAGGATGGCCGAGTGGTCAAAGGCAACAGACTGTAAATCTGTCGGCGTGAGCCTACGCTAGTTCGAACCTAGCTCCTACCACCATCTTAAAAAAATCAAGGCCGCCCGCAGGGGCGGCCTGTTTTTTCCTGCGCTGTCTCTTATCATTTATCAGGTTCTTTGCCGTTATCTTTCGGCAGGCCCTGATATTTTTTTATATTCCAGATCTTTTCCGCCTTTGAGCCGAGAAACCAGAGGCTGCCGCCCAATATCAGGAAGAAAAGCCCCTTATCCATGCCGTTCCAGAAATTCTCAAAGTAGCGCGTATAGAGGTTTATCCCGAGAAAGGTCAGGCCGTAGCCGCGGAGCATGGCGTCGTCGCGCTTGATTCCCAGCCACAGCGAAACGCCTGCGGCGGCGGCGAAGAGGAGCGACCAGTGGAAAAGCTCCATCTGGCGTACGTCATACCATGAATTCATATCGCCGTAGTTGCCGAAGATAGACATTATCCACAGGCTTACAAAAAGAAACAACAGCCCGACGCTGAGCGTGCTTCGCGTGAACGGAGCAAGGCGTCCGTATCTTTCCATTCGCTGCGACAGCGCCGTGAGCAGGGCACCGTAGAGCGAGAAACGGGCCGGATAATTAAGTCCCAGCCAGTAGGCTCCCCAGCCAGATACATAGCCTGTTTCGGCTCCAAGCCAGCTGCCGAGGGAAAAGAGGGCGAAAATCCATACCAGAATGGAGTCCAGCGCGAGCGCTATCGTACCGTAGACGAGCGCCGCGAGTCCCAGGAGCAGCGAAAAGTGGCCGCTGCCGTTATCGAGTGCCTTGCCGAGCCATGCGATCGAGGCGGCCGTCGAAAGGACGCCGAGAAAAAGCATCGCCTCGTTGGTGAATACCTTTTCAGGAAAATGCCGTCTGCGTTTGCCGCTCCAAAGATAAAGGGCGGCGGCCACCACCGCGAAGAATATGCACTTTACGATCGCTTTGCCTCCGAAGAGCCAGAGCATTAGATCGATCACCCATCGGGCCCTCGTCAGCGCCGCTATTCCCACAAAGATACAGCAAAGCGCCACCGCCAATAGACAGCGTGCCGCCTTCTGCCAGTCAAAGGGCATAGGGGCGATGCCGTCTCTGAGCATTTTGGCCGTCTCCACGTCAAGCTCCCCGCCCTTCTCCCAGAGGTCAAGCATCTTTGAGACAGTATTATATTGCCGTTTAGGAAGTTCCCGCATCGTCATCACTCCGGCAGATGATTTAAAAACAGATATCCCCAGCCTAACGGCCGCTTGAGATATACAAGACCCATTATAAACCATAAGGGTTTGATCGATATCCGCGCATGATTTCTGATATAAGGCATAACGGAAATATGCGCCGTTAAATGCCGTGTTAAAGGATTTGGACTTAATTATACAAATTGTTAAAATTCAACGGCTATTATATTACAATATTTCTGAAAATTGTGCGTGGCAAATAGGCTACTTATACACTAAATAGCCGGCTGGCGCAAGGGTATTTTGCGATAAGACAGTCTCTCATTTCCTGCGTAAGTACACGAAGATTTGGCTTGTCAGATATGATATATTTAGCGCCAAGTTTAAAAACGTTTTTGATTGAAGAAAAAAGTTCTTGGATATACGGACAGCCGCGGCAAACAACCTCCGCGGGAGAATTTTAGAAGTTATATCATCTGATATCCGCAGCAGCCCGGTTATATAGCTGGCGACAGCGTCCAGCGAACCTGCATGTAATTTGACGGAGGTACAGCGTTCCCCCGGCCGCTCTCTGCTCTTTTTGCCTCAAACTCCCCGTTGGGCTGTTTCAAATATGACAAAGTTTTCCACTGGTGCCGCTCCTGCCGGGAGGGGAGGGCGCGGTTTTGCCCTGCGCTCTTTTATAAAAATTTATGAATACGGTCTTATGAAGGTTACAGAAAGGAGAAGGATAACAGATGAAGACAAAAAATTAGGCGCGGCGGCGATTGTCGGCACCTTCCTCGCCATCGCGGCGCATAGCCCTTCAATCGCGGCTGTCGAAACGGTCGATCACATCGAAGTCACCGCCGACAATAAAAGCCCAGGCTCTCTGGCCCAGGGCAGGGTGGCAAGTGACGATATGCTGACAGTGAAAAACGACGTCAGCGTAAGCGGCGTCAATTCCAGAGGCGTACGTACGGTCGGAGATAACGCGACGGTCGTGATAGAGGGCGATGTAAACGTCTCCGGAGCGCGTTCATACGGAGTTGTGACGCAGAGCACCAACGCGGACATCACCGTTGGCGGGAAGGTCAGCCTATCGGGCGAAATGGCCTATGGCCTCCACGCCTCAAACGGTTCAAACGTTAAAATCGGAGACGGCGTTACCGTCTCTTCCAACAGCGTTTTAGACGGCAGTACGGTGAGAATCCCCTACGGCGTCTCCCTGAACGGCGGCAGTGCCGGCAAAATATCGGGAGACATCTTAATTACCGGCGACGGGGCGCGCGGCGTCTACGTGACGTCGAGCACGCTTGAGCTGGAGGGCGGCGTATCCGTATCAGGCAACTACCGGGACGGCCTTGACTCCTCCTTCGGCGTTGTGCTGAGAAACGGTTCGTCCGCCGATATCACCGGGGACATCGACGCCTCCGGCGAAAGGGCCAGAGGCGTACAGCTGAACGCTCAGACCACCGCGGAATCGGCTAACAGTCTCAACTTTTCCGGCAACATCAGCGCCTCGGGTAAAGACGCCATCGGGCTGAACGCCGGCGCCGGCTCCTCCGTCAGGATAAACTCCGGCTACATCATCGCTTCCGGCGACGGGGCGATCGGAGCGAACGGACTGCCCGATGCCAACAATATACAGCCCGGCCCTGATATCAAAGCCAACGTCGACGTGGTTGAGGCTTCGGGCATCGCCGCTCAGGGAATCGCCGTCAGAGGCGGATATCTGGAATACAGCGGTACTCAGGGGAGGGGCAGCGTGCTCGCCTCGGGAGAAAATTCCTACGGGATATCACTGCGTAACGGCAGCAGCGCGGATATCGAGGCGGATATCGTCGCCTCCAACAACGGGGCTAAGGGCCTCTTCGTGACCGTTGGCAGCGACGTGAGGCTGAATGGTTCCGTAGAGGCGAACGCGGGCGGTGCGACCGGCGTCACAATGAGTGACAGTACGGGGGATATCCTGGGGAACCTGTATGTCTCCGGAGCCGCCGCGGCTGCCGCGGGCGGCGGAGAGCTCCTCGCCTACGGCCTTTCGGCATCCAAAAGCGACGTTGTGATGAGCGGCGACATCTCGGTCTCCGGAAACGGCGCCAGAGGGGTCTCAATGGGAGAGGGAAAACTTGACCTTACGGGCAGCGTCTACGTCACAGGCGGTCGTTCCGACGGCGACCAGTCGGCCTACGGTATGACGATACGCAATGGAAGCCTCGTCGATATGAAGGGAGACCTGGTTGTCTCCGGCGACCATGGAATCGGAATCAACATGATCGCGCAAAGCGGCAGCGAGGCCGGCAGCGGCGTTAAATTAAGCGGCACGGCGGCGGCTCTCGGCGAAAACTCCCGCGGCTTCAACGCGGGAATCGGCAATGACATTGAAATGACGGAGGGCGGCCTGCTTGCCGCCGGAAAGGGTTCCTACGGCGCCTATATCACAGGCAGCAGCCTGAAACTTGACGGAGCCGTCTCCGCGAGCGGAGAGGGCGCCTACGGCGCGGCGCTCTTTGCCGGAAGCAGCGCCGATATAAGCGGCTCGGTGAGCGCCTCCGGCGCGGGTTCGCGCGGACTGCAGCTGAAGGCTAGCTCCGCCGGGCTCTCAGGCGATATCACGGCCTCCGACAGGGACGCCGCGGGCGTATATATACTCGATAACGGCGAACTTCGCCATACGGGACAGATAGCCGCGAAAGACGGCGGTACGGGTATCCTCCTCGAATCCGGTACCTTTACCACGGACGGCCGGATATTCGCGCAGGATAACGGAACCGGTACGAGCATCCTCGGAGGTACGGGGATCCTTAAAAATATTCACGTGGAGGGGGCGAACGCGGTTGGCGCCTCAGTCCGGGGAAGCGGCGTCATGAACGCGGCCGATGGCCGTATCACCGTCTCGGGGACCGATGCCGTGGGAATAGAACTCAACAACGGCGGTACCGCCAACCTGAGCGGCATGTATCTATCGGTATCCGGCAATAACCTCCTTGCCAGGAGCGATTCATCCGGCTCCCTGAACGTTTCGGGCGGCAGCTCCCTGCGTGGCGACATCCTGCATGAGGGAACAGATGCCGGTACCCTTGACGTTCAGCTCTCCGGAGGCTCTTACTTGATCGGGACGGTCAATGCGCTTGGCGGCGGGGCCGTCGACGTCACCCTGAAAGGCGGCTCGGACCTGTGGGAGGTAACGGGCGATTCGCACATCAAGGGCAGACTGGAAAACCACGGAGTGATCGACCTGATAGGCGCGGACGCGGCCACGAGCTCCCACAAGATGCTTACCTTCGGCTCATATGAGGCCTCTGAGGGTGCGGTGATCCGGAAAAAGGCCGACCTTACCAATCAGGCGGGCGACTATACGCGTATCGAAGGCGAGGCGAAAGGGGTGACGAGCCTCTACGTCGCCAACACCTCGCAGGGGTCCACCTATAACGACAGAAGCCATATCCTCGTCACCGCCGCGGACTACGAGGCGCAGGGCAGCGACGCCGACTTTACCCTCGCCAACCCCGATCACTACGTAGACGTGGGCGGCAGGAAATACACGCTGGCAGACGAATACAGCGGAAGCGACAGAAACTGGTTCCTGCAGTCGGACGGGCTGGCCCCCTCCGGCAAGGCCTTAGCGGGCGTCTCCGTGATAATGCCTGAAATATGGTATCTGGAGGTCGATACCCTCTACAAACGTATTGAGAGCTACGGCACTCCGGGCTACGAAGGCGGATTCTGGTTCAACGGCGCGGCAAAAAAGATCGAACATAACGCGCAGGGAAGCTTTGGCGATCAGGAGCAAAAACTCTACACTATGTCCGTCGGCTGGGACACGAAAGACGAAACCTCTGACGGAGCCCTCTTCCGCGGCTTCATGACCGGCTACGGCTACGATCAGCGGTCGTTCAGCAGCGGCAGGGGAGAGTCCGACATGCACTCTTTCCAGGCCAGCTTCTACGGCATAAAGCGCCGCACCGACGGCCTCTACTACGGAGGTCTCGTCAAATACAACCGTTACAACAGCTCGGCGAGCGCCGCCATCAACGGCACAAGCGAGAAGATCAAGAGTGACTTCGAGCAAAACGGCCTCGGAGCGTCGCTGATCGCCGGCAAAAGATTCAGCATGCGGAACGGATGGTACTGGGAGCCGACGGCGCAGCTCTCCTACCTTCGCGTATTCGGCAAAGACATCGTCACGACCTCAGGGCTGAGGGCGAGCATCGACGACGGGGACAGCCTTCGCGGAAAGCTGGGAGTTGTGCTTGGACGCAAATGGGTGATGCGCAATGGCCGCTCTCTGGATATCTTCTTCGACGCCTCCGTCGTGCATGAATTTGACGGAGAGACGAAGATCACGATGGAGAACGAGGACTTTACCTCCGATTACGGCGGAACATGGGGCGTATTCGGCATCGGTACGGCCTGGCAGCTGTCGAAAAACAGCTGGCTCAACGCCCGCTTCTACTACGCGGACGGAGACAGCCGGCGCGAACCGTGGGGCGTGCAGCTCGGCATGAGCATCGCCATGTAACCGGCGGCGGGAAGTCCGGAAATATGTAAAGGGGAGGCGGCCGACTTTGGGGCCGCCTCCGTCCTATATTTCCACCGCCAAGCCGTCTCATAAGTCTTGACAAACGTCTGATATCATGTAAAATATCTCTCTGTAATGCCGCTATATGCGGCGTAGCTGAGTGGTAGGATGGCCGAGTGGTCAAAGGCAACAGACTGTAAATCTGTCGGCGTGAGCCTACGCTAGTTCGAACCTAGCTCCTACCACCATTTTTATGTAAAAATGCCCTTACCGCATTAGAGTATGACCGTTGTAAGCCGACTTAGCTCAGTAGGTAGAGCACATCCATGGTAAGGATGGGGTCTCCGGTTCGAGTCCGGAAGTCGGCTCCACTGATACCAACGATTCCCGAGATCTTAGATTTCGGGAATTTTTTATGCTGTATGTAAAGTGTATGAACGACCGTCAATCTTAATCATAGAAAAATTAGAGGCAAAAAATGTCATAAAATTAACCCCGACATGTTTCTTGTCGGGGCTGTGCGTAGACCGTTGATTTCAATTCTTTGTTATCGGAACGATTGCCAACGTCTTTCCCAAAGGCGCCAATATCTTGATAAGTGTTGTCAATGATGGAACTGTAGCACCGCTTTCTATCCGCGCAATCGTAGATTGGGCAATCCCGGTCATTTCCTTCAAATCCCTTTGACTGACATTTTTCTCCTGTCGTGCCCTTATCAGCTCACACATAAGCTGTGCCTGAATATTATTTTCTTGTATCTCTTCCGATGTATACAGTTCGCGCTCAAATTCTTCGTCCCACACCCTGAACCCGTTTTTATAGACCATGGCTATTCCTCCCTGTTGCTGTTATATCTTGTCCTGAAATCCTCTAACTCTCTTTTTGCCTGCGCAATTTCTTCTGGCGGCGTTTTCTGTGACTGCTTCATGAATGAATGAAGCAAAATGAACGTCCCATCTACGAAACCGGCAAATAAAATGCGATCGCGGATTGGTCGTAACTCCCAGATTTCACCCTCCAGATGTCGCATGTACGGCATGCCGGCCATCGTTCCAACCTCTGATAAAACCTTGATATACTGTGAAATCTTGTTATGCTTGACACGGTTGTCTTTTGTCTTGCTCTTTCCCAGCTCCTGCATATAGTCAGCTACAGGCTCCCTGCCGTTTTTGTCGCTGTAAAAGATTATTTCATACAAAACGCCGCACCTCTCTTTATATTTATGATAGCATAAATGCTATCATATGTCAAAAATTACTGTTTGCTCTCTCATATAAAAGGTATGGGCAAAACTACGGGCTTTTCTCTCCTGGTTTTTATCACTATTTAATCGTTATTTTTACTAACGCGGAAATTTTAATGCTTATTATACTGATTTATATATAAAAGCTGCAAAATAATATATAAAACGGCAGTGATGCCGTAATCAGAAGGAGCGTTATTGTTGTGAAGATATCTCCAATCAAAGTTTTGTTGCTGTCGGTCATGGTTTCACTCTTCGCCTTCGGCGGGCAGGCCTTCGCTGCGGCGGGAGACGTGGTCCGCACCGCTGAACCGTTCACCGGCAAGGTTCTGGTCGAAGGGCTGGACGGCCCCTGGGAGATGCTGTGGGGGCCAGATAATATGTTGTGGGTGACGGAGCGGCTTGGAAAGAGGATCGTACGCGTCGATCCCGCAAACGGGACGGTGCGCGAGGCGGCCCGTATCGACAGGGCAAACGCCGCCGGCGGCCATGAGGGTATCCTCGGTCTGGCGCTGGCGCCTGATTTTCTCAAAAAAGGCGGCAAAAATTATGTCTATGTGGTCTATACGTATAAATCGTCGCCCAGCCAAAGCAAGTCGGATTTTAAGAGGATAGCCCGCTTTCGCTTTGACGCCAAAAGCGAAAAACTCGTCGATGAAAAGGTGATCCTCGACAAGATCCCCGCCGGAGACGATCATAACGCGGGACGTATCGTCTTTGGCCCGGACGGCAAACTTTATCTCTCTCTCGGCGAGCTCGGCCATAACCAGGGCGCCAATATGCTGCTGCCCAACGAGGCGCAGCGCCTTCCCTCAGCCGCGGAGGTGCGCAAATCCGACTGGAGCTCATATGTCGGAAAGGTGCTGAGGATCGAGCCGGACGGCTCCATCCCGCGCGACAACCCGGTGCTGGACGGCGTGAGAAGCCATATCTTTACCTATGGACACCGCAATTCGCAGGGACTGGTGTTTGTGGGGGAGAACCTCTTCTCCTGTGAGCACGGTCCCTCGACCGACGACGAGATCAACCTGCTGGTGAGCGGCGGCAATTATGGCTGGCCGATAGTGGCGGGCTTCCGCGACAACCAGGCTTACACCTACGCCGACTGGTCGAAGGCCGACAAGAGCGCGGTAGATAAGTACGACCCCAACCAGCCCAACATCATCCCCGAGGGCGTGCCTGTGATAAGGGAGCTGGACTGGAACGCGCCGAACTTCAAAGAGCCGCTGAAGACCTTCTACACGGTGCCCAACAGCTATAACTTCAAGGATTCCCGCTTTGAAAAACTGCCGTACCTCTTCTGGCCGACCGTGGCCCCGTCGAGCATCACCTATTACCCGGCGGACGGCGCGATCGAGGCGTGGAGAAATTCCCTTATCATCACGACGCTGAAAACCGGCGAATTGTACCGGATGAAGCTGAACGCGGACGGAAAGACGCTGCAGGGCGACGCGATACCGTACTTCCACACCGCAAACCGCTATCGTGCGGCGGTCGTCTCCCCTGATACGAAGAGCATCTTCGTCATAACCGACAAGGGCGGCAATGTGCTGGACAGGAATTATATGCCGACCAGTCAGGTGGATAACTCGGGTGCGATAATCGTGTTTACATATGCAGGAGAGGGAAAATAATATATTCCTTGACTGAACGGTAAGATATTTTTAAGCGGCGGGGGCTGTCCCGCATGAGAATGACAGATGCATGGCTTTCACACCGGCGGATGGGCCGAATGAAAGTCGTGCATCTGTCTTTTTTGTCATTGTAATTTTTGCGCGGAGGGTTCTGCGAAAGTAAATAAAACAGAGGGGAGCTTCGCTGAGGGGCGGAGATTTTCCCGTCTGCCGCCGCTTCCGGCAGAGGCGGCCTGTTTGTGAGCTGTTTTTAGGAAAATATTATATTGTGGATAAAATACTTACGAGAAGATGCCGGTGCGGAAAAACGCCCGTATTTTATAACGTAATTATTAGCATTACACATGTTTTATAATTTGAGGTTAGTTTGACATTCCCGTACGGCGCTCACTATAATGCTTGCGCGCCGTTATTTTATAATGGTTTTATACAATAATATTTATGCAAAGAGGAGCGTTTCAATTATGAAGTTTCTGGAGAAACTCAGTGATTTTGTGGGGAAGTATATGGCCTTTATCGTCGTCGTAGTCGCGGCGGCGGCGCTTTTTGTACCGACGGCCCTGATATGGATAAAGACGTCGTGGATCACGACCCTGCTGATGATAGTAATGTTCGGGATGGGGCTGACGCTTAATCCCGTCGACTTCGCCGTAGTCTTTAGGCGTCCGAAGGACGTCATTCTCGGGTGCCTCGCGCAGTTTACGATCATGCCGCTTCTGGCCTTCGCGCTTGGTAAGGCCTTTGCCCTGGACGACGCGCTGCTGGTCGGCGTTATTCTTGTCGGGACCTGCCCGGGCGGGACCTCGTCGAACGTCATCACCTATCTCAGCAAGGGCGACGTCGCCCTCTCCGTAGGTATGACCAGCGTCTCGACGCTGCTCGCCCCACTGCTTACGCCGGCGCTGACCTACCTTCTGCTGAGGCAGACCGTCTCCGTCGATATGGCGGCGATGTTCATGTCGATCGTTAAGGTGGTGATCCTGCCGATCGCCGCGGGCTTCGTCATCAATAAGTTTTTCAGCAGCACCACCCAGAAGGCGGTCAAGGTACTGCCGCTCGTATCGGTGACGGCCATCGTCATGATCGTCGCCGCGGTGGTCTCCGCCAACTCCGCGAAGATCATGACCACCGGCGTTCTCGTATTCTCGGTCGTCATCCTGCATAACATTCTCGGCTATGGACTCGGTTACGTGATCGCCGCGTTTTTAAAGGTCCCCCTTGCGAAGAAGAAGGCGATCTCGATAGAGGTCGGGATGCAGAATTCAGGGCTCGCCACCAGCCTCGCGGCGACCTCCTTCCCCTCCCTCGCGCTGGCCACGGTCCCGGGCGCGGTATTCAGCGTCTGGCACAACATATCGGGAGCCATTCTCGCGAATATATATTCGCAGATGAAGGAGAAATAGCCTCTTACAAATTACCTTTTGCCGACTGCCGGTCCCGTCCCTCTCAAAAGGGCGGGCCTTTTTTATATGCGCCACTTATCATGGGGTTGGGGAGCGATTTTTTTTCGCTTGGCGGTATCCCCGCGTGCTAAAATATTATCGGCAAGCACCGCAAAAGTATCCAAACTGCCATAATGCCAAAAGATTGGGATGATGAGCGGGTGAAGATAAACGAGATCGTCAAAAGATACTATCCGCGCGAGCTTTTGTCCTCAGAGGGCGCTTCCGTCCTCGACGGGGAGAGTGTGAGGGCGCTGCTCCGCCGATTTGTTGATGAGGCGAACGGCGACCTTGACCGTCTGGGCGACGAACGCCGCCTCTACCTTCTTGAGGATATCCAGATCGACGAGCCGCGTTTCCAGTCGCGAAACGACATCAGCGGCGAGGCGGTGGAGACCTACGCGCAGAGCTACGAGAACGGCGCGGATATGCCGCCCGTTGATATCGCCCTGCTTGATGACGGCCGCCTCTATCTGATAGACGGCTTCCACCGCTGCCGGGCGAGGATGAGGATGGGCGCCGCGTGGGGTTTCATCGACGCCGTGCTGCACAAAAATCTCTCCGAGGCCGACGCGCGCTTTTTTTCCATAAAAGAGAACATGAAAAACGGTCTGCCGCTGCGCAGCAGGCGCGACAGAGAGAAGGCCTTCGCGATCTATGTCGAAACTGGACGCTGCCGCTATCCCAACGGGATGCTCAAAAGCTACCGCGAGATCGCGGAGGAGCTGACCTTCCTCGGCAAAGATACAGCGAGACGTTATATGAGCAGCCTTTTCCCCGAGATCGCGAGACAGCTCTCAAACCGTTACGGCGAGCCGGAGGCTGGGCCGCTGGAAGACAGCTCCTCCAAGACGGAGTTGCCGGAAAAAAGCACCGCGCCAGCGCTGCTGAAGAGCCTGAAGAGGACCGGAGAGCGGGCGGCGGCGATCGCCACCGACGAGAGCGCCCTCCTGTATGAGCGGCAGCTGCTGGCGCTGCTGAACGCCTCGCGCGCCAGGTGGCGGCGCGGCGTGATCGAAACGGCGGATTACGAGGGAATCTCGGGGGAGGATTAGGCGGCTCGGTTTTCAGGGGCCCTTAGAACAGGCAGAAAGTGGGTTCCGCGGTGTATGGGAGGCTGTTTCATTTATCCGCCTCTCCCGTTGTTATACTATTTTAAATTTCGCACCGCTGGTCACAATTACGCCGATGTTGTATAAATATATATGGGTAAATTAAATATCTTTTTGAAATGTGGTGTTATTTATGAAAATGGACGCTCTGAAATATAAATATCCCTCGCGCCGTACGCTTGTATACGGTTCGCGCGGCATGACCGCCACCACGCAGCCGCTGGCCGCGCAGGCAGGGCTTGAAATGCTCAGAAGGGGCGGAAACGCGGTGGACGCCGCGGTGGCGACCGCCGCCTGCCTTACGGTGGTGGAGCCGACCAGCAACGGGATCGGCGGAGACGCCTTCGCGCTCGTATGGACCGGGGGCAAGCTGCACGGCCTCAATTCCAGCGGACATGCGCCGTCGCTGGCCGATGCCGACGAACTCCTTAACGGCGGCTGGGAAAAGATGCCGCTCTACGGGTGGAAGGCCGTCACCGTTCCCGGCGCTCCCGCCGCCTGGGCGGCGCTTAACGCGAAGTTTGGCCGCCTGCCGCTCGATGTGCTGCTTGAACCGGCGATCCACTACGCGCGCGGCGGCTTTCCCGTCTCGCCGACGGTGAGCCTGCTCTGGAAAAAGGCCTTCGCCGGTTTTGCCAAGAATCTCCACGGCGGCGAGTTCGCACACATCTTCGAGTGCTTCACGGCGGAGGGCAAAGCGCCCGCCGCGGGGCAGATCTGGCGCTGCGAGGCGCAGGCGCGCACGCTGGAAAAAATCGCGGAGACGAGCGCCGCCGCCTTCTATACGGGGGAACTCGCGGAGGCGATAGACCGCTTCTCGAAGGAGCATGACGGCTGGCTGCGCGCCGAAGATCTCGCCGCGTTCGCTCCCGAGTGGGTCGAGCCGATAGGCGTGAATTACCGTGGCTACGACGTCTGGGAGATACCGCCGAACGGACAGGGCATTGTTGCGCTGATGGCGCTGAACATCCTGAAAAAATTCGAGCTGTCGGAGCGCGAATGCGCGCGCAGCTACCACCTGCAGATAGAGGCGATAAAACTGGCGTTTGCCGAGGCTCTCGCCGAGGTGGGCGACCCGCGCCATATGCGCCGTTCGGTGGCTGAGCTGCTTTCGGAGGAGTTCGCAGAACGCCGCGCTGCCCTCATCGACCCAGCCGTGGCCGGGCTTCCAACCTCCGAGCGCCAGACCTCCGGCGGCACGGTCTATCTGGCGGCGGCGGACGGCGAAGGGAACATGGTCTCGATGATACAGAGCAACTACCGCGGCTTTGGCTCCGGCCTCTGCGTGCCGGGAACGGGGATCACCCTGCATAACCGGGGGAATAATTTCTCGCTTGACCCAGCCTCGCCGAACTTCCTCGCGCCGGGCAAGAGGCCCTACCACACGATAATACCGGGCTTTATCACCAAGGACAACGAGGCTGTCGGCCCCTTTGGGGTGATGGGGGCTTTCATGCAGCCGCAGGGACACCTTCAGATGATCGCCAACATGGTGGACTTTGCCCTCAACCCGCAGGAGGCGCTCGACGCGCCGCGCTGGCAGTGGACGGAGGGAAAACGGGTCGGCCTCGAGCAGGGCGTGGAGAACCATATCATCAAAGAGCTCGCCGCGATGGGACATGAGGTCTATGTGGACTACGACCACAGCTCCTACGGGCGCGGACAGATGATACTGCGCGGCGAAGAGGGCGCTCTCATGGGGGCGACGGAGCCGCGGGCCGACGGTTACGTCGCCGTATATTAAAGGACGGATGTCAAGGGAGCTTTCGCAGCGAAATATCCGCCCATACCATTTATAACAACAATATCCGCAGGGCAGCCGTTACCTTTACCGACGGCTGCTTTTATTATATATTTGCGGCGGCGGCGCGGCGGAATAATTTCAGAAAAAGCCTTTATATGCTTGACATTTTTTAGGATAGCTGTATGCTCTTATTAATGTAATTAAAAAAGATACATTTAATTTCCGGAGGTGCGGGAAGATGGAGAGATTCGACGTCATAGTAATCGGTTTTGGTAAGGGCAGCAAGGTTCTCACCAGCGCTCTGGCGGCTCAGGGCCGGCGCGTCGCGTTGGTGGAGAAGTCGGACAAGATGTACGGCGGGACCTGTCCCAATGTGGGCTGCGTACCGACGAAGTTCCTCGTCAACAGGGCCGAGATGGCGCGGATAAAGGGCTTCGCCAGCTTTGAGGAAAAGGCGGCCTTTTACGCGCAGTCCATCCGCGATAAAAAAGAGCTGCGGGAGAAGATCCTCAGCAAGATGTTCAATACGTTCGGCGGCAATCCGAATATCACGCTCTACACCGGCACGGCGAAGTTCGTCTCGCCGAAGGAGATAGAGATCAGCGGCAAAGACTTCACCGCCGCGATCACCGCGGATAAGATCGTCATAGATACCGGCTCCGTGCCGTTCATCCCGCCCATCGAGGGGCTTAAAGAGTGCCGATGCGCCTATGTCAGCGAGGGCATGCTCGACCTGGAACGGCTGCCGAAGCGGCTGGTGGTGATCGGCGGGGGAAATATCGGCCTTGAATTTGCCTCGTTCTACCGCCAGTTCGGTTCGGAGGTAACCGTGCTCCAGGACCTGCCGGAGTTTTTCCCGAACGAGGACGCCGATGTAGCGGCAGCGGTCAGGGAGACGCTGGCCGGGCAGGGAATAGAGCTCGTTGCCGGGGCTAAGGTGCTCTCGGTGAAGAACGAAGGCGAGGGCGCGGTCGTCAGGTATGCCGCCGGCGGAGAGGAAAAAGAGGCTAAATGCGACGCGGTGCTCGTGTCGACGGGGCGCGTCCCCAATACGCGCGAGCTGAACCTTGGAGCGGCGGGCGTGGAGACGACTTCGCGCGGCACGATTGCCGTCGACGAAAGGATGCGCACGACGGCGTCCGGGATATGGGCTATCGGGGACGTCGCGGGCAGTCCGCAGTTCACCTATATCTCACAGGACGACGCGCGTATCGTAATGGATGATTTCAAGGGCGGCGGCAGAACGAGCGCGGGCCGCAACGTTCCCTACAGCGTATTCCTCGCACCGCCGCTCTCCCGCGTCGGCCTCACGGAAAAGGCGGCGCTGGCAGAGGGATATAAGATAAAGACCGCCGTGATCCCCGTGACGGGGCTGCCGCGGTCACACGTCCTCGGCAAGTATACGGGGATGCTGAAGGCCGTCGTCGACGCCGATAGCGGACTGATCCTCGGAGCCGCCCTCTACTGCGAGGAATCACACGAGATGATAAATATCGTCACACTGGCGATGAACGAAAAGCTTTCCTACACGGTGCTGCGCGACATGATCTTCACGCACCCCGTGATGAGCGAAGCGCTTAACGATCTGTTCGCCGCGATAAAATAAGTCACCGGAAATCGGCGTTTATACGCGCCGTCTGCGTCATAACTTTGGGCCCTGGCATCCTCGCCGTATGAAGATACGGCTCCGGTACCAGGGCCCAAAGTTATTTAGCATCCAGCACGTCTAAACGCCGATTTCCTTCGGGTAGGGAATGAATAGATAAATGGCGGTTTACCAAAGATTTTGGCGCCCTCTCCTGAACAGCATCCCGAAAATCGGACATCCAAATAAAGCCCCTGGATTATAATAAAACTAAATACATATAAAGGGGGCTCTTCTATGCGTAAACGTAAAACAGAAGAAAGAATAAAAGCAATTGAGATGCACAAACAGGGAATTCCACGAAGGCGGATTGCTGAAGAACTTGGTGTTAGTCCTGATTCTGTTAAAACATGGATATCTTTATATAAGAGCGGACAGAAGGACTTACTGGATGATACAAGGAAAAAAAGAACCTACAGCAAGGCTGTAAAACTTGAAGCTGTTTCGGCTCATTTAGAAGAGGGACGTACTATGGTAGATGTTACCTCGTCTTTTAACATTTCAAGTCCCTCTCTTTTAAGACGATGGTGTAAGGAATTTCTCGAACAAGGGGATATTTCTAGTTCAAAACGTGACTGTCCAGATAAGAAATTGGAAGTTACAAATAGCATAGAAAAGATCAAAGAGCTGGAAATGCAGGTTGACGTATTAAAAAAAGCCTTAGAGCTGCAAAGGTGGTGATAGAAAGAAATATTAAATACAGAATCATTTTTGAATTTTCAACAAAACATTCTGTCTGTGGAATGTGTAGATTTTTGTCCGTATCACGCTCTGCATACTACAGTTGGCTAAAGCGGCGTGGAATGGAAGATAAAGACGGTCCTCTCATAGAAGCAATAAGAACGGGACAGGATATCAACAAAAACACTTATGGGTACAGGCGAATGACTCTGTGGCTCAACAACTTCATTGGCATTCATGTAAACAATAAGAGGGTAAGGCGTGTTATGAAAAAAGCGGGACTTCAAGCGGAAATAAGAAAAAAGAAAAAGTTTAAAGTGATGTCAGGAAATATCCACAGCTATGAGAATATCCTGAACAGAGAATTTCGTTCCGACAGACCAAACCAGAAACTGGTTACTGATATCACATATATACGAACAAAAAAGGGTAATATATTCCTCTCCATGATAAAAGATCTCTTTGATAATTCCATACAGGGATATCAAATCAGTCGTAATAATAATATTAAGTTAGTAACCGATACATTGAAGAAAGCATTTGAAAACAATAATAAGGTGGTCGCTGATGGACCAATCCTCCACAGCGACCAGGGGTTTCAATATACAAGCCATGCATATTTCAACCTGACACAAAGATACGGACTAAAGGTCTCGATGTCAAGGAAAGGAAATTGTTTGGATAATGCATGTGCAGAAAACTTCTTTAGTCACATTAAATCAGAGCTCGTCAACAGAGTAAAATGGGAGAACTATGAGGAGGCTAAAGATGCCATAGACGAATATATAAGGTATTATAATAACGACAGGATACAGATAAAATTGAAAAAGGCTCCGATGCAATATCGAAGTCTCTTTATTGAATAAATTTTTGATACCCTTGGGAGCTTTTATAGCGTTGTCCGGTTTGCGGGACTCTGTTCATCCGAGGGAGCTCCCCGCGAAGCGGGGTGAGGGAGAGTTGACCTTCGGTTCTCCCGCGGCTTTTGCCGCGGGCTCTGTATGGCGCGATTTCCGCGCCATACAGAGCAACACTCCTTCCGTTAGCCGCCAAAAACAGGCGGCCGACACCTCCCTCAGAGTGAACAGAGTCCCGAAAACCGCACAGCGCTATAAAAGCTCCCAAGGGTATCAAAAATTTATTCAATAAAGAGACTTCGATATTGCATCGGAGCCTTTTTCAATTTTATCTGTATCCTGTCGTTATTATAATACCTTATATATTCGTCTATAGCATCTTTAGCCTCCTCGTAGTTCTCCCATTTTACTCGGTTGACGAGTTCTGATTTAATGTGACTAAAGAAGTTTTCTGCACAGGCATTATCCAAACAATTTCCTTTCCTTGACATCGAGACCTTGAGTCCGTATCTTTGTGTCAGGTTGAAATATGCATGGCTTGTATATTGAAACCCCTGGTCGCTGTGGAGGATTGGTCCATCAGCGACCACCTTATTATTGTTTTCAAATGCTTTCTTCAATGTATCGGTTACTAACTTAATATTATTATTACGACTGATTTGATATCCCTGTATGGAATTATCAAAGAGATCTTTTATCATGGAGAGGAATATATTACCCTTTTTTGTTCGTATATATGTGATATCAGTAACCAGTTTCTGGTTTGGTCTGTCGGAACGAAATTCTCTGTTCAGGATATTCTCATAGCTGTGGATATTTCCTGACATCACTTTAAACTTTTTCTTTTTTCTTATTTCCGCTTGAAGTCCCGCTTTTTTCATAACACGCCTTACCCTCTTATTGTTTACATGAATGCCAATGAAGTTGTTGAGCCACAGAGTCATTCGCCTGTACCCATAAGTGTTTTTGTTGATATCCTGTCCCGTTCTTATTGCTTCTATGAGAGGACCGTCTTTATCTTCCATTCCACGCCGCTTTAGCCAACTGTAGTATGCAGAGCGTGATACGGACAAAAATCTACACATTCCACAGACAGAATGTTTTGTTGAAAATTCAAAAATGATTCTGTATTTAATATTTCTTTCTATCACCACCTTTGCAGCTCTAAGGCTTTTTTTAATACGTCAACCTGCATTTCCAGCTCTTTGATCTTTTCTATGCTATTTGTAACTTCCAATTTCTTATCTGGACAGTCACGTTTTGAACTAGAAATATCCCCTTGTTCGAGAAATTCCTTACACCATCGTCTTAAAAGAGAGGGACTTGAAATGTTAAAAGACGAGGTAACATCTACCATAGTACGTCCCTCTTCTAAATGAGCCGAAACAGCTTCAAGTTTTACAGCCTTGCTGTAGGTTCTTTTTTTCCTTGTATCATCCAGTAAGTCCTTCTGTCCGCTCTTATATAAAGATATCCATGTTTTAATAGAATCAGGACTAACACCAAGTTCTTCAGCAATCCGCCTTCGTGGAATTCCCTGTTTGTGCATCTCAATTGCTCTTATTCTTTCTTCCGTTTTACGTTTACGCATAGAAGATCCCCCTTTATATGTATTTAGTTTTATTATAATCCAGGGGCTTTATTTGGCTGTCCGATTTTCGGGATGCTGTTCAGAGAGGGAGGCTATAAGGGCAAAGTCAAAAGATAAATCGCTATTTACCTCTTTCCCTCCCGATTTACGCCGATTTATTTTACCTTTTTCCTTCTCATCAACCATAGCGGAGCCAGTGCCAGCAGCGCCAGTGCGCCTGTGCCCGCTGAGCAGCCGTTTCCGCCGCCGCCGTGGCGGGGGGTACTGGTGACGGTCACTGCTGCCTTTGCCTGGTGCTTTCCGTCCGCCGCCGTTACGGTGATTGTGGCGGTACCGGCGGCGATGGCCTTTACGCTGCCTTCGCTGTCGACCGCGGCGATCTTTTCATTGTCGCTGCTCCAGGTGAGCCCCTGGTCTGTGGCGTCTGAGGGCGATACCGTGGCGGTGAATTTGCCGCTTCCTCCCACCTTGAGCTCCATCTTCTCTGGGGCGATGGTGATCCCTGTTACCGGTACGTCGCTGACCGTGATGTTAAAGGTGAAGGAGAGCGGAGTATCCTTGCCGGATGGGGCGAAGTTGTTTTTGAAGTCCGTCGGGTCGATGTCGGCCGAGACGACGATGGAGGCCGTTCCTTCCTTGGTGCCGGTGAGCGTTATCGTGCCGTTTTCGTTGTTGACGTCGGCGGATATTATCTCAGTGTCAGACGGGGTTACGGTGATCTTCTTCACGAAACCGCCGAATATATCGGGGCTTCCTGGCAGGGCGGAGAGGGTGATCTCCGTCGTCCCGCCGGTCATGACGGTGCGGTTAACAAGTTTGACTCTGAGCGCGACGGTGCTCTTGTCTATCCCGGTCTGGTCGATACTGACGGCTTCAGCGCCATCGTTACCAGTTCCTACACCTTTTTCGAGATCTTTATTGACCGTCTCCGTTTTCAGCCAGCCGCAGTTTGATACATCTCCCTCGTTGCTTCCCGCGATGCCGCCGGTGTATTCGCCGCCGGAGACATCGCCGCCGTTGGCGCAGTCTGATATCTTGCTGTCCCCGTTGTTGAGCCCCGCGATGCCGCCGGTCTTTATCTTTCCTTTGCCGGAGGCGTCTTTGCCTGAGACCGTACCGAAGTTTACGCAGTTTGATATTGTGCAGTCATAGCTCTTGTAATTGGTTGCCCCTGCGATGCCGCCGATATATCCATCCTTTGCGTATTCACCCTGCACTTCGCCGTAGTTTGCACAGTTTAATATGACGCGGCGGCTCATTCCCGCGATGCCGCCGGCGTGTTGGGGGTTGGTGGCTTGGCTGCTGAGGTTTGAGGCGCCGCTGTAGTTGACGCAGTTTGATATGGCTCCTGAGTTGAGTCCAGTGATGCCGCCCACGTAGATAATGGAAGTATTTTTAGCGGCGTTGACTCTTACGGTGCCTCTGTTGACGCAGTCTTCGACTGTGCCGTCGTCGTGGACTTGTCCCACGATACCGCCCGCATAGCAGGTCTTCGAGGCCTGTACGTCTATATCGCCGCTGACGGTGAGCCCCCTTATCGTGGCGTATCCAATAGCGCCGAAGAATCCTATAGAAGATGTGGCCGTTGCTGGTTCTGTTATTGTGTAGCCACTGACGGTATGGCCCGCGCCGTCAAAGACGCCGACGTAGCGGAGTCTGTTGCCGATGGGCGTCCATTCAGTCGGTGTCCCGTCGGGCAGCGAGAGGTCGATGTCGGCGGTGAGGCGCGCGTCGCCGGAGGCGCCTAAGTTTACGCCGTCGCGGAAGACGATGAGATCCGCCGAGGTGGCGATGAGATAAACACCGTCTGCGTCTTGTGTCAGCGCGCAGGCGCAATGGGGCGAAACGAGGATGAAGAGAGTTAAAAGAGAGAGGACAAGCGGGAGTAAGAGTTTATTATGAACCTTAATGAACTTAAACGGGGGGGGGTGTATCAAAGTTAAATGTTATTGGGCGCAAATTACTGCTGTGCGGCGACATGGTGTATCGCCCTCCTTTTTCAAAAATTTTTTTGCGGTACGTAAAATATGAAACAAATAACAGGTAAAATTGCTTAGTTATATAACAATACAATTTACACTCTCTATTTGTCAAGCAATAATTTTTTATTTTGCCTCCTTCGCGGAGGCGCGGTGAAAGCCGCGGCGGCGGGGCCGTACCGGGAAATGGGGGCGGAGACGTTCGTATATCAAACCTTCGCCACGCGGCCGTGCACAGAGGAAAATCACGCGGTAAAAATGATATAAATCGGGGTTTTCTTTAGTGAATAGGCGTGCTATCCTAGCGTTATTGAAGCATATCTAAAAATATACTTTAGGAGGCGGCTATGATGACGGGTATTCCTTTAATTATTGTCTTTGTTCTGGCAATCATTGTGATGGTGGCGGCGATATCGAAGTATAAGATACATCCTTTCCTGTCGATAATGGCGGTGTCCCTGATCTTTGGCGTGATCGCCGGAATTCCGCTCAAGGACATCCCGGGAGTGATCGGTGCGGGATTTTCCGGAACATTCACCAGTATCGGCATCGTGATAATCTTCGGCGCGCTTGTCGGGACCCTGCTTGAAAAGACGGGGGCGGCGCTCAAGATGGCCGATGTGGTGGTAACGCTGGTGGGGAAGAAGAACCCCGAGCTCGCGATCATCATAATGGGGTGGATCGTCTCAATACCGGTCTTCTGCGACAGCGGATTTGTCGTGCTCAACCCGATAAGAAAGGCGCTTGTAAAGAGGACGGGGGCCTCCAGCGTCGCGATGACGGTGGCTCTCTCAATGGGGCTTTACATATCCCACTGCTTCATACCGCCGACGCCCGGACCGATCGCCGCGGCCAACGCCCTTGGTATCGGCGATAACATCCTGCTGGTCATTGGGCTCGGCGCGCTGCTCTCCATTCCTCCGCTTATTGCAGGGTATCTCTTCGCGAAATATATTGGAAAACGTGTCTCGGCGCGCGACGATAACGCCGACATGGATCTGGTGAAGAGCTACGAGGAGCTTATCGCTGAATATGGCAGGCTCCCGAGCGGCGTGATGTCGTTTGCCCCGATAATCGTTCCTATCTTCCTCATGGGACTGGCCTCGGCCTTCTCGATGGCGAAGGTGAGCATCTCCGCCATTATCTTCCTCGGTACCCCGATCATCGCGCTTGCGGTCGGCGTCATCCTCGGCGTAATCCTGCTGGTCCAGTCCGGCAAGGCGAAGGACTTCTACGAGATCACTAACGACACCCTGAAGACCGTCGGCCCGATACTTTTCATTACCGCCGCCGGCGGCGTGCTCGGCAAGGTGATCAGCGTCTCGGGGATGGTGCAGTACATCACGGAAAATTCCTGCGTCCTTTCGACGATCGGCATATTCTTCCCCTTCGTGCTGGCCGCGATACTGAAAACGGCGCAGGGCTCCTCTACGGTGGCGATCACCACTACCGCGGGTATGCTCGCCCCCGTACTTCCCGCGCTGGGGCTCAACACACCGTCGCTCTCGGCCCTCTGCGTTATCGCGATCGGCGCGGGAGCGATGACGGTCTCGCACGCGAACGACTCCTATTTCTGGGTCGTCACGAATTTCGGTGAGATGGAGACGGAGCAGGGCTACAAGACCCAGACAATGGGTACCTTGATAATCGGCCTCGCCTCGATGGTCGGCGTATTCATCGCCTATCTGGTGCTGAAATAACCGAAAAAATCGCCGCGTTAAGCGCGGCCTGATAAACCGGAGAGGGGCATGTCCGTTAAGGTCATGTCCCTCTCTTTGTGATAAGGTAGCGCGCGAAAACACCGCGCTTAGGGGTTATATATCTTCATTCCGGCCCGCTCCGCGGCGTTTTTCAGGTGCGTGAGAGCCGCCTCCTGCGCCGCCGCCGGGTCTTTCGCCATAATATATTTCACCACGCGGCGGTGCTCTTCGAGGACGTTGTGCGCCCTCTCCGGCGAGGCCATCGTCATGATACGCAGCTCCTTAGCGAGGTCATGCAGCTTTCCCTGTAAAAAGAGGAGAAATTCTATCAACACGGGGTTATGGCTCGCGCGCGCGATCGCCGCGTTGTAGCGGTCATGGGCCTCCGCACCAGGGGCATTTTCTTTGACGGCCTCTTCCATTCCTCTGAAAGACTCCGTTATCTCCGCGATATCCTCCTGCGTGCGCCGCATCGCGGCGAGCCCCGCCGCCTCCGACTCAAGCAGCGCGCGCATTTCGTAAAAATAATTTACCTCGCCGATCGAGACGGTCTCGAATACATCGGAAAACCTGAACGCCTGGCGGCTGCGTGCGTTTTTCACGACAATGCCGCGTCCCTGTTTTGATTCGAGGATATCTTCGTTTTTCAGGCTGGCGATGGCCTCGCGGAGGATGGTGCGGCTAACGCCGTATCTCTGGGCGAGCTCCGTCTCCGGCGGCAGTTTATCTCCCACCGTGAGCTGCCCGGACTGTATCTCCGAGAGGATCAGCTTCGATATCTGTGAAGACAGCCTCTCCGCTTTGACCGGCATCGCCGGGGATATCTTTCTCTCCTGCGTATCCATATGGGAAACCCTCTTTCGGAACTGCTCTCTGATCATCATTGCCCGACCTTTCTATCTAGTTTATCACAAGCGCCGCCGCGAGTTAAACGTGGTATAGGCATAAATGCCAGCGGCAGCATAATAAACAGTATCGATTCAATTTTTTCAATGATACGAAAAAATGTTTAAAATAGCCTCCAAAGCTATTGACATATTTTTGTATGATTGTAGTATTATATTATAAAATTATTATTTAAGAAAAGCACCGGCAAGGTCACGTTATATCAAAAAGGAGTGGTTTTTTGAAGATGAAAGAGGCACTTATGATGCAGGGAGCGAGGACGATAATGGATAACTGCGTCTCGCTCAAAGCGGGCGAGACGGTCCTGATCGTCACCGATATGGTGCAGGAGAACATCGCCAAGGTCCTGGCCGCGGCGGCGGTGGAGCGCGGCGCTGAGGTAGTGGTAAGCACGATGAAGCCCCGCCAGCGCGCGGGCGAGGAGCCGCCGAAGCTCATCGCCGAGAGCATGAAGTTCGCCGACGTCGTCCTCATTCCCGTGAGCTATTCCGTGACCCATACCTTCGCCGTGAAGGAGGCGGCGGAAAACGGCGCGCGCCTGCTCGTCCTCACCGATTTTACGGAGGAGATGCTCATCTCCGGCGGCATAGAGGCCGATTTCAGGGCGATCAAGCCGGTCTGCAAAGGAGTGGCCGACGCCTTCGCAAAGGGCAGCAAGGTGCACGTTACCTCGCCGGGAGGCACGGACCTTTGGCTCGATATCACCGGCAGACGCGGCAACGCCCTCTACTGCGTGGTGGAACCGGGGGAATTTTCCACGATCCCGACGGTCGAGGCCAACTCCTCGCCCGTTGAGGGGTCGGCGAACGGACGCATCGTTGCGGATGCCAGCGTTCCCTATCTGGGAATCGGCGTGCTGAACGAGCCCATCGTCGTGGACGTCAAAGACGGTTTTATCACCGATATCAGAGGCGGCAGGCAGGCTGAGGTATTGAAAAAAGACCTCGCGAGCCACAACGACCCGAACTGCTATAACATCGCGGAGCTCGGCGTCGGCCTCAACCCCAAGTGCAAGCTCTGCGGAATCATGCTCGAGGACGAGGGCGTGATCCCCACGGCGCACATAGGGATAGGCACGAGCATAACCCTGGGCGGCACCGTCAAAGCCCCGACCCACTACGACCTTCTGATGTGGAACCCGAAGATAGAGGTCGACGGCAGAGTGCTCGTCGACGGGGATAAGGTCAATCTGTAGGGAAATAATTTTTCAGCTCCATAAAACAATATCATAGAGGAGGATTCTCTTATGAAAAAGGTTCTTAGGTCTTTGATTTTTGTTTTGGTACTTCTTACGGCGGTGTGCGCGGCTATTCCTGTCTTTGCCGCGTCATTCCCGACCAAGCCGGTTCTCGCGGTAGTGCCCTTTTCCCCCGGCGGCGGCAACGATATAGTGATAAGGCTCGTCGCCAAGTATATGACGCCGGCGCTCGGCCAGTCTCTCGTCGTTGAAAACAAGCCCGGCGCGGGCGGTCAGATTGGCTGGACGGCTTTAGCCAAGGCCCGCCCCGACGGATATACAATCGGCGCGACAAGCCAGCCCTCGATGGTGCTTGTAAAGGTTCTGCGCCAGAATGTTCCCTTTGACCTCAATGATTTTAAATATATCTGCAACTTCCAGATAGACCCGCTCGTTTGGGTCGTCAATAAGGACAGTAAATTCAAAAAAGCCTCCGATGTGGTCGAATATGCGAAAAAGAATCCCGGAAAGCTCAACGTTGCCGGAGATGGGCCGCAGAGCAATGTGCAGCTTCAGCATCTCGTGAACTCGAAGGCCCTCAAAATGGAGAGCAACTTCGTCTCTTACAGCGGCTCAGGACCGGCGCTTACCGCTCTCATGGGCAATCAGGTCGATTTGGCCCTTACGACTCTGAGCTCAGCCGTTTCACATATTGAGGCTGGGAGAATAGTGCCGCTTGTGATGTTCTACGATGATAAGATCGACGGCGTCGATATCAAGTCCTCGAAAGAGGTATTCAAGATGGATATCCCCTCTGCCGGAACGGCGATGCGCGGCGTCGCAGCACCCAAGAACACCAAACCGGAAGATATCGCCGTACTTGAAAAGGCCTTTGAAGAGGTTACAAAAAATCCCGAATTCAGGGAACAGGCGAAATCGCTTGGGCTTATCATTAAGTTTATCGGCTCAAAGGAGTCTGGCAAGCTCGTAGAGGAATCTAAGAAGATCGTAGAAGAGTATAAGCCGCTTTTCTAAGCCGGCATTGACAGAGTGTACAGCCGTCATTATAGAAGATGACGGCTGTACCATAGGGAGAGTGAGCGGATTGATTATAAATAAAGAATTGTTTTTTTCCATCGCGATATCGGTAATATCGGTGCTGCTGACCCTGCAGTCATTTAATTATCCGCCGGAGTCATCGCAGTTCCCACGCTTTTTGTGCATTCTGATGCTTCTTTTTTCATTTTTGATCCTGATAAGGACCTTGAAAAATAAAGAGGGAGAAAAGACCATGTCGACAGGAAGCGGCTTCATTTCGGCGGCTAAACTGCCGGTGACGGTATTTGCCTCCACTGCTGCCTATCTGTTCTGTATAGGGTATGTCGGATATTTTGTCAGTACGGTCATTTATATGTTCGCATCGATGTTCTTTTTTGGAGAACGCCGTCCTTTGCCGATCGCGGCTGCCGTGCTGGTTTTTCTTGCCGTGATTTATGCGCTGTTTGTCTCCTTTCTCGGTCTGCGTTTGCCGGAAGGCATCCTCTTCTAATTTTGGAAGGTGATATATGATGGAACAAATTTTTTCCAGTATGCTTGCCGGGCTTACCGCCCTTGCCGATCCGATGATTATTTTGCTCATATTCGCCGGTACGGTGTTCGGCGTGGTAATTGGAGCTCTGCCCGGGCTTACGAGTACAATGGGGGTTGCATTGCTGGTTCCCGTGACCTTTGGCATGAGCCCGGCCGCCGGACTCGCCCTTCTTGGAGCGATTTATTGTTCGTCGACGTATTCCGGCGCCATAAGTGCGATATTGCTCAACATTCCCGGAACGCCTGCGAACTGCTGTACTCTACTTGACGGCTACCCCATGACTAAAAGGGGCGAGTCGGGCCGCGCGATAGCTCTTGCCACCTCGGCTTCGGCGGCGGGAGGTTTTTTGAGTATCTTTGCCCTGCTCTTTCTCGCGCCTCCGCTTGCTGAATTTGCCCTGCGCTTCGGAGCCCAGGAGTATTTTTTACTTGCTATCTTTGGAGTGAGCGTTATCGCCTCGCTCTCTGAACGTAATATGCTTAAAGGGCTGTGGTCCGGTGTATTGGGGCTTTTCCTCAGCGTTATAGGCATGCACCCGCTTACGGGAGATATCCGTTTCACTGGAGGCATTGCCGAACTTTATAATGGCCTTTCACTTGTCATTGCTCTGATCGGCCTTTATTCAATACCGGAGGTCATCGCCTCACTTAAATCGCTGGGAGGCGAAGTGGAACAGTCCCGCGCTGTCGGTAGGGGAATCGCGGGGCAGATGCTGGAGATATTTAAATATAATCTCCTGCTCGTTAAATCCACGGTAATCGGCATCATCGTTGGTATAATCCCCGGCGCGGGCAGCAGTATAGCCAGTTTTGTCGCCTATGACGAGGCGAAACGATCATCAAAAAATCCACAAATATTTGGTACCGGCTGCGCGGAAGGAATTATCGCCTCCGAAACGTCGAACAACGCCGTTGTTGGCGGTTCGCTGGTCCCGACACTTACGCTTGGTATTCCGGGAAACGCCGTGTCTGCCGTTCTGCTTGGCGGGCTGATGGTCCATGGTCTTAAGCCGGGGCCGGCGCTGTTCACGGAAAACGCCTCCGTGGTATATACCTTTATAATGAGCCTTTTCATCTCCAATCTTGTTTTTGTACCGGTGGGGCTCTTTATCGCCCGTTTTTGCGTGCGGCTTATAGAGATACCGGCGTCAATATTGGGACCGCTGGTCATAGGACTTGCCGTGATAGGTTCCTATGCCATCAACATGTCGATGGTCGAGGTGGTAATAATGCTTGCCATTGGGCTCATCGGTTATCTTATGAAGTTTTTCGACGTACCGCGCGAACCGCTTGTCCTTGGAATTGTGTTGGGAAGCATGGCGGAAGGAGAATTGGCGCGCGCCATGTCTCTTGTACACGGCAGTGTCTTTGCTCTGCTCCATAGTATGTTTACCAGTCCGCTCTCGCTTGTCATAATATTCTTCACCTTACTGTCTCTCTGGCAGGGTGTAAAAAAACAGCTTATAAAGGCTAAGTAGTAAGTAAATAAAAAAATGCCGCGGTTACCGCGGCATTTTTTATAGGTTTTTATCCCCCGCGCCGATCATCTCCGCGAGTTTTTCATAGAAGCGCCGGTCGTCTTTCGCGGTGCGTTTGGCCGGTCCCTTGGTCCGGCCGCCGGCGCGGCGGTATTTGGCTTTGAGCTCGCGTTCTTCGAGGCTGGATTCCATGCGCTCCTGAAGATATTCGAAGCCCGTCGGTCCGAGGGCGCGCGCCCCCTTCGCGAGCACCATCGCCGCGAGGCCGATATCCTGCGTCACAACGATGTTTCCGGCGCGCGCGAGGTTTATTATTTTCAGATCGGCCTCCTGCGGGTCGCCGCCCACGGTGATGTGATGCTCCGATACGATCTCGTGGTTAAAATTCGCTACCGTCACAAGCTCCGCTCCGGCTATGCGCGCGAGCTTCGCCGCGGCCTCGAATGCGCCGCGCGGGCAGGCGTCGGCGTCAATGATTATCCGCACAGCCGCAGAGGCGAAGTTTAATTTCGCAGATCATCTGTTTGCCGTACCGTTTATCTCACTTCATGCAGCCGCAGATCTCGGTGTTGTCCCCCGAGGCAGGCTCGGCCTTGATCTCGGTTATCTTTATACGTCCCTCGCGGTGGAGCGTGAGGGCGAGCGAAATGATCGTCGCCGGTGTGACGCCGATGTTCCGCGCCAGTTCGTCGGGATATAGGGCGCCCTCTTTTTCGACGGAGCTGATGATCGTGTCGCTCAGGCAGGCCACCCACTGGGAGAAGAGCTGCTGCATCTCAGGGGTGTTTGAGGCCGCGAGCTGGCTTATTCTCACGACCGAGTCGAATATGCGCGCCGAAACAAGTTCCAGCGACTTTACAAGTTGTCTCATATCCTGGTCTTCAAGATTTTTTATATCGATATTCATAGAAATTACCTCCTTGACGGTATGTCTTTCATGCCACTGTGAATTATAATATAAATCAGCACTTTTGAGAGAAGGGATGGAATCACAATGTCCGTTATCACGATAGATGATGAAAAAATCGGTGTGCTGTCCGACACGCACGGAAGTTTCCCCGCATGGCGGAAGGCGCTCGCGCTCTTCGGCCCGGAGGTGAAGACGATCCTGCATGCCGGCGACGTGCTCTATCACGGCCCGCGCAACAGCGTCCCCGGAGGTTATACCCCCGCGGATCTTTTTGAGGCGATAAACGGTTTTCAGCGCGGTGGCGGCAGGGTGCTGATCGCCGAGGGAAACTGCGACGCCGCCGTCGACCGCATGGTGCTCGAACCGGAGATGGAGAAGTGCGTCTCTCTGGTATGGCGCGGCAAAAAGATCCTCATGATGCACGGGGACAACTTCTCGCTGCTGCGCGAGATGGCGCGCTACAATAAGGTGGATCTTGCAATATCCGGCCACACGCATATTGGCTCGCTTGTGCGCGAGGGGGGAGTGATTTTCCTCAACCCCGGCTCGACGACGATACCGAAGGGGCGGGACCCGGAGAGCGCCGCGATTCTTGACGGCGAGGGCATCAGGATAATGACTCTCGACGGAAGGGAACTTCACTTTGAAAAATGGTAAGAGCGGGGTGCCGCCGGTATTCAGACCGCGCAGGTTCTGGACCTCGGTGCTCTGGCTTGTATTTCTCGCGGCGGGGGCCGCGTTCAGCTGTATATTCGGCGTATTCGCCTTTTTCACGGCGGTGCTGGTCGCCGTATTTATCGGGCTGAATGAGTTTGGCCGCTGGCCCTATAAGACGAACCTTGTTATCTGCGCCGGTACCGCCGTGGTGGTCGCGGTGGCGGGGATATTTACCTGGATGGAGATTACATCGCTCTTTGTGCTGTTCTTTACGATGAGCGCCTATATGTTCTATTTCAGAGACCGCACGAGCCGCCTGATACCGGCGCTTGAGACCTTCGCCGCCTCTCTCGCGAAGGCTCCCGATTTTGATTCGATAATTGAAAACGCCTGGCGCGGCATGCAGGAGATGGCTCCCGACGCCGCCGTCTTCGTCGTCCTTGCCGATATTGAAGGCTGTCTTTACATACCAGACCATTTCGGCCAGCCGGGGCGCGCTTTGAAGAGAAACGGCGGCACCCCCTGGAAGGTATTCGCCTCGGGACGTCCGATAAATATTCCCCGCGTCTCGACAGGGCGGGATCAGCCGCTCGACAGGGACGCTCTCTCGCTGATCTCCGCGCCGATCACCGCGCGGGCTGAGAAGCTCGGTGTGCTCCAGCTGGAGGCCGGTACGGCGGGAGCCTTCAGCGAGGAGGATGTGGCGAAGCTCTCGCTTGCGGCGATGATCATCGGCCAGGAGCTGTATATGTTCGAGGCTTCGGAGGCGGCCGAAGCAGAGGACGGCGTCGATGATCCTGATTGATATGCACGTGCACAGCCGCTGTTCCGACGGTACCTTTACGCCTGAGGAGCTCGCGGCGGCGGCGCGGCGGCGCGGACTTTCGCTGCTGGCGCTGACGGACCATGATACGACCGCCGGGCTTGCCCCCTTTATGAGGGCCTGCGCCAAAGACGGGGTCAAGGGGCTCTGCGGGATCGAACTTTCGGCGGAGGCTCCCTTTACGCTTCATATATTGGGCTACCGGATATCGCCGGGAGCTGGCAGGCTGGAGGAGCGGCTGGACTATATCCGCGAAAGGCGCGACGTGCGCAACCTTCTGATCTGCGAAAAGCTGCGCGCGCTCGGGCTGGACGTCGCCATAGACGAAGTGCGCGAGATATCGGGCGGCGAGGTGGTAGCCCGTCCGCACATCGCGCGGCTCCTTATAAACAAAGGCTACGCCGGCAGCGTCACGGAGGCCTTCACAAAATATCTCGCGCGGGGGGCCGCGGCCTATGTGGCGCGCGAGAGGCTCTCTGCGGAGGAGTGTATATCGCTTATCCGCGAGGCGGGCGGCGTGGCTGTACTGGCGCATCCTTTTCAGTGCCGTCTTGACGACGAAGGGCTGGAGGCGCTGCTTTCCAGGCTCAAGGGGGCCGGGCTGTGGGGGATGGAGGCCATCTACGGCGCAAACTCGCCGGAGACGACCTACCGCCATCTGAAGATGGCGGGGAAGTTTGGCCTCTACGCGACCGCCGGTTCGGATTTTCACGGAGGCAACAGCCCAGGGACTGAGCTCGGCATGCCGGTCTGCGAAGATCTTCTTCCGTGGGCCAGGCTGGGTATAAGATAAAATAAGAGGATTATCTGGATAGATACCGCAGGAGGTAATAAGGAAATGTATCATAAAATAATGGATTTCAGAAGCGATACAGTCACCAGGCCGTCGGAGGAGATGCGGCGCGTCATCGCGGCCGCCGAGGTGGGAGACGACATATACGGCGACGACCCGTCGTCGAACGCGCTCTGCAAGTATGCCGCGGAGATAACGGGTAAGGAGGCGGCGATCTTTGCCTGTTCTGGAACGATGGGCAACCTTCTCGCCTTTACGACGGCCGGCCGCCACGGAGAGAGTCTGCTGGCGGGCAAGCGCTCCCATGTGTGGTGCGCCGAGGTCGGTGGCTTTTCCGCCGTCGCCGGGCTCTGTCCCTATCCGCTGGTCGACGACGAGGGCGTTCCCGATCCCGCGGAGCTCGCCGTGGCCAGCAGAGCCGACAACGACGTCCATCATCCAGATACGACGATACTCGCGCTTGAAAACACCCATAATTACACGGGCGGCATCGCGGTGCCGCCGGAGCGCTTTGCGCAGACCGCGCGCGAGGGACGCCGCCTCGGCTTCCACGTCCATCTTGACGGCGCGCGTATCTTTAACGCCGCGGTCCGCCACGGCGTCGACGTGAGAAGGTACACCGACGAGGTGGATTCAGTGCAGTTCTGCCTCTCCAAGGGGCTTGGCGCGCCGCTCGGCTCGATGCTCTGCGGTTCGCATGAACTGATCGAGGGGGCGAAGAAGTGGCGCAAACGCCTTGGCGGCGCGCAGCGGCAGGTAGGGATCGCGGCTGCCGCGGGGCTTTACGCGCTGAAAAATAACGTGGCGCGCCTCGCGGAGGATCACGCCAACGCCGCGCTGCTCGTCGATCTGCTAAAAAGGGGCGGCGTAGAGGTGGAAGAGCGTCCCAATATGACGAATATGGTATTTTTCCCCCTTAAAGAGGGACAGGTCGGCGACGCGGAATTTGAGGCTAGATGTCTTGAAAAGGGGCTGCTGGCGCACATGATCTCGCCGCGCCGCGCGCGCTTTGTGACGCATCTCGACGTGGACCGCGAAGACGTGGAGCGCGCCGCCGCGATAATCCTGGAGGTTCTTTCGGCGTGATAAAATTTCTCCCCCACAATGAAATAGAGGCGCTTGCCGCCCACATGCTCGATCTCGCCTCGCGAAAGGGTGCCTGGGGCGCTGACCTTCTCTACAGCGAGGGCGGCGGCAGCGGTTTGACGCTCAAGGACGGCGAGACGGAGGAGTGTGTCTCCGGCTCCTCGGCAGGCATCGGCATCAGGACGATAATGTCCGACGGACGGCAGGGGATCGCCTACGGCAGCCGGCTCGACAGGGACTCCGTGGATTCGCTCGTCGAGTGGAGTCTCCATAACGCGCTGGCCTCGGAGCCGGAGGAGGGCATCACTCTCTACGACGGGCCGCTGGTCCGCTGCGAGGAGCTTGAGGCGGAGGACCGGCGGATACGTGAGATCACCGCCGCCGACCGCATGAAATACTGTCTTGAAATGACGCGGGAGGCGCAGTCGCTCGACAGCCGCGTCGTCTCGGTGCGTTCCGCCTCCTGGCGTGACGGCTGGGGAGCCTCCTTCTTTGCGACGACGAAGGGGCTTTCGGGCTGGGAGGAGGGCTCAAGCGCCAACTGCGGCGTTATGGTGCTCGCGCAGTCCGGTGAGTTTACCGAGATGGGCGGTTATGGAATGGAGGCGCTGCGCCTGGACGAGCTCGACATTCTGAAGAGCGCGCGTACGGCGGTGGAACAGACCGTTGCCTCGCTGGGCGGCACGCAGCTCGACACCGGAAGCTATACCATAATGATAGAGCCGGAGACGGCCGCCGCGCTTGTCGATGTCATCGGCGGCCTCTTCTGTGCCTCCGACGTGCACCGCGGGCGTTCGATGATGAAGGGACGTCTCGGGGAACTTGTCGCCTCCCCCTGTCTCAACCTCACGGATAACGGGCGTATTCCCTGGAAGCCGGGCAGCTCCTCTTGGGACTCCGAGGGCGTTCCCACCGGACGCACGGAGCTAATAAAAAACGGCGAGGCGAACGCCTTCCTCTATAACTTGCAGTACGCGATAAAGGACGGCGTCAGGTCCACCGGCAACTGCTCCCGCGGGATGTCCTCGCTGCCCGACGTGGGGACGACGAACCTCATCCTTGAGGCGGGGACGGAGAGCCCGGAGGCGCTGCGCTCCCGGATCGTCAGCGGAATGTACGTAACGGAATTTATGGGGCTGCACACCATCGATCCGATCAGCGGCGATTTTTCGATCGGCGCCAAGGGACACCGGATAGAGAAGGGCGAGATCACGACGCCGGTAAGCGGTGTCACGATGGCCTCTAATCTGTTAGAATTTATGAAGAATATCTCGGCGGCGGCCTCCGATCTGAAATACTCAGGTTCGGTGGCGGCGCCAACATTGGTGGTTGATAATGTTGTCATTGCAGGTAAATAAAAAAATATTCACAAGACTTATAACGGCGCTCCTCTCGCTCTTCATCCTCTCGGCCTCCTGCGCTTTCGCCGCGGAGAGCCTCTCCTTCTGGAACGGGGATGTCAAAAAGGGAGACGTTACGATGCGCCGTAACGGAACGATGCAGGAGGTCGCAGTCGACGAGGTCATCTCGTCGCTCGGCTTCATTCCCAAGAGCGACGCCTCCTCGATCATTGTGGTGCTGGAGGGAAAGAAGATCGAGTTCTGGAACGCCTCGAATGTCGTGCGCGCCGCCGGGAGTATCATCAGCTTCCCCCTGCCGGTGAGCAATGCGGACGGCCACTGGTGGGGCGAGGCCAAGTCGGTGGCCGAGGCCTTCGGTTACTTCTACGCCGCGATAGGCAAACCGGCCGCTTTCCGCTGGGGCGAACCCTCGGCCGCGCCTCAGCCTGCCGTACAGCCTAAGGCCGCGGTACCCGAGCCGAAGGCGGAGGTAAAACCCGCCGAGCCGGAAAAGAAACCGGCGGTAAAGATTCCGCCGGCGGAGCCCGCGCCGCAGCCGGCCGAACCGGAGGAAAAATATACCCCTGCCGCGCCGGCCGTAGCCTTTAGCGGCAAGGCGCGCCCGATCGTCGTCGTTGACGCGGGGCACGGGGGGCACGATCCGGGAGCCGCGGCAAACGGCGTGCGTGAGAAGGACGTAAATCTCAAGGCGGCGCTGCAGCTCGGCGAGATACTGCGCCAGTACGGAATCGACGCGAGGCTGACGCGCAGGACGGACGTCTACCTGAAACTTGCGGAACGTACCGCCTTCGCAAACAAAAACGAAGCTGACGTCTTTATAAGCCTCCACTGCAATGCAATGCCCAAGGGGCGATCGAACGTCGCGGGGCTTGAATACTACATCATGGCCCTTCCCTCGGACAAGGACGCGATGAATCTGGCCATCGCGGAAAACAAAGAAATTTCCGCCGGCGTGGACAGTGCCGCCGAGGCGCAGCGCGCCGACAAAAAGACTCAGCTGCTGCTCAAAATATTGGGGGACATGCAGCAAAATGATAAAATAAGCGAGAGCACGGCGCTGGCCGAGGTGATGCACAAGGAGGCGAAGTCCGGCTCCATGCCGATGCGGAAGGTGGCGCAGGCTCCTTTCTTCGTTCTGCGCGGAGCGGGGATGCCGGCCGTACTCGTTGAAATGGGATATCTCACCAACGCTGCGGAGGCGAAAAAACTCAATTCCGCCTCCTACCGGGAGTCGCTCTGCCGCAGCATTGCGCAGGGGGTCGTGCAGTATATCAAGGCGCACCCTACGCAGAGATAGGCAACAGCGATTGAATATGGCGGCCTGCGCTCCGGCCACCGGCCCGCGCCGGGAGGGACCGCCAGTCCGTCCGGGCGCGGGCGGAAAACCAAGCCTGACTGCGAAAGCCGTCGTTTTCCCGTCCGCAGCCGAGCGGACGAAAATATTTGACCGGTGTTTTGCTGGCGATTATGATACGGAGAGATAGATGGGGGAGGACTGTTAATGAGGGATTCAGAGGGAAGACAGCGGCACTTTGTGATACAGGATAAAAAGGACGAAAGCTACGACTCTCCGTCCGTGCGCCGCCGCGGGATCATAAAGGGGCGCGAAGAAGAGGTCGAAGAGGTTCTCGAAGAGCCGCGCGCGCCGCGTCCCCGTAAATCGCTGCGCGAACGTGAGATGGAGGAAGAGGAAGAGTCCCGCACCCTGCGCCGCGGCCGCGGCAAAAAGCGCCTGAAAGAGGAAGAGGACTACGATTACGAGGAAGAGGACGAAGAAAATTATGGCTCCAAAGCCCCTAAAATCGTCCGTATCTTTGCCTGGGTAGCGCTGATGATCATCCTCTTTGCCTGCGGCTACCTCGCCACCAACTACTTCTTCAGCTGGTCCGACAAAAAGGGCGGCGAGCGTATAGGCAGCGTCTACGGCACGGGCTCCGAGGTCAAAGAATCAGCGGCGACGGAGGAGACTGCCGCCTCCAATACGAAATATACCCTCTATCTGCCCGACGGAGAGGGCTTCCAGAGCCGCGGCATCGATATAACCGGCGGCGGCACGAGGGAAGAAGACATCGCGAAGGTGATGTCGATGTACGTTGACAGCCTTAAAGAGACGAAGGCGCTCGACCCGGCGGTCTCCATAAACGAAATATTCCAGAGCGGCGACTGGCTCTATCTCAACATGACGCCCACCTTCCAGAGCTCGCTCAAGAGCCTCGGTAAGGCCAAGGCGGAGAAGCTGCTCAGTGGCTTTACCAAGACGGTACAGGAAAACTTCCCGCCGCTGAAAAAGGTAAAATTCTACGTGAACTCCAAGGAGATCACCGACAAAAATCCCGTGGACCTCACCCAGCCCTGGGAAAGGACCAATTAAAATGACAGAATTGATCCGCATAGACGGGCGCGGCGTGGAGACGCTGCGCCCGATAACCTTTGAGCGCGGCGTCAGCCGTTACGCCGAGGGGTCGGCGCTTGTAAGATGGGGCAACACCCATGTTCTCTGCACCGCCTCCGTCGATGAAAAGGTTCCCCCTTTCATGCGCGGCTCCGGCAGCGGCTGGATAACCGCGGAATACTCTATGCTCCCGCGTGCGACGCACCAGCGCAGCCCGCGCGACATCAGCAGGGGAAAACAGAACGCGCGCGGCAGCGAAATACAACGGCTCATCGGCCGCTCTCTGCGCGCGGCGGTGGATATGACGAAGCTTGGCGAGCGGACGGTCACCATTGACTGCGACGTGCTCCAGGCCGACGGCGGCACACGCACCGCCTCCATTACGGCGGGCTTCATCGCCCTATTTGACGCGCTGCGCTGGCTTCGCGCGAACGAGAGGATAGCCGCCATCCCGATGAAAAACCAGATTGCCGCCGTCAGCGTCGGAAAGGTCGCCGGAACGCCGATGCTCGATCTTTGCTACGAGGAGGACTCCACGGCGGAGGTCGACGCCAACCTCGTTATGACCGGCTCGGGAGACTTCATCGAGCTGCAGGGTACGGGAGAGGGCGGTACCTTTTCTTACTCGGAGCTTGCGCAGATAATCGACCTCGGCTGGAGCGGCATCTCGGAGATACACCAGAAACAGCGCGAAATACTCGCGCTCAGTGAAGAAGAGAGAGAGCTGTTTGAAAAATGCAGATGATCCTTGCTAGCACAAACAGGGGAAAATACCGCGAGATGAAGGCGCAGCTGGAACCGCTGAACATAGAGCTTCTCTTCGGCGGCGACTTTGAAAGGCCGCTTGAAGTTGACGAGACGGGAGAGAGCTACGCAGAAAACGCTCTGCTCAAAGCGCGGGCCTGGGCCGAGGCCATCGGCCTGCCGGCGCTTGCCGACGACAGCGGCCTGGAGGCGGAGGCCCTCGGAGGAATCCCCGGGATACATTCGGCGCGCATCATTGCGGGCAGCGACCGGGACCGGATGTACTGGCTGCTCGGAGAGATGAAAGATAAAGAGGACCGCCGCGGACGCTTTGCCTGCGCCATCGCGGTAGTTTTTCCGGATAAAAAAGAACCGCTTACGGTCACAAAATATTGTCCGGGGCATATAACGCGTGAACCGGCGGGCGAATCCGGCTTCGGCTACGACCCGATATTCGTCCCCGACGGCTTTGACAGGACCTTTGCCGAACTGGGCGACGAAATAAAAAATAAAATTTCCCACCGCGCAATGGCTGTAAAAGGTATAGCCGAAAAGCTCATACCTGTGGTACAATCATACGCTGTACGTGGTATGTAAAATACTCGGGCAAAGCTGTGGCTTTGTCTCTTTATCTAGAAAATTTTGGAGGTGTGGTTTGTGAAAATTCTTCTTGGAATAATTCACATCCTTGTTTGTCTGGCTCTCATCGCTGTCGTAATGATGCAGCACAGGAAATCCGGCGGCTTCACCGGCGCGTTCGGCGGCGGCGGAACGCAGGCAGATATGAGCGGCACCTGGCAGCGCATGTCCGGCCTCACGAAGGTCACCGCGGTGCTCATGGGGGCCTTCATGGTCATCTCAATACTTCAGGTTGTAATCAGGTAAGCAGGACGACGATATGACCGTAAAACCTCTGGACGGCCAGAAAGATATCGCCTCTTATGAACATGTCGGCGGACGGCTCTTTTCCGCGACACACGAGGAGATACTCACGGGTTGGACGACAGATATCTATTTTCTTAAAACACGCGACGTACTGAGATCGGCGGGACTTCTTGAGACCCCGGTGGTTGCCGAAGTGTTCACGCGCAAAAGGGGAACCTTCGCCGGCTCGGAAGAGGTCCTGAATCTCTTCCGCAAACTCCCGAACCCTCCCCAGGTGGAGGCGCTTGCCGAAGGCGAAAGCTTCGAGGCGAAAGAGGTGCTGATGCGTATCAGCGGCACCTATGAATCGTTCGGCCTCTATGAGACGGTGCTCCTCGGGATGCTCGCCTCATCGACCGGCTGGGCCACGGCTGCCAAAGAATGCGTTGAGGCGGCGGAGGGCAGAAGCGTCCTCTGTTTCGGCGCGCGTCACGTCCATCCGGCTATCGCGCCGGTGATGGAGCGCGCGGCGAAGATCGCCGGGTGCAGCGCAATGAGCTGTATCCTGGCCGCGAAGCTCTGCGGCGAGGAGCCGAAGGGTACGGTGCCTCACGCGGCGATACTGATGGTCGGCGACACTGTTAAATTGGCCAAGCTCTACGACGCGCAGGTCCCCGAAGAAGAGCCGCGCATCGTCCTCGTCGATACCTTCAAAGACGAGGCGGAAGAGACGATGCGGGTCGCCGAAGCTCTCGGCGATAAGCTCGCCGGCATACGGCTCGACACCCCCGGAGAGCGCGGCGGCGTCACCCCGGAGCTGGTGCGCGAGATTCGCTGGCGGCTTAATATGGCGGGCTTCGACAAAGTGCAGATAATCGCGACGGGCGGCTTGACCCCCGAACGCATAAAGGTCATGAACGAAGCGGGCGCGGACGTATACGGCGTAGGCAGCTACATCACGAGCGGCGCGCAGCGCGATATGACGATGGATATAAAAATGGTAAACGGCAAACCGGTCGCAAAGAGGGGCCGTCTGCCGGGAATAATACCGAACCCTAAGCTTAAACGCGTGCTCTAGTCCCGCTGCCCGGCTCTCCCCCACGACAGCCGGGAGTGTCTCCCATGCCGGCCTCCGAAGTTACGTAAGGAGGCGTATGCCACGGCAGAAGGGAGTCGGTAGAAAACGCTTTGAGACATAAAACGAAAAATAAAACAAAGAATTGACTCTCTTTCTTAAGGAGGAAGATCCATGATAGGCACACGTTCCTTCATGGCCAAAGGTGAAGAAGTAGAGCGCAAATGGTACATCATCGACGCTGAAAACAAGCCCCTTGGCCGTCTCGCAGTACAGGTAGCCCGCATACTCTCCGGCAAGCACAAACCCACCTACACCCCCCACGTGGACACAGGTGATTTTGTGGTCGTCATCAACGCCGAGAAAGTAGGCCTCACCGGCAATAAACTTACCCAGTCCACCATCTCAAAGCACTCCGGACACCCCGGCGGACTTAAAGTGCTCACATACAAACAGATTCTTGAGCGCCGCCCCGAACGCCTCGTAGAGCGCGTGGTATGGGGAATGCTCCCGAAGACGAAGCTTGGCCGCGACATGTACCGCAAACTTAAGGTATATGCCGGAGCGGCACATCCGCACGCGGCCCAGAAGCCCGAGCAGATAGACTAAGGATAGAGGTGGAATAAAATGGCAGACAAAAAATTCCTTTGGGGAACAGGCAGAAGAAAGAACGCTATCGCCCGTGTACGCATCTGCGAAGGCACCGGCCAGTTCCTCATCAACAACCGTGAAGTAAAAGACTACCTCCCCCGTTTCTACTGGGCCTCGCAGGCCGTTGAGCCCCTCGCGGCGGCAGGTGTCGAAGGTAAAATAGACGTCTTTGTGAACGCCCACGGCGGCGGCCTCACCGGACAGGCCGGAGCCATCCGCCTCGGCGTGGCGAGAGCGCTGCTCAAGATGTATCCCAATGTACGTCCCGTGCTTAAAAAGGCCGGACTCCTCACGCGCGACTCACGTATGGTCGAGCGCAAGAAGGTCGGACTCAAGGGCGCGCGCGCGAACAAGCAGTTCTCAAAGCGTTAATCGCGCGGGAGCCGCTTACTGTTCAAAAAGTAAAGGCCGTCCAATTTTGGCGGCGATTGTCAAACAAGATACGATCACTTTCAGAAAACGGCGCTGCTTCGGCAGCGCCGTTTTTTCGTCTTTCAATCCGTTTAACGAAGGACGCGGGCCATACCTCTACGGGAACATAAAAAATATCGATCCACAGCTGCCTCAGGGCGGAGCCGCAAATATACAAACAGAAACATTGAACGGCCGGGGCCGTGGGGCGGCGGGTGATCTATGCGCCACCCCGGAAGCCGACACAGTCCGTTTGGCCTGTCGAATGGCAGATTCATAAATTTTGCCGTCTTGACAGGTAAACGGGCGTTTACTATAATATCCAGTAAACGCTCGTTTACTTATGGGGAGGCGTAAGAAAATGGGGACAAAGGAAAAAATCCTCATAACAGCCCTTCGGCTGTTTGCGCAGGATGGATATGAGGCGGTCTCTGTGAGCCGGATCGCGGGAGAATTGGGCATGACGAAGGGCGCGCTCTATAAGCACTACAAAAATAAGCGCGACATCTATGACAGCATCGTGGCGCATATCTTTCAGCTGGATGCGGAACGGGCGAAAACATCAAAAGTTCCCGAGAAAACCTTTGATGAAACGCCCCTGCCCTTTCGTTATACCACCGTGGAGGGGCTAAAGACATTTATGGAGGCGCAGTTTCGTTATTGGTCGGAGGATGAGACCGCCTGTAATTTTCGCAGGATGCTGACGCTGGAACAATATCGAAATCCGGAATTGACGGAGCTGTATCACCGGGCCTTTACAAGCGGGCCGCTCGGTTATACGGAAGATTTATTCCGTGAGATGATGGGGCGGGGGCTTTGGCATAAGGGAAATCCCCGGCAAATGGCGGTGGAATTTTACGCGCCCTTTTACCTGCTGCTGAGTATCTCCGACGCCGCCTCAAGTGAGCCCGAAAAGAGAGCGACGGAGGAGCTTTTTACAGCGCATGTTGAAGGGTTCATAGAAAAATATGCCTCGGAGGGCGAAGAAGCGGCCAACGGCGGGGATCATAAAGGCTGAATGGCGCCGCGCCGGGCACGCGGAGATAAGGGATGCCCGCGTTCGTTAAAGGCAGTATTAATAAGATAAGAAATGAGGAGAATTAGCAGTGATAAAGATAAGAAACGAAAGAGAAACAGATTACAAAACAGTAGAGGATATCACCAGGAAAGCCTTTTATAACCTCTATGTTCCCGGGTGCGCGGAACATTATTTAGTTCATATCATGCGCGGGCATGAGGATTTTATCGCGGAGCTGGATTTTGTGATCGAACTTGACGGGCAGGTAATCGGAAATATCATGTACACGAAAGCGAAGCTGATCGACGAGGCGGGGACGAAAAAAGAGACACTCACCTTTGGCCCCGTCTGCATCGCCCCTGAACATCAGAGAAAGGGCTATGGAAAGATGCTCATGGAGCATTCATTTCAAGAGGCGCTGGCGCTCGGCTACGACGCCGTCGTTATATTCGGCAGTCCGGTAAACTATGTGAGCGGCGGTTTCAAGAGCTGCAAAAAATACAACGTCTGTCTGGAAAATAATAAATTCCCCGCGGCGATGATGGTAAAGGAACTCGCCCCCAATGTCTTTGACGGCAGAAAATGGACCTACTACGACAGCCCGGTGATGGCGATCTCAGAGCAGGCGGCCCGGGAGTATGACGATGCTCTGGAAAAAATGGAAAAGAGGTATCAGCCCAGCCAGGATGAATTTTATATTATGAGCCGTTCTTTCGTCGAATGAGGCGCACCTGCCGGATAAGGTTTTTGAATAAAAATCAGCCATAAGGTCACGTTGATAAAAGGGAATAATCGCCTCGGGCCGTGGGTCCGAGGCACATAAAATCCACGTCGTTCAGACGGCGGCCAAATTTTTATCCCCCTCCATAGACAGATACTTTATTGAAGAACACGCCGCGCCGGTATACGGCCCGCGCGCGCCGGAGCTTTAACAAATTTTAATTAAGATATATACTTCAAGAGATATGCAAGCGGAACGTTCCCGCTAAATTGGGTACGAAAGAAGATGAGTTGAGCCAATGACTGGTGATAAATTACTGGAAATAGAGGATCTGCATGTCTCCGTGGAGGGGCGCGCGGTCTTAAAGGGAGTCTCGCTTTCGGTCGGAGAGGGCGAGATACACGCGCTTTTCGGCCCCAACGGCTCTGGCAAGACGACGCTGCTCAATACCGTGATCGGCTTTTCACGCTATAAGATAACGCGCGGCGCGATATATTTTAAGGGACGGGATATCACCGGCGCGACAATCGACGAGCGCGCGCGGCTGGGGGTAGGCATCTCCTTCCAGCGGCCGCCGACGATAAAGGGAGTGACGCTGCGTTCGCTGATCTCCTTCGGCAGCCCTAACCTCTCGCGGGAGGAGATCGAGAAGACGGCGGCAAAGCTCGACGCCGAAGAATTCCTCGACCGCGAGATAAACGCCGGGCTCTCCGGCGGAGAGATGAAGCGCACGGAGATGCTTCAGATAATTCTCCAGTCGCCGGAGCTCGTCTGTCTCGACGAGCCGGAATCGGGCGTCGACCTGGAGAATATGGCACTGATCGGCAAGGCCGCGCGCATTGCCCTCGGGCGCGACAGTTTTGACGGCGCGGCCTGCCGCCGCTCGATCAAGAGCCGCCGCGCGGATTACAAATCCGGTCTCATCATCACGCATACGGGGCAGATAATGGATCATCTCTATGTCGATAAGGGACATGTGCTGATGAACGGCGAGATAGTCTGCTCGGGCAACGCCCTGGAACTGCTCGGTGAGATAAGGAGCCACGGCTATACCGAATGCTTCCGCTGCGCGGGCTGCGAAAGGAGTGAGGGCTGATGAAAGAAGAATTCCGTGTGGACGAACATCTGGACGATTTCAGAGCCGACGCTCCCGTCCATGACGAGATAAAAAATATCGCCGAACTTCCCGCCGGTGATCGTGAAAGGCTTCTGCGGGCCGGTATCGACGACGAGGAGAAGGCGGCGGGGACCTTTGTCCACGCCGACCATAACACCGTCTACTGCAACGCGAACCTCAAGGGCGTGGAGCTGATGCCCATCTCCTACGCGCTCTTTAAGTATGACGGGCTCAAAGACTACTGCTGGAAGATCATCGAGAAAGAAAAAGACCCCTTCACCGAATTGGCGGCGAAGCGTTCCGAGGGCGGATACTTCATCCGCACCGAAAAGGGCGCGAAGGTCGACTATCCCGTCCAGGCCTGCATGTACATTGAGACGGACGCGCTGGCGCAGGACGTGCACAATATCGTCATCGCGGAGGAGGGTTCGGAACTCAACATCATCTCCGGCTGCGCCTCGGGGCCCAACGTGCGCTCCGGCCTCCATGTCGGCGTCTCCGAGATGTATGTCAAGAAGGGGGCGACGCTCTCCTTCACGATGGTCCACGACTGGGCCGAGGAGATGTCGGTGCGCCCGCGTACCGTCGTCGTCGTCGAAGAGGGGGGCCGCTACATCTCCAACTACATTTGCCTCAAACCGGCAAAAGACCTGCAGATGTACCCGACTGTCTATCTCAACGGCGAGGACTCCGTCGCCACATTCAACACCGTGCTGATGGCGGGCCCCGGCTCAAAGATGGACACCGGCTCGCGCGTCTATCTGCGCGGGAGGGGGAGCCGCGCGGAGATCGTCTCACGCACCGTCTCCACCGGAGGGGACATCTACGCGCGCGGCCACCTTATCGGCGAAGAGGCGGGCGTCAAGGCGCACCTGGAATGCAACGGCCTGCTGCTCTCAAACCAGGGCAAGATCCACGCAATACCGGAGCTTGAGGCGCGCCATAAAGACCTAGAGATGTCGCACGAGGCGGCGGTCGGCAAGATAAACCAGGAGGAGACGGAATATCTCATGGCGCGCGGCCTCTCCGAGACCGAGGCGCAGTCGTTGATCATCAAAGGCTTCCTCTCGCTCGACATCCTCGGCCTGCCGGAGTCGCTGCGCAAAGACGTGGAGCGGACGATCGAGGAATCGACGGCCGCCGGGGCGATGTGACGGCCGAAATATAGATTGGAGGCAACATTGTGAAAAATAAAGTACTTACCGCGTTGCTCCTGCTGCTCTGCCTGCAGGCGCTGCCTTTCGCCGCCTTTGGCGGCGAAAAAGCCGTGAAACCGGGGAACCCCGCCGCCTATCTGACCACAAAGGCTCAGCGCCTGTCTCTTGCGACTCTGCATGACATAGACGACGGGAAACTCTACACGATTGATTACACCGCGGACTACAGGCTGGACAAAATGCTGAAGTCAAACGTTGACGGCGTGCGCTCCTGCATATCATTCGTTGAGAAACATCTGCTTAAAGAGGGTGCGAAGGCGGATATAAAGGCCGGCGGCGGGTGCAGCGCCTTCGCCGTCAGAGCCGGGGACGGCAAAGTCATATACGGACGTAATTTTGACTATAAAATGGATATGACGGCGGTCCTGATCCGCACGGCTCCCAAGGGCGGCTATGTCTCGATCGGCCTCGCCGACGCGGGCTGGGTCGGCTATGGAATCGGCAGCCTCGGCGACGGCGTCAGCGACATTTCAATGGCGGTAGGGCTGCCCTATCTGATAATGGACGGTATGAACGAAAAGGGGCTTGCCGTCAGCGTCTTCTACCTTGACGGAGAGCCGGCGCGGCAGAATACGGGGAAGCCGAAGATTATGACCACGGTAGCCATGCGGCTGATGCTGGACCGCGCCGCCAACGTTGACGAGGCTCTTGCGCTGGTGGGGCAATACGACATGCAATCTGCGATGCCGGACGCCAACTTTCACTTCCTTATCTCGGACGCCTCCGGACGCAGCGTTGTTCTGGAATACTGCGGTAATAAAATGTCCGTCCTCGACGAACACTATGTCACTAACTTCTACCTTGACCCCTCGATGGAGGGATTGGGGCACGGCAAAGACAGATATGAAATATTGAAGTCCGTGCTGGCCTTCAAAAAGGATGTCCTGAGCGAAAAAGAGGCGATGTCGCTGCTTGAAATGGTGAGCCAGCCGGAGACCGAGGCCTCGACGAGCATGACGCAGTGGTCGGTGGTCTATAACCTCACAGATTTGAACGCGACGGTTGCCATCCGCCGGGAATACGAAAAGCTCTTCCGCTTCTCGATTAGCGACATCAGCGGTAAATAGCGGGCGATGCGCCAGCCCTCCGGTCGGCGCGTATCGCTGTGTGGCCGCGCGGGGCATACGATATACCGTATCCTCCGCGTGGCCGCTGCTTACATAATGCGTAACGACATGGCTATATTGATGAAACAGGTGGAGATGCCGAAAAAAAGCGGCCCATAGTGATTCAAAGAAAAAAGCAGGTGTTGTGTCACCACACAAACCTGCTTCAGATCACCCCTGGCGGGGCAGATCTACAAATATGACTGCCAAGGATGATACCATAATTCAAAGGAATAGTGACATTTTCTTTGACCATTTGGGGAGACTTTTTCTCTGGCTATTGACACGCTGCTTAATTGTTACTTGACCTCAATCATCTGAAAGACTAAAATTTATTAGTTGACGCTATGGAAAATCGGGCACCATGCCTGAGAAGGGAGAACTCTTTTTTATGGACGCAAGCGGCCCCAGTCCTGAACCTGTGGGACAATCTCTTTTAATTTTCATCTAGCAGACCCCGGGCCGTTTCGTACCCGGGCGATGCGGGTACGGAGGGAATTTTATGTTAAAGATCACCAAGACCACCGAGTCGCAGCTCATCGAGCTGACGCCCGACCGGATAGAGGTCGGCGCGTGGATAAACCTTGTACGCCCGTCGGCGGACGAACTCAACGCGGTAGAGGCGATAACGGAGGCGCCGCAGGACTTCATCAGGTCCGCGCTTGACCCCGAGGAGTCGTCTCGTATTGAGATAGAGGATAACCATATCCTTGTCCTTATAAATGTTCCGATAAATCATGACTCGCATGTCTATGAATACGACACGATACCGCTCGGCATTATCATCACCCCTGATTACATCGTCACCATCTGCCAGGAATACAACGACGTCATCCAGAATTTTTCCGAGACGCGCTTCCGTTATTTCAGCACCTTCAAGCGTACGCGGCTTTTATTCCAGATACTGTACCGTTCGGCGATGCTCTTCCTGAAAGACCTGCGCCAGATGACGCGCCGTTCCGACCAGATAGAGCAGGATCTGCGCAAGTCGATGAAGAATGAGGAGCTCTTCCAGCTGCTCGACCTGCAAAAGGGGCTCACCTACTATTCGATGTCCCTGCGCTCCAACAAGGTCGTCGTGGAAAGGCTGCTGCGTCTCTGTTCCAACCCGCAGGTCAGCCACATCATCAAATTCCGCGAGGAGGACGAAGAGCTGCTCGACGACGTCCGTGTCGAATACGACCAGGCGATCGAGATGGCGCAGATACAGACCGACGTCCTCGCGGGGATGATGGACGCCTTCGCCTCCGTCATCTCCAACAACCTGAACATCGTGATGAAATTCCTCGCCTCGATAACCATCGTCATGGCTATCCCGACGATGGTGGCCAGCTTCTTCGGCATGAACGTCCCCGTCCCCTGGGAGGGCGATCCGATGGGATTCGTCATCGTCAGCATCGTCGCGCTGGGGCTGACGATCGTCTCTATCTGGGTGCTCTGGAAGAAGCGGCTCTTCTAAAAATCCGCGTGAAAAGTTATAGAAATTATAGAAAGGGAGGGCGCCCGCAGCACGGGGCCCTCCCTCTTTGTTGTTTCGTACGCCGGTATTTACTTCACTATGGCCCGCAGAATATCTATCGTCTCCAGAGCCCGCGCGTTTTTTCCCTCCGCGAGGTACTGCGTGGAAACTCCGAGGACGAAGGCGATGATGAAATTCGCGGTCTGTACGGGGGTGTGCGTCTTCATTATCTCAAGGTTCGAGGCATAGCGGGCGACATAGGAGGCGACGACCTCTGTTAGCTCTCCGACGAGCACGCTGAACTCCGCCCTGAAGGGCTCCGAGCTCATGGCCAGATTGGAAAACTCAAGCCGCAGGCGGTGGATGTCCGAATCCTTGACGATGCTCTCCTTTGAATATTCGCAGATAAAGTCGATAAAGCCGTCCGAGGAGGATATACCCTCCATCTTCTCCCTGATGTCGCCGACAAACGACTCCTTGAGCTGACGGATGAGGGCGATAAAGAGCCCCTCTTTATTTTTATAGTGATAGGATATCTGGCTGATGGCGACGCCAGCCTCCTGGGCGATATCGCGCATGGAAACCTGAGCGTAACCATTCTGTGAAATGAGGTTAAGCGCGGCCTCCAATATCCTTTTTGACGTATCCTTCTCTTCGGTATGCAAGGCGGCATATCCCTTCTCTCGCGGCGGTAAACATTTTCTTCAAGGATAAATATATCACATTTTTCACCCGCGGGGCCGCGGCGGGGCGGTTTCCATAATAATACTGAAAATACCGGATTTTGATTGACTTATCTATCGTGATTGTTATAATACGAACGTTCGTTCTAATACTGATATTAAAAAAGTTTTAGGCTACGTCGTTTGCGCTTTGACTTTTGCCGGTGTGGAACGGATAATAAAAAAGTTATTTGAAATGTATCTCGAAGGGAGCAGCATAGATGAAGGTTTCGGAGTTCTTTACCGGTAAGAGGATACTTCTGACGATTCTCGCAGTGTTGATAATCGGTTCTTCCATCGCCATCTATTTTAAGGAAAAGCCCAAAGAAAAGTATGTCAAGGCCTCGGGAACGGTCGAGGTGACGCAGGTGCAGCTCGCGCCGCTCGCTGGCGGCCGCATAGAGGAGCTCGCGATAGACGAATCGGACCATGTGAAAAAGGGGCAGTTCATCGCCCGTCTTTCGCTGGACGGCGCGGACGACGAGGTGAAGATGGCGGAGGCCGCGCTCGCCGCCGCGAAGGCGCAGCTTGAAGAGCTCAGAAACGGCTTCCGTAAGGAGGACGTCTCAAAGGCTAAGGCCGAACTCGCCGCGCGCAAAGTTCAGTATGAACAGGCCCTGCGGGATGAAAAGCGTTTCGCGGCGCTCGCGGCGGACGGAGTGGTGGCGGCGCGCGACGCGGAGCTCTACGCCGAAGCGTCAAAGGCCTCCTACAACGCGATGCTGGCGGCCTCCGACCAGGTGCGGCTGCTGGAAAACGGCATGCGTCCCGAGCAGATATCGGCGGCGGAGGCGAATGTCGCGCGCGCCGAATCGGCCTATCAGAGGGCCAAGACCCTTATCGGCTACAAAGAACTATACTCGCCCGCTGACGGCGTTGTTTTGACGAAAAATTACCAGGTAGGCGACGTTGTGAACGCGGGCGCCGCCATCGCCACCCTCGGCGATATGGACGACTGCTGGGTCAAGCTCTACATCCCTTCGACACAGCTGGGGCTCATCAAGCTCGGCGCGAAGTGCAGCGTCTATGTGGACCCCTTCCCCAAACGCGCCTTCGAGGCCACCGTCACCGAGGTCAACCAGCAGGCCGAGTATAACCCGCGCATGTCGCTGACGCAGAACGAACGCGCGAACATGGTCTTCTGGATAAAGATCTCCATCAAGGATACGGAGGGCGTCATCAAGCCCGGAATGCCGGCGGACGTCACGATACTATGATGGAGGCCGCGCCGGAGCGCATCCTCTCATACCGCAGCGTCACAAAAGATTTCGGCGCGCTGCGTGCCCTGGACGGCGTCGACCTGGAGATAAAGAGGGGAGAAATATTTGGCTTCATCGGCCCCGACGGGGCGGGGAAGACGACGATGATGCGCATCGCGATGGGTATCATCAACCCCGACGGCGGAGAATGTTCGCTGCTCGGCTCGACCGACAGGCGCAAAGCCCGCGTCATGGCGGGTTATGTGCCGCAGCTCTTCAGCCTCTACCTGAACATGAGCGTTATGGAGAACATCAGCCTCTTTGGCTCGCTCTACGGCAAACCGGCGGGCGAAGTCGAGCAGCGCGCGGAATACATACTTTCGCGCGTCGGCCTCTGGGGCTTCCGCGACCGTTTTGCGGGGAATCTTTCGGGAGGCATGAAGCAGAAGCTGGCCCTCGCGATCGGACTGCTCAACACGCCGGAGATACTGCTGCTCGACGAACCGACGACCGGCGTCGACCCGGTGGCGCGCCGCGAATTCTGGGCCCTTCTCTACCAGTTCAACCACGAGGGGCTCACGATCGTCGTCAGTACCCCATACATGGACGAGGCGGAGCTCTGCACGCGGAAATTGTTCCTCAACAACGGAAAGATACTCGACATCGGCACCACGGGCGAGCTGCTCTCGCGTTATCCGTACAAGCTGCTCAGCCTTGGCAGCGGCGGACGTGAGATCCGCGGCTGGCTTGAGGGCCGTCCGCACATTGTGGACGCCAATATGTTCGGCTCAAAATACCACATTGTGACGGACGACGCGGAGAGCGCGCGAAGCTGTATCGAGACGGTCTTTAAAGAACACGGCAGCCCGCTGCCGGAGATCCGCGGCATCGAACCGGGACTTGAAGACCTCTTCGTCGCCTTTGCGGGAAAGGAGAACTGACATGCCCCCCGTAGTGGTGCGCACTGAACACCTGACGAAAAAATTCGGCAGCTTCACCGCCGTCGACGACATAAATATGTCCATTGAGGAGGGGGAGGTCTACGGCTTCCTAGGTCCAAACGGCGCGGGGAAATCGACGACCATCCGCATGCTCTGTGGCCTGCTCGCGCCCACCTCGGGCAAGGGGCTCGTTCTTGGCCTCGACCTGGCCTCCAACGGACAGAAACTGAAAGAAAAAATCGGCTACATGTCGCAGAAATTCTCGCTCTACCCGGAGCTCTCCGTCCTGGAAAACCTCAACCTCTACTCTGGACTCTACGGGCTTAAGGGCGCGGAGAAAAAGAGGCGTATCGACGAAATGATCGAGCTCGCGGGACTTGTGGGGCGTGAGAACGAACCCACCTCGTCGCTCTCGGGCGGCTGGCGGCAGAGGCTCGCCCTCGGCTGCGCCATCCTCCACAAGCCGAAGATACTCTTTCTCGACGAGGCGACGAGCGGCGTCGACCCCAAGGCGCGCCTGCTCTTCTGGGACATCATCTACGACCTCGCCGCGGAGGGCACCACCGTTATGGTCACCACCCACTTCATGGACGAGGCGGAACACTGCAACAAGGTTGCCTTCATCTACTACGGGCGGCTGATTGCCGACGACTCACCGGACAACCTGAAGAAAAAGATCCCCGGCAAACTCTACGAGGTGACGGCGGCGGACCCGATGGCGCTGCTTGCCAAGGTGCAGGCCGGAGAGGGCGGCCCGATGATCGACTCCTACTTCTTCGGCGACAAGGTGCACCTGCTCGTCGCGCAGGACCGGGAGATAACGGCGGAGGGCATCTTCGCGGAGAGCAAAATCGAACGCATCGAACAATCGATGGAAGACGTCTTTGTCTATCTCGTCAAATCCCATGCGGGCGACGACCTGGGAGACGGACGAATATCGGGGATCGGCAATATCACTGCGAATCAGGCCCAAGAGGCGAAAAAAGAGGGGACAAAATGAACTGGGAACGGATGCACGCACTGATAGTAAAAGAATTCATACAGCTTATGCGCGACCGCATCACGCTGGCGATAGTCGTATTCATGCCGCTGGCGCAGCTGCTTATCTTCGGCTTTGCTATCAACACCGACATAAAACACCTGCGCACCGTGGTCTTTGACCAGTCGCGTACGCAGGAGAGCCGCGAAATGATAAACAGCCTCACCTCCAGCAACTACTTCGACGTCATAAAATACGCCGGAAGCGTCAAAGAGGTCGACCAGACGGTAGAATCGGGGCGCGCGAAGGTGGGCATCGTATTCCCGCCGGATTACGCGAGCCGGATAAAGGGCGGCCGTCAGACCTCCGTGCAGGTGATTATCGACGCGACGGACAACCTGAGCGCCTCCTCGGCGCTCGCCGCGGCGCAGACCATCGGCATGCTTAAATCACAGGAGATCCTTGCGGAAAAATTCTCGCGCCTCGGCATGAAGATACCGGGACAGGCGGTGGATATGAGGATACGGTTATGGTACAACCCCGACTTCATCACCTCGTGGTACATCGTGCCGGGCATCATGGGGCTGCTGCTGACGCTGACGCTCATCTCAATGATGTCGATGGCCATCGTCCGTGAGAGCGAGCAGGGGACGCTTGAGCAGCTGCTCGTCACGCCGATGAAGATATGGGAGCTGCTCTTCTCTAAGATAATCCCCTACATCGTCGTCGGCTACGTGCAGGTATTTATCTCCATCGTCGTCGGCATCTTCGTCTTCAATATGCCCTTCCTCGGGAGCCTCACCCTATTCTATTTCCTTACCTTCTTCTACGTGGTGGCGAGCCTCTCGCTGGGCATCATGATCTCCTGCTTCGCGCAGAACCAGACGCAGGCGCTCCAGATGTCTGTATTCATCATCCTGCCCAGCGTGCTCCTTTCGGGCTTCGTATTCCCGCTCGAATCGATGCCCGCGGGCTTCCGCTACCTTGGCGAGTGTTTCCCGATAACATATTACATCAGCCTCTCGCGCCAGATAATCCTCAAGGGCGGCGGCCTCGCCTACGTCTGGCAGGACACCCTCGCGCTCGTCGCCTACATCGCGGTGATGTTTACGGCGTCGATACTGATGTTCAAACGCCGCTTCGTTCCGTAAACGGCGGCGTTTCCTGATGATCTTTCAAATTCCTAGAGGCATAAACGTGGGAAAGGACAGATAAAAAATGTTCACGAAAAAAATTGTCATGGCATTTCTGATAATATCACTCACGGCGGGAGCGGCGGCCGCTTCGCAGAGACCGGCTGCGGAGGATGGCGCGCCGCAGACGCCGCCGGTAACGGTTCCCGCCGTAGACGACGCGCTGCTTGCGGCGCTGCTGACGACGGCCTACTCAAATAATCCGCAGATCGCGGCGGCGGCGCAGAAGAGGGCTGCCGCGGAGGCGCAGATCGCCCAGGCGCAGTCCAAAATGGGACCGCGGGCCTCGGCGGGCATGGCGGCTCTCTGGCAGCGCGACGGCATATCAACGAACGTCGATATCCTCGGGCGTTCGATGAATGTGCCGATCCTCGGATCGCACACCTACGCGGCGGCGGTCGGGCTCACACAGGTCATCTACGCCGGCGGCTCTCTGACGGCGAATAAACAGGCGGCGCAGCTTGCGCGCGATGCTGTTGAAGCGCAGGAGCGGCGCACGCGGCAGGGCGTGGAAAACGCCGTCTGCCGCGCCTACTACGCGCTGCGCTGCGCGCAGGCCAAAGAGCTGGTGGCCGCGGAGGCTGTAGAGCTCTCCAAGAGCCACATGGCGCAGGCGGAAAAACTCTTCAAAGCCGGAGTGGTGGCGAAAAACGACGTCCTGCGCAGCAAAGTGGCGGTAGCCTCGGCGGAGCTGGACCTCATCCGCGCGCAGAATGGCAGCGCCGTCGCGCTCACGGCCCTGCGCCGTGCCGTGGGGACCGACCTTCCCGACGGCCTCGCGGAGACGCGCCCGCTCGATAAAATATTTCCCACGGCGAAAGAGATGACACCGCTCGTCCTCTCCGGAGACGCCGTACAGACCGCCTTCGCGGAGCGCGAAGAGCTCAAAGTCTACGCGCTTCTCAGCGGACAGGCGGAAAAACTGGCGCGCGCCGCGCAGGGGCAGCTGCTGCCGCAGATACTCGGCGCGGTCGGCTACGTAGCGGCGGACGATAAATTTTTCCCCAGCGAACAGAGCGAACCGGTGGCGGCGGTCGGACTCTATTGGAATTTCTACGACAGCGGCGAGATGCACGCCAAGACGACGGAGGCCAAAGCTAAGGCCAAAGAACTGCTGTTCATGCTCGACGACATGAAAAATACCATCCGCATGGAGGTTACGCAGGCCGAACTCAACCTGAAATCGGCGGAGAGCCGCCTCGTTGTCGCCACCAGGCAGTCAAACGAGGCGCGCGAGGACTACCGGATCGCCACACGCCGCTACACCGAGAGCGTCGGCACCAACCTCGACACCCTCGACGCACGCCTCGCGCTGACAAACAGCCTCACGGAGCTGGCCACCGCGATGTACGACATCAAATCCGCCGAGGCCGACCTGCGCTACGCGATAGGCGAATAAAAAGAGACATACGGTAAAGGATCAATAAATCAACGCGCCCCCAATTCGCCACACCAGCCCTCGGGCAGGAGTGACGGATTGGGGGCGCGCTTTTTGTACGTTGAAATGATACCCATAGAGACTCCGTACTCCAAAGTGACGGCGGCTACTCTTGCTATCCGTCTGTGATTGATTTTGATGGTTTTGTTCTAAACGGCAGCTGTAAAAACCGATACAATGTACGGTTCAGATTTGTTACGGCTGCTGCCGTTTCTGTTGGTTTTGCTTTCTTACCGCCGGGATCACCTCTACGGAGAGGACTCCCGCGAGGATGAGCGCCGAGGCGATGAAGATGCGCCAGGTCATCGGTTCGCCGATAAAGATCACGCCGATGGCGCTGCCGAAGATGCCTGAGGTGGAGAGCAGGATCGCGACGTGCGTGGAGGTGGTGTATTTCTGCGCGGTGGTCTGGAGGACGAGGGTCAGCGCGAAGCCGATGGTGCCAGCGTAGACGATCGCCGCCCACGCCGCGCCGCTGAGATGCGCCGGTATCGGTTCAAAGGCGAGGGCCGCGGCCACGGCGAGGATCATGCCGCCGAAGGCCTGCCAGCAGGCGAGGCCGCAGGGATCGGCGCCGTCGACAAATTTCTGCACAAGCAGGATGTAGGCGGTGACGAAGAGCATCGCGCCCGCGGACAGCAGGTCGCCGATGTTTACCGAGAGGTTTCCGTCAAGGACGAGTCCCGCCATGCCCGCGGTGCAGAGGGCGACGGCGGTGACGACGTGCCAGCCGGGAAATTTTCTCGTGAAGAGCCATACGGAGAGCGGCACGAAGACGACGGACATGGAGATGATGAACGACTGGTTGCCGGCGGTGGTGTAGAGCAGGCCCACCGCCCCCGCGAGGTAGGCGCAGATAAAGACCATGCCGGTGAAGGTACCCGCGGCCTTCGCGCGGCGCTCCATCGCCATCGCCCTTTTGCCGAATATGAGCATGACGGCGCCCCAGGCGATGATGAAACGCAGCGCGCAGAACCAGAAGGGGGTTATCCCGTCCAGAGCGTCTCGGATGACGACGTTCGTCGCCCCCCATATCAGGGCTACGAGGAGGACGGCGAGGTCTCCGATTATCATTTGTCTGCGCTTCGCTTCCATGGCAATAAAACCTCTTTTTCCGCGGTATATTTTTTACGAACATCGTTATATTATATCATTTAGTAAAATAACGGTAAAAAGATAGAATAATTTTCTCTAGTGGTTTCTCTTCGCCTGCGTTCTTTACAGATTTATTTTTTGTCTCCGGCTTATAATCGAGACGCCCGGCTGACTGTTAGCGTTCCGCCCCTGCGGCTGTATTTCGTGGGAGAGATTTTTTTGTTTTTTGTTCAGCCGGCGTTTTGCAGCTTCACCGAAAGGGGCCGATGATGGAGAATACTGGAAATAACGCGAAGAGGTTATGGAAACGGATTTTGTGGGTACCGACCCTGATCACGTTCGCTGCCTGCGCCAGTATCGCGGCCTTCAGCGTAAGCACGGTGCGGGCGGCAGATTTCTGTGCTGCTTTTGAGCAGGGATGCCGCGCCTGCTCGCTCCGCGCACACGTCTCCGTCAGCGTAGGGATCGCCGTCACCGTCGGCTGGCAGAAGAGCTTTGACGAGCTGTACCGCGAGGCCGACGCCGCGCTTTACCGCGTTAAAGCGGAGGGAAAGAACGACTACCACATTTATAACGACGGTGTAGCGTAAGCCGGGCTGCAGCGCTGGTCACGCAGCCGGTGTTTTTGGAAACTTTTCACGTTATTTATTTTTAAGGATGGTTACTTCATGATAATTTTAAGAACTATGGTGATATAAAAATTAATATACCTTTTTTAATAATTGACCTTATCCCGTAGCTGCTCATATAGCTAACGCGCCGCCACTTTTGCTTCTCCATTTTTAACTGAGATATTTCGCAGTCAGCGCCGTCCGCCGGCAGTGGCATTTACGGCGGTATTTCATACGCCTGCCATGAGTGATTATTTGGATATTTACAATTTTGAATTGAAAAGAGTATAATTATAAAATATTCTGTAATAATTAATGAACTTTAATGGTCATAAATGTAAATTAAGGTTATAAAAACCTGATAAAGCCATACCCTCTGACATTATCCGGCCTGTCATCAATTGGAAGGAGATATTTATGGTAAATTTGAAAAAATACGCGGCAAGGGATATTTGCCGTATTATCGGCGTCCCCTCCGTCATTGCGCTGGCGGCCTTTGTCAGTATGCTTATATTCAGCGTCGAAGTTACGCACCAGACTGAGGAAAATACGTTTTCCATGCTGATGGATTCCGCGAAGCAGCAGGTCATGCTATTCGACGTGTCGATAGAGGGGCAGGTCAACATGCTTTCGACTCTTGCCGACAGTATCGCCAAGCCGGTGGGTGAGGGGCGTGATCTCAGGGAATTTATACCGCGGCTGGAGGTGATGAAATATTCCTCCAACTTTACAAATGTGGGGATCACGGGCAAGGACGGAGAGGGATATATCTCAAGCGGCCATCATATCGATATTGCGGACAGAGGTTATTTTCAGAAGAGTATGCTCTTTCAGACCGTCGTCGAGAAGGTAAAATTAGGCAAGGTCATTAAAACGCCAATTTTTATCATATCGGTGCCGATAGTAGATAATGACCGCGTGGTGGGTATTCTTTTCGGAAGCTATGATTTTTCCCAGTTCAAGTCGATTGCGAAGATAGATGCCTTTAAGGGCAGCAGCTATTGTTTTATCGTCGACAGCGACGGCGATATCGTGATCGGCACGGATAAGCGTCATTTCTTTACGGACGGCAAGTTAGCGGAGGAGTCGCTGTATAGCGTTAATTTTCTGGATGAACTGAAGAACGGCACTATCGACAGAAGAGATTCTTTTGATAAGTTCATGAATAATTTTAAATCTGAAAGAGGCGGGATGTTCGGTTACTCTTTCGGCGGGAGCAGACGTTATGCCGTTTATCAGCCGCTTGGTATCAACGGCTGGGTCCTGTTCAATATGATAGACGCCTCTTCGGTCGACGCGCGGAAGAATAAGATACTGTATTCCGCCTTCGTCGTCATCGGGATCGTCGCCCTCTGTTCGCTGTTTTTAGTCTTCTGTATATACAGACTGAACGCCGAGAAGAACAGAGAGCTTCGTGAGAGCGAGGAGCTCTATCGCGTCGTTGAAAATTTTACCAATATGGTGATTTTTGACATGAGTATAAAGAACGACACGATCAGATATAACGAAAATTTTGAGGAGATGTTCGGTTATAAGCCGAGGTTCTTTAAGTTCTCCGAACTTGTGGAAAATTATGCTGCTATAGTATACGAGGATGATCTGCCGATGATCGACAAGATGCTGAACGCCATCCCCGTCGCCGAGTGCGGCTCGGTGGAATTTCGCTGTATCTCTCCCTTCGGTTATTGTATTTGGATGAGGATCGAGTATAACAAGCTGCACGGCGAGGACGGACAGGTCCAGCGCATCGTCGGACGGCTGACGAATATCGACGACGAGAAGAAGAAGTTTCAGAGGCTGCGTTTGGCGGCGGAGCGCGATTCTCTTACGGGGCTGCTGAACCGCAAGACGGCGGAGGGACAGATAAGGGCCGCCCTTGCGGGAGGTGGCGGCGGGCTGCATGCCCTTTTCATCATCGATGTGGATGATTTCAAGTCGATCAACGACGGCTTTGGGCATATTGAGGGAGACCGGGTGCTCATGGTGATCGCGAAGGCGATGGAGGAATTTTTCCGCGGCTCCGATATTATCGGGAGGCTCGGCGGCGATGAATTTGTTGTGTTGTTGAAGGATATTCCCTCGATCGATGTCTTGAAGACGCGGGCCGCGGGCTTACGCGCCCTTTTTTCAAAGATAGGCGGCTCCTGTTCACTTCCTGGGCATATCTCCGCGAGCTTCGGCGTCTCAGTCGCCTCCGGCGGCCGGAAGAGTTTTGAGGAGCTTTATCGGGAGGCTGACGAGGCGCTGTACAGGGCCAAGGCCGAGGGGAAAAACGGTTATCATATTTACGGCGGTTAAAGCCCGGATGCCGGTTTGGTCATGTTTGCAGATAAGAGGAAGAGAACTTATAATTTAGCCCATGTATGAATCAGTGAAGTTTGACGGAGGGATTTTTATGGGCAATTGTATCACCAGAGAGGCGGCCCTTGAGCTGCTTAGAAAATATAACAAAGAGGAGTTCCATCTGCTTCATGCTCTGACGGTGGAGGGCGTGATGCGCTGGTACGCGAACGATCTCGGTTACGGTGATGAGGCCGATTACTGGGCGGCGATAGGGCTGCTTCACGATATAGACTTTGAGCTCTATCCCGATGAGCATTGTAAAAAGGCTCCCGAGCTGCTGGCGGAGGGCGGCGTGGACGAGGCGATGATACGCTCCGTATGCAGCCACGGCTACGGCCTCTGCTCGGACATCAAGCCGGAGCATCTGATGGAAAAGGTATTATTTGCTTCCGACGAACTGACCGGTCTTATCGGAGCGGCAGCACTGATGCGCCCTTCAAAGAGCGTGCAGGATATGGAGCTCAAGAGCCTTAAAAAGAAGTATAAGGACAAGAAGTTCGCCGCCGGCTGTTCTCGCGAGGTGATCGCGCAGGGTGCGGAGATTCTTGGATGGGAGCTGGACACGCTGCTTGAAAAGACGCTTGAGGCGATGCGCTCCTGCGAAGCGGGCGTCGCCGCCGAGCTGGAAAGTATAAAATAGTTGAACGGCAAAAGGGCGCTGATCGCGATGAGCGGCGGAGTTGACAGCTCCGTCGCCGCCTTTTTGACGAAGGAGGAGGGCTTCGACTGCGCCGGCGCGACGATGAAGCTCTTCTCGAACGAGGATATCGGCGTCGAGGGCGAGAGCCGCTGCTGCTCTCTTGACGATGTGGAGGATGCGCGCAGCGTCGCTAACCGGCTCGGTATCCCCTTCTTCGTCTTTAACTTTTCCGATAATTTCCGCCGCGAGGTGATAGAGCGCTTTATCGCCGCCTATAAGAGCGGCGCGACGCCCAATCCCTGCATCGACTGCAACCGTTTTCTGAAGTTTGACAAATTTTTCTCCCGCGCGAAGGAGCTTGATATCGGTCACATCGTGACCGGGCACTACGCCGCCGTCTATTATGACACGGCCTCGCGGCGCTGGGGGCTGAAAAAGGGGACGGACGAGAGCAAGGATCAGAGCTATGTCCTCTATTCGCTGACGCAGGAGCAGCTCGCGCACACGCTGCTGCCGCTCGGCGGCATGTCGAAGACCGAGGTGCGGGAGATCGCGCGGGATAACGGCTTTATCAACGCGAAGAAGCGGGAGAGCCAGGATATCTGCTTCGTCCCCGACGGCGATTACGCCGCCTTTATCGAACGCTATACGGGGGAGCCGAACCGCCCCGGCAATTTCGTCGACGGCGAGGGGCGGGTACTAGGCCGCCACCGCGGCTTTGTCCGCTATACGATCGGCCAGCGGCGCGGCCTTGGACTCTCGCTGCGCGAACCCCTCTATGTCTGCGCGAAACGCGCGGCGGACAACACGGTGATATTGGGCCGCGGCGAGGAGCTTTTCTCGAAGAGCCTCACCGCCTCGGGGATAAACCTCATCGCCTGTGAGAGGATATCGTCTCCGCTCCGTCTGCGGGCGAAGGTCCGCTATAAGCAGCGCGAGCAGTGGGCGACGGTGGAACAGACGGCGGAGGACCGTCTCCGCGTCGACTTCGACGAGCCGCAGCGCGCGGTGACCCCTGGGCAGGCGGTGGTGTTCTACGATGGCAGCTGCGTGGTCGGCGGCGGCACGATAGAGTAAATTTATGGACGCGGCTGGCGGCGGGTTACTAAACCTGCGTGTTTTTACCGTCTGAATCCGCCGGACGCCGGTGGTCAATATAATCCAGAAAACGCCTCACAGCCAGCGGCACGCTCCCCTTGTCCCGAAAAGCCAGCCCAATCTCACGGTAGGCCTGCACCTCCAATTTTTTTGTAATTATGCGGTATGGGATGCGCTGCAAGATGAGCTGTGGCAGGATGCTGATGCCGAGTCCGCTCTCCACCATCGACATTATGGCGTAATCGTCCCAGGTGGTGAAACGGACTTTAGGCGAGATGCCGCAGCGTTCAAATATCTCCGAAACTTCGGCCTTCGCCCCCTTTTCCAACAGCATGAAAGGATAGTCGCAGAGCGCCGCGACGGGAAAGTATCCGACGCCCGCTAGGGGATGGTCCTCCGGCATAACTACGAGGAGATGATCCCGTTCAAGAAAGATCGTCTCAAATTCCGGAAGAGTGGGAAGGCGGATGAATCCGAAGTCGACGCGCCCCTCCGCGATCCAGCGTTCAATTTCCGTGTAGTCTCCCAACAACAGCTCGTAATCTATATTGGGATAGTCCTTCTGGAATTCTTTGATGATATTCGGCAGCCAGTGCGTAGCTACGCTTGAGAAGGTGCCGATGCGGATGAGGCCTGACTGCAGGCCGTTCAGCTCTTCGACCTGAGCCTGCAGCCGCCTGCATTCACGGCAGACGTTTTGGGCTAACGGCAGCAGTTTCAGCCCGTCGGAGGTCAGCCGTACGCCTGAGCGCCCGCGTTCTAGCAGAGACACGCCCCAGTCACGTTCAAGATCGCCGATCATGCGGCTGATGCCAGGCTGTGAATATTTAAGCATCTCCGCCGCCTTAGTAAAGCTGCCGTATTCCACCGTTATGACAAAGGCCAAATACTTTTGCAGATTCATATCCATTCCGCTCGCCTCTATCCCTATATATTCTTTTTTGTTATCTTTTATATTATAAACATTTATTTTTGTAATTTATAATTTTATGATACCCTTTGTCAACAGAGTAAGCAAGTGAAGAGGGGGAAGTTTTTATGGGGGCATATCTGAAATATATATCGGCGCTGATGCTCTTTGGCTCCAACGGGGTCATCGCCAGCCATATATCGCTCAGCAGCTATGAGATCGTCTTTTTAAGGACACTTATCGGAAGCGCCTTTCTCGCGGCACTTTTTTTCCTCTCCGGTGGCAGGCCGCGGGGGATAAAGAACAGGAGGGACCTGCTCTTTCTCGCCATTTCGGGGATCGCGATGGGTGCGAACTGGATGTTTCTCTATGAGGCCTATGTGCGCGTCGGCGTCAGCATCGCGACGCTTGCCAACTACTGTGGTCCCGTTGTGGTGATGGCGCTCTCGCCGCTGCTTCTGCACGAACGGCTGACATTTTTGAGCGCCGCGGTCTTTTTCGTTGTGCTTGCGGGAATGTTTCTTGTCAACGGCGGAGCCCTGCTGGCCGGAGGTCTTTCATGGGGGCTGGCCTGCGGACTGCTTTCCGCCGTGATGTACGCCTTTATGGTCATCTTCAATAAGATGGCGGAGGGTATCACAGGTCTGGAAAACGCTGTCTTTCAGCTTTTTTTCAGTTTTCTTGCCGTGGCCGTTTTCGTGTTTGCAAAGCAGGGGCCCTACGTGCCACTGACGGCGCCGGAGCTTGTTCCGGTGGTTTTTCTCGGAATTGTGAATACCGGCGTTGGCTGTTATCTCTATTTCTCGTCTATTCAGCGGCTGCCGGCCGGTGTGGTTGCGGTCTGCGGTTATCTTGAGCCTCTGTCAGCGCTGATGTTCTCCGCCATTTTCCTGCACGAACGGCTCACTGCCGTCCAGCTGCTGGGAGCTTTTCTCATCATTGGCGGCGCGGCGTTTTACAGCGTCGTGTGCGGATATAGAAAGAGGACAGAAAATTCCTAAAGAGGTATTATTTTCTTGGGGTGATTTTTTATGAATGAAAAGAGAAGGCAGATCATAGAAAAGCTGCTGGAAAAGATCAACAGCGGCGAGGTCGTTACGGGAGACAGGCTGCTGCCGGAGCGGCAGCTCGCGGAGGCGGTCGGAGAGACGCGCCCCGTCGTCCGCGAGGGGCTTATCGCGCTGGAGGCGATGGGCGTGCTCGACATCCGCGACCGGCAGGGTATCTATCTCTCGTCAAGCGAGGAGAACGAGGCAAAAATGATGCTTCATAAGGTGCGCGGCTGGCCGGCAGACATGCTTTCGCGGGTGATGGAGGTGCGCCAGATCATTGAGCCGCTGGCGACGGCGATCGCCGCCGTCCGGCGCGACGATAAGGACCTCTCGAAGATGCGCGAGTGTCTGCGCAACCTTTCCGAGCTTGTGGAGGAGCCAGGAGAGGCCGCGGCGCGTGAGAGCCTTATCTGGAACACCACCTTTCACACCGTCATTGTGGAGTCGGCGGAGAACGCCTACCTCTCGCGTATCTACGAGGGTATACACACGGTCATTGAGCACAGCCTCTCGCTGATGCGGATTGGCACCGCTCCCGAGAAGGAGGGCGGCCCCCGCTCCGTATATCATGACCACCTGCGGTTATTTGAACGCATAGAGGCACGGGATTCCGCGGGGGCCGAGCTCTGCGCGGAGGAGCACCTTCGCCACTCCATCAACGCGATGGTGGCGCTGGGGCAGATAGTGCCGGCTTCGAATCTTTTCGGACAAAAGCTGATCGGGCAGGCGCGGCTTTTGTAGACGTTCCTAGCCTCTCGTCCTCCTGAACCACTTTATGCCCTCCCACCAGAAGGTGGCCACGGCGGCGGCCAGCAGCGCGAGCGCGAAGTCCGCGGGCGACAGCGGCTGCAATTTAGTCGCGGCGGCGGCCTGCGGCAGCGTTGACATCACAATGAGACAGAGCAGTATGCCGAAGTTGACGAACCAGGCGACCTTGTCGACCGCCGCGCTCCCCTTCGCGAAGGCAAAATCTCTGTCGGAGCGGTTCACATAGACGAGGAAGAGGTTCGCGAGCACCAGGACGGTGAGGAAGAAGGTCCGCGCGTGTTCCGCGCCGCCGTAGGGCAGCGTGATATAGTAAGAGCCGAAGGCCGCCGCGAAGATCGCGAGCCCCTGGGCGATCGCCTTTCCGAGCAGCCCCCGCGTGATTATCGGCGCTCCCACTGGGCGCGGCGGGCGTTCCATGATGTCCCTCTCCTCCGGCTGGCGCTCGAAGATTATCGAACAGGTGGGGTCGATTATCAGCTCAAGCAGTACGACGTGGATCGGAGCCAGCAGCACGGGAAGGGCCAAGAGCGGCGCGGCCAGCGCCGACAGCGCGATGGGGATATGTATCACGAGGATGTATTCCATCGCCTTTCTGATGTTGTCATAGATACGCCGACCGTCGCGGATGGTGCTCACGATCGTTGAAAAATCGTCGTCCAGCAGCACCATATCCGCCGCTTCGCGCGCCACCTCGGTGCCGCGGCCACCCATCGCGATGCCGATGTCGGCGTATTTGAGCGCGGGGGCGTCGTTCACGCCGTCGCCCGTCATCGCCACCACCTCGCCGCGCGAGCGCAGCGCTTTAACGATGCGCATCTTTTCACGCGGCATGATGCGCGAGAAGATCGTCACGTCCCCCAGCTTTTTAGCCAGCTCCCCGTCGTCCATTTTCTCAAGCTCTTCGCCGGTTATCATTACATGCTCCCTCTCGCCGCAGCCGAGGCCGACGTCGTGTGCGATTCGGTGCGCGGTTACGCTGTTGTCGCCGGTTATCATCACGACGCGAACCCCCGCGCCGCCGCAGGCCCTTATCGACTCCGCGACGTTTTCGCGCGGCGGGTCGACGAAGGCCGCAAGTCCCGCAAGTCGCAGCTTACAGGCCTCCATCCTTTCTGGGATCCCTCTCATATCGTCGTTGTAGGCGACGGCTAGCACGCGGCATCCGCTCTCCGCGAGGCGCAGCTGTTCGCGCTCGGCCTGTTCGCGTTCGTCCGGTGTGAGGGAGCAGAGACGGAAAATGTTTTCGGGGGAACCCTTCGCCGCCGCCATCACCTTTCCGCGGTAGGCCCAGACGTGGCACATCATGCGCGACTCCGAGGAGAAGGGGTATTCGTGGAGCAGACGCTGTCCCTGGAGCCGTTTTACGTCGACCTTCTTCTTCGCCGCCTCGTCAAGGATCGCGCGCTCCATCGGGTCGTAGGGGTTAGTTTCGGAGGCGAGAACCGTCACCTCCGTCAGCTTTTTCGGCGTGGCGCCGCAGAGCGGGGTCAGCTCCTTCAGCGACATGCGGTTCTCCGTCAGCGTCCCCGTCTTATCGACGCAGAGCACCGTCACCGCGCCGAGGGTCTCAACGGAGGGGATGCGCCGGATGAGCGAATTGCGTTTCGCGAGCCGCCAGGCGCCGAGCGCGAGAAAGACGGTGAGCACGACGGGAAATTCCTCGGGGATCGTCGCCATCGCGATGGTGATGCCCGAGAGGGCCGCCTCGATGATGCCGCTGCCCCGGTAATAGGTGGCGGCGACGATGAAGACCAGCATCATGACGCTGAATACCGAGCAGTCGCGCACAAGGCGGCGGGTCTGTTTTTCAAGCGGGGTCGGCCTGTCAGGGGCCTGGGCGACGTCCGTGCCGATCTTTCCGTATTCCGTGCGCGCCCCCGTCGCCGTGACGCGCGCCACGGCGCGTCCGGCGACGGCGTTCGTCCCCGCGTAGCAATGGTCGGTGCGCCAGCCGCGCCCGGCCTCTCCGTGTGGGGCGCAGACCTTCCAGACGATCTCCGATTCGCCGGTAAGCGCCGACTCGTCTGCGCCGAAGCCGTCGTTTTCCAGCAGTTCGCAGTCCGCGGCGATCCGTTCGCCCTCCGATACGATGATTATGTCGCCTGGGACGAGCTCCTCGGAGGGCAGCGTGACGACCTCGCCGCCGCGCACCGCCGTCACCTTGGGAGAGGAGAGCGACTTGAGCGCCGCGAGCGTCCGGTCCGTCTTCCACTCCTGATAGAAGTTGATCGCCCCCATGAAAGCTACGAAGACGAGCATGACGGCGCCGTCGCGCGGCTCTCCCAGGAAGAAATAGAGGCCTGCCGCGCCGATGAGCAGCAGGAATACCGGTTCCGAGAAGAATTTGAGCAGCACGCGCAGCGCGGAGTCCTCTCTCTTCAGCGCGAGAGAATTTTCCCCGTACCTTTCCCGCCGCTCCCTGACTTCACCGTCCGATAATCCGCAATATTTTTCCGTTAATTCCATGACGTGACTCTCCTTATTCAGCCTCCGCGCGGAGTGTATAAAAATAGAGCCCGCGGGATCGTATTTAAACGGTCCCGCGGGCTCTGTAAGATTCATCCCGCTGCCGGGTTGTCGTCCCGGCCCAGCCCCACGACCCGGTACAAATGAAAGCTAATTACCAAGTCATCGCCTGCTCCATGTTTAATTGAGTAAATTTTAAATGAAATTTTTGCCGGTTGTCAATAGTATGGCAAAAAATTTAGCGCAGAGTAACTAACGGCTGCTCTCTCGCGTCCCCTTCTCTCGTCATCACGACCTGGAACAGCTGGATGGCGCGCGAACGAAAGGCGCCGGCGCAGGAGAGCAGATAGTAACTCCACATGCGCTGGAAGCGCTCGCCGTATCTTTCCGCAAAGGCGGGCCATGCTTTAGTGAAGTTCCGATACCAGCTCATCAGGGTCTTATCGTAGTGGCTGCCGAAGTTGTGGAGGTCCTCGATGACAAAGAGCCCCTCCGCCGCCGCGGCGATCTGCGCCGCCGAGGGCAGCGCGCCGTTGGGGAAGATGTATCTGTTGAGCCACCTGTCGCAGTTGACGCCGGAGCGGTTGCCTCCGATAGTGTGCAGCAGGAAGAGGCCGTTTTTGCGCAGAAGACGGTACACCACCTTCATGTAGGTGCGGAAATTTTTGCTTCCGACATGCTCAAACATTCCCACGGAGACTATCTTATCGTATTCTCCGTCGATATCGCGGTAGTCGCAGTCGAGGAATTTAACAGGCAGCCCCCTACAGTCCTCTTTCGCAAAGGCGAGCTGCTCCTTGGAGATGTTGACGGCGGTGACGCGGCAGCCGCGGCGGGCGGCCATATACTTTGCTAGGCCGCCCCAGCCGCAGCCGATATCCAGCAGTCGGTCGCCCTCCTGGAGTTCAAGCTTATCCGCGATCAGCTCCAGCTTGTTGACCTGAGCGCTCGCGAGATCCGCGGTATCTTTGAAATAGGCGCAGCTGTATTGGTGCAGCGGGTCGAGGAAAGAAAAAAAGAGGTCGTTGCCAATGTCATAATGTTCCTCCGCCACCTTGTGGCTGCGGGAACGGGACTGCATATTCAGCAGCTTCATCGGCAGCAGCAGCAGCGCGTAGCGCAGGTTTCCCTTGATATCATATTCAACGCCGCATTTTATGATCCGGCAGAGAAGCTCGTCCAGGCGCTTACAGTTCCACCAGCCGTCCATGTAGGCCTCGCCGAGCCCAAGATTCTTCTCGGCGATGACGCGGCCGTAGAACGCTTCGTTGTTAATTTGCGGGTCCCAGTCGTGCGGGCCGTTTATTTCGATGCCGGCGCTGGTTAATTTTTGCTGAACAGATGCGGGAAGCATGTAAATCACCTCTGTGTATTATAATTTTATTTTCAATAATAGAGGAGACGAAAAACGCCTCCAAAATATGTATTATTTAAATATATTATGAACCTATTCGCCCTCTGTAAAAAGAGAAGCCGCGAAGAAAAAAAGGCGTAAAATTTGAAAAAAAGTGAACAAAACCAGGCGCAGAAGAATTTTGCCGTGGGTTTTTTCTTCACTTTACCGGAATGGGAGAATATGTAAAGGCGGCGGAGGATACCAGTAAAATAGGATCGCCGCGGCAGAGAAATTTTTTCAACAAAAGGTATATTATCTCTTGTACGGAGTCCGTTTTTCGTTATATACTACCTTTTCGGTGATATCTTTATCTATCGAAAAGAGGAAAGTGTAATGTTAAGATATGCTGCTCCATTGATCCTTCTCTTTGTGTCAAACATCTTTATGACCTATGCCTGGTATGGGCACCTGAAATATGTCGGCGCGAAGCCTCTTATCGTGGCTATCCTCATCAGCTGGGGCGTGGCTTTCTTTGAATACTGTTTTCAGGTTCCCGCTAACCGCATCGGCCACACCGTCTACTCGCTGCCGCAGCTAAAGATCATGCAGGAGGTCATCACGATGACTATATTCGCGGGCTTCTCCTTCTTCGTGATGAGGGAAAAGCTTTCGCTAAACTACCTTTGGGCCTCATTCTGCATGGTGGGCGCGGTATTCTTTATCTTTCGCGGAAACTAGAGGCAGGAGGTACTGTTCCGGCGTTTCCGGTAAATAGCAGCGCGGCGGCCGTCAGCGCCAGCAACAGGCTGAATACCATAAATCCCTCCGTCATGCCGAAACGCCGTCCGCCGAAGCTCCAGAGCAGGGGACCGAGAAAATAACCGATGCCCCAAAAGAAATAGTACGCGCCTGAAATAGTTCCCTTTAGGTGGTCCGGCGCGCGCTCGTTGAGGAAGGCCATCGAGGCGACATAGAAGCCCCCGAGGGAACCGGCGGCGAAGCCTACGCAGATTATGGAGGAGACTCTGGGAATATATGGGAAGATCCCCCAGGAGAGCGCCGTCAAAAGCAGTCCCGCGATGATGAAGGGCCGCCGGCCGTAGCGGTCGGAGAGCGTTCCGTAGGTTATTTGCAGTAAAAATATAAATACGTAGCTGGCGGTGAAGATCATCCCCGTTTCGATCAGGCTGAAGCCCTTCTCTGTGATGAACCAGGCGGGCGCGATGGCGAACACCAGCCCCTGCCCGCAGCCGTAGAGGAATATCCCGAACAGCGTTATGCGAACCGGCAGGTCCGAAAGCAGCGCGAAGGCCTTTCTTATCTCAAGCCGGTTCGCCGTATCCAGCGAACCCTTTTTATTATTCTCTACCATTACCAAGATTATGAAAAAGGACAGCACGCAGAGGATGCTGTAGAGCATGAAGCCCAGCTCCCCGACCATCAGGACGCTGGGGAAAATGACCCGCAGGAGCGGTCCCGCCGCCAGCCCCACATACATCGAGGCGCTGTAGATGCCGAGCATCTTTCCCTTATGCTCCGGATAGGCGATCGCGATGAGCGCGGAGGCCATCGCCCACAGCGGGATCTCTCCCGCGCCCTGAAGCGCGCGGCCCATAAATATGGGCAGGCTTGAGGCGGCAAAATAAAACAGAAGCCCGGAGAGCGCCATCAGGAAATAGCCGAACAGCAGGAAGAGCTTCACGCCGAATCTGTCCGAAAGGCTGCCGAAGGGCACCTGGAAGATGATATATGGCAGTCCGTAACAGGAAGCAAGCAGGCCGACGAGCGCCGAGCTGCCGCCGTTGAGTTCGATGACGCGTTCCGGCAGGCTCGACATCACGATCCCCACCCCCAGCATTGAAATCGCGGCGGCGGCCGTAAGTCCGGTGAAGCTCTTTGCGCGGCTGTTCATAAGACAACTCTCCAATCCATGTGATAGGGGTACGAGATCCCCATGTAGTCTGACGAGCGCTTAAATCTCATCGGTGCGGCCTGTTTACCGTCCATACGCCGGATACTATCATCGCGCCGCCGAGGAGGAGCCAGAGGGTGAACCGTTCGCCGATTACGAAATAGGCGACGACGATCCCCACCAGCGGCTGTAAAAATTGAAAAACCATCAGCCTGGCGACGGGGATGTTCGCCGCCGCGTAATACCAGAATACGTAGGCCAGGCCGGAGCATAAAAAACCAAGGATGGCGAGCGCCTCCCATGTGCGCCAGCTGAAACCGGTCAAGACTGAAACGTCCGTTCCCGTCAGCGCGAGCGCCGGCAGGCACATCAGCACCGCGAAAAATATCTCCCAGAAGATCGTGAAGACCGGCGGATAGCGGTTCTCCTTGAACAGCCAGCGCGTAAGGACCATGAAGGCGGCCCAGTTGAGAACCGAGAGCGATATCAGAAAATCCCCGAAATTATAGGAGGAGATTCCCCGCGCGCCCTTTGTGCCCAGCCCGAGGACTACCGCCACGCCGAGAAAGGCTAGGATTATCCCAAAGACCCCGCCGCGCGAGAGCCGCTCTTTTAGAAAAAAACTGGCAAGTAGCGCCGTCATCGCCGGGGCCGCCGCCATCTGCCAGTTGGCCGTCGCGCTGCCGGAGCTCCGCATCGCCACCGTCTGGATGCCGATATGAAAGAAAAAGCCCATAAAACCCATGAAGGCCAGCACAAGCGTCTGCCTGCGCGTCGGCAGCCTGAGTTCGCCGCAGTACCAGGCAACGGGAAGCAGCAGCGCCAGTGAAAGCACGAAGCGCAGGAACATCACCAGCAGGGGGTCCGCCTGTTCCAGTGCCACCTTTGCCCCCGCGAAACTCGCGCCCCAGAAAATTACTGTAAGTGTCGCGAGGATATAGACCTGTAAAAATTTATCTCTTTTCATACCGGAAAAAATTTCTCCTATGATATCTTAATATATGTATCTCGGAAATTGTGTGAAATATTACATTACAGTTTACATAATTTTATATATTTTTTCAAGGACTATATTTAACATGAGGTGCATCTCATCGCCTCTATTGAATATAACAATATTCAGCAGCGCGCCGTAGGTAAAGACAGCCGCCAATGCGAATGAGGCGTATAACAGCCGCGGCTCCATGATAAAAGCAAATAGGAGCGCCGCCGGGAGCAGGAGAGCGGCGAGTGTCTTCATCCCCGCCGAGTTAAAACATTTTTGTCCGTGGTGTATCGTGATTGCCGTCATTACGATTCCTCCTTTACAGATTTGTGTTGTTGTTCTTTGACCCGATTATGAGATAAGTATATATTTTTGTCTAACAGAAGCTATTGGTGAGTATAACAATGTTTTTATTGTTGATATAATTATTCATATTAATAATAATATTGGAGTGATAGATATTGAACTTGCTGAATATGAGATATTTTATAGAGACGACGGAGACGCTGAATTTTACGAAAGCGGCGAAAAATCTGAATATCTCCCAGCAGGCGCTGAGCACGCATATCGCGGCTTTAGAAAGAGAACTGGGCAGCGAACTTTTTATGCGCGGTGTGCCATTGGTTCTCACTCAGGCTGGTCTGCTCTTCAAGAGCTACGCCCAAAAGTTTCTGAATGAATACAGCTCCATGATGCATGAGATGAACGATATAAAAGACGAACGCCGGGGCACTCTCTCCCTCGGCATCGCGCATACGCGCGGAAGAATACTGCTGCCGGAGATACTTCCGCTATTTCAGCGGGTGTTCCCGAAGGTGGATATCAAAATTACGGAGGGAAGAAACGACGAAATGCAGAAGGCGCTGCTGGAGGGCAAGCTTGAGCTGCTCATATGCAAACTACCGATCATGGCGGTAAACGTAAAGAGCGAATTTTTTTATCAGGAAGAGGCGGTGCTGATGGTCTCTGACGAATTGCTTGAAAAATATTTCGGAGCGCAGAAAGGGACGGTGGTCAAAGAAATCGAGCGGACCGCCGGCGTCGGCCCGCTCGAAAAATTGCCTTTCCTGCTGCCGCACAGAGGGGATTTAATGCGCGTGGTGGCGGACGAACTAATAGGTCAGGCCGGTTTTATACCTAATATAATCGTTGAATCGGAGAATATAGAGACGCTGCTGGAAATGTCCATCCGCGGCCTTGGCGTCACATTTTATCCGAAGATGTTCATAGACTATTCCGGCTTTATCAATTTTCCTGAGACCTTCCATATAATACCGTTGGATACTCCCGCAGCCTCATACGCGATGGGCTTCTGCTGCCCGAAAGACAGATATCTCTCCTTCGCAGCGCGGGAATTTATCCGGATCGCAAAGGAAAATATTCATCTGTAGAAGCGGCCCGTCCTCTAAAATATCTCTCCGAGACTTCTCACAAAGGAGCCCGGCGGCAGCGAGGCGATCTTCTCCGCCGTCATAAACACGCCGTCCATATAGATCTCGCTCGTATAGTCCTGGACCTCTATCGTGATGATCTCGTCCTTGCGCGCGAGCGATATCGTATGTCCCGAATAGGGACCGGGCCACGGAAGCCTCTCCGCTAAGACGGGCACGCCGCAGATCTTTGCCCCGAGCACCCCTGGATAACTTTCACGGCTCTTAACCTCTCCCGCGTCGTCGCCCGCCGCGGCGGC